>DAIPIQ010000003.1:10276-36713 GCA_036770745.1 Opitutaceae bacterium | reverse complement strand
GGGCCACCTCCGTCCAGAGTTCGCCCTCCCAGGAGACCGAGCCGATCACGACCGCACCCTCACGGCGCAACTTCAACCATGCGGGCGCCGCGAACGACGGGACGTTGTGCGCGGCGGTCTCCGCGCCGTGGAGCGGCCGGTGTTGGAAGACCACGCCGTTGGACGGCGTGAGCAGGATCGCGGCGTAGGCCGCCTCGGCGTGGGTCGAGCCGCGGACCATCAGGCCGGCCTTGGTCCACGGATCCGTGGCGAGGAGCGAGGCGACGCGCACGGCGATCTCGCCGTCCCCCTCGAAGGACTGGTGGGCGAAGTGGAAACGATCGGAGCGGCCCCACAGGTCGGCGCCCGCGGCCTCGACGCGGTGGGCGCCTGCGATTTCGTCATGGGTCGTCGTACCCGGGAAGAGCGTTTCGCCGATGTCGAGCGTACGGAGCGGATCGTGGCGCGCCCCGGAAGCCGCCGGAGCGAGGACGCGGATCGGCACGCGCGCGCTCTTGGCCGTCTCTCCGGCCGTGCCGGTCAAACGTGCCGAGACGAGCCTCGGGCCCGCGCCGGGCGGAGTCCACGCGAGCTCGAAGGGCGCGCTGCGGCGCTCGCCGACCACCGCGCCGTCGACGAGGAACTCGACGCGTGCGATCCGGGAGGCGTCGCCCTCGATCGCGGCCGCGAGCCGGATCGATCCCCCGGAGGAGAACGACGCCCCGGCCACCGGATCGACGAGCGTGATGGCGAGTGCAGCCGGGGCGGGCGGGGCCGGTGGCGCGATCGGACCGACCGCGGGGGGCGCGGTTTCGTGGACTTCGAACAGGCCGGCTCGTTTGCGCAGAACGATTGACGCGCCGCCCGCGACCGGGCGTTCGGCGGTGAAGCGGTTCCACGTGGGATCGGGTTGAAGGAGGAATCCCGCGGGTCCGGGGGCCGCGTGGAGCGTGATCGTGGTCCCGTCGGGGTAGAGGGCGAGGTGCTCGCGGATCCGCACCGGCGCACGGTCCGCCGCGACGACGATCCGCGCCCGGCTCCAGGAAGGTGCGATCTCGGCGCCGCCCGCGGGGATGAAGAAGTCGTCCTCCCCGCTCGTGAACGACGTCACGTTGACCGTGTTGTCCGCGTAGAGTGGTCGGGTGGATCGCCGCGTGGTCCGCGAAAGGTCCTCGACGGCGGCGCTGACGGCGTTGGCGCCGTTGCGGGTGAAGCGGAGCCCCGCGACGTCGGCCCCGACGGCGGATTCGAGGAGGAGGAAGCGCCGGATGAAGTAGGCGGAGCCGACGGGGTTCTCGAGCGTGTTGCCGTCGATCTCGACATCGCGGATCGCGCGCCCGGCGGAATTGAGGAACACCGCGTGACCGGAGGCCGAGGCGCCGGTGGTGGTGAAACGGTTTCCACGAACGACGACGCCTTCGACCCGCGCGCCGGCGACGCCACCCTGGGCGGGAGCGAGCGCGAGATGACCGTGACGGGGGTTGCCGCTGCCGCCGTTGTTGACGAAGTCGTTGTCCTCGAGGATCGCGTCGTGGAGGCCGGCGTCGGCGAGGATGCCGTGGTGCAGGCCGTTGCGGAAGAGATTGCGCTGGATCGCGATCACGAGGCCCGTCGGGGCGAGCGAAGGGTCGGTCGCGGCGTCGCCTTCGCCGCGCAGGACGAGGGCGTGGAGGCCGTTGGTCGCGAGCGTGCGGCGGGGCTCGAGGATGTTGTTGAAGTAGTAGCCGTGCTGGGCGGGTCCCGAGGCGCGGTTGCCGTGGGTGGCGACGACCGCGGCGAATGCGTGGTCGTGGATGTCGCTGTTGGTGAGCCGAAGGTCGGCGGCGACGGAAACCCCGACCGCGTTCGAGCCGTGGATGCGGCAGTTGTTGATCTCGAGGAGACCGTTGGTCGCGCCCGGGGCGTGGACGATCTCGCCGCGGAAGCGATCGAGTTCGAGGCGTTCGAGTCGGACGCCGTCGATGTGCGTGCCGGGGGTGATCGCGATCGCGTGGTGGGTTTCATCCCAGCCGTCGCCCGTCGCGGGACCTGCTGGCCTGGCGAGCGAGCCGGTCGCCGGGGTGTTTCCGGTGATGCGCAGGTCCTTGATCGCGACGCCGCGGCGCGGGCTGGCGGCGCTCGTCGAGCCGTTGATCCGGATCGCCGTCCCGCGGCGGACTTCGCCGGAGACGACATCCCACGAGGTCGCGGGATCCCCGCCGCCGCGAGGCACGAGGGAGAGGACGGTGCGGTCGGCCCCGTCGCCGCGGATCACGAGGTCGTCGAAGTCGATCGCGAGGGCCTCGCCGCCCGCGGTCTGCGGGGCGATCCGGTAGGTGCCGGCGGGGATGTGCAGCGTGCCGCCGATCGCGCCGATCGTCGCGATGGCCTCGCGAAGGGCCGCGGTGTCGTCGGCGACGCCGTCGCCGCGGGCGCCGAAATCGCGGGCGCTGACGGTGGCCCCCGGGGCGATGATCCCGCCGGGCGTGCGGGCCTGCAGGGTGATCGTCACGGGCGCGCTCGTGGCGGTGGCGCCGGCGTGGGTCGTCGCCCGCGCCGTCAGCGCGAACGTGCCGACCGCGCTTCCCGTCCAGAGGATGGTGAAGGGCGCGCCGGTGCGTTCGCCGATCCGGGTCGCGCCGAGGAAGAACTCGAGGCGGGCGAGATCGGAGGCGTCGCCCGCGATGGCGGCGGCGACGCGCAGCGGCTCGCCGGCGATCGGCGTCGCGCCATCGGGCGGTAGGTGGATCGTGGGTACGGGCGCGGCGGCGCGCACCACGACGGAGACGGGCGCGCTGACCGCCGTGCGGCCGTCGACGGTCCGGGTGCGGGCGGTGAGGACGTGCGCGCCCGCGGGCGGGTCCGCCCAGGTGAAGTTCCATGGGGGGGCCGTCCGCTGCGCGACCCGGGCGGCGCCGGCGTAGAACTCGACGCGGTCGAGCCCGGTCGTGTCGCCCGCGAGCGCCGCCGCCACGAAGACCGGGGCGCCCTTTTCGAAGATCGCGCCGGGCCCGGGCGAGGTCAGCGTCGGTTGCGGTGCGGGGGACGAGCCGGTGAGTTCCGTGAGTTGGATCCAGTCGAGGTTGGCGATGAACGCGCCCGCGACGCCGCCGGGATTCTGCAGGCCGACGAGGCGGAGGTCGTGCGCTCCCTGCGCGAGCTGCGCCTCGAAGATGAGTTCGCGCCAGGCTCCCCAGCCGCCGGTGGCGGGCACGAGCATCGGCCCGGAGACGTCGGCTCCGCCGATCTCGATCCGGAGCGAACCTCCGGATTCGGGCGAGGCGAGGCGGACGCGACCCTCGTAGCGGCCGGCGCGCTCGACGTGGATCGAGTAGAGCATCCACTCGCCCGCTTCGAAGTGGGAGACGTGGCGGCCGGCCTCGTTTCCTTCGATGTCGACCCCGTCGGTGCGGTAGGCGCCGCCGTCGTTGGCGGGGGTCTTGTCGGAGTAGGCGATGCCGGGGCCGCCCTCGTCGTAGTGCTCGGCCTCGATGCGTCCGGGGACGGTGGTGCGGACTCCGAGGTGCGGCGTGCGCGGAGAGGCGCCCGGAGCCAGCACCGTGATGGCGACCGGGGGACTCGTCGCGGTGGCGCCGCCCGCGATGGTGCTGCGCGCGGTGAGGCTGTGCGGACCGGCGATCGCACCGGACCACGAGATCGACCAGGGTGGTGCGTTGCGCTCGCCGATCTTCAGCAAACCGGCGTGGAATTCGACGCGCGTGACCTGCGATGCGTCGCCCGCGAAGCCCGCGGCGACCGTGATCGGCGTCCCGCTCGCGAAGTTCGCCCCGGCGGTCGGGGCCGTGAGCGTCGGGACCGGCGCCGGAGCGTCGGTCTTCTCGGTGAATTCGATCCGGTCGATGTTGCCGATGTGCGCGGAGCCCGGGCCGTTGGCCACGCCGACGAGCCTGAGGTCGTGGTCTCCGGCGGGGATGTCCGCCTCGGTGACCACCCACTGGTAGACGTCCCATCCGCCGGTCGAAGGTATCGTGAGGGTCGCGCCGACGGGTTCGCCATCGAGCTCGAGGCGGAACGTGCCGCCCGGGCCGTTGCTGGCGACGCGGGCCGCGATCACGTGGCGGGCGGTGCGGGTCGCGGTGACGGAGTAGAGCAACCATTCCGTGGCCGCGAAATAGGCGAGCACGTGGCCGTCGCCGTCGGCCTCGAGGTCGACGTCGTCCGCGCGGAACGCCCCGCCGAGGTTGCCGGCGGTGGTGTCGGAGTAGGCGACGTTCGCGCCGCCGGTGTCGTAGCGCTCGACCTCGACGACTCCGGGGATCGTCTGCCGTGCCCCGCCATGGGGCGCACGTTGCGCCGCGGCCGGCGGGGCGGATACGGTGATGGCGACGCCCGCGCTGGTGGCGGTGGCGCCAGAGGTCGTCGACGCGCGGGCGGTGAGGGTGTGGGCGCCGGCGGTCGGCGTCCACGAGATCGACCAGGGGGAGGCGGTGCGCTCGCCGAGCTTGTTCGCGCCGGTGAAGAATTCGACCCGCGCGAGCGTCGAGGCGTCCCCGGCGAGCGAGGCGGTGAGGGTGATCGACTGACCGGCGGTAAAGGTCGCGCCGGCGGACGGGGCGGTGAGCGTCGGTGTCGGTGCGACGATCGGGGCCGGTGCGGGCGGAGTGACCTCGGCGAACTCGAACCAGTCGATGTTTCCGATGTATTGCCCGCCTGGACCGTTGGCGATGCCGACCAGGCGGAGGTCGCGGTCGCCCTCGGCGAGATCGGCCTCGAAGGTCAGCGTCTGCCAGGCGGACCATCCGCCGGTGTTCGGGATCGTGAGCGTTCCCGAGATGTTCTGGCCGTCGAGCTCGAGGCGGAAAGTGCCGCCCTGACCTTGCGAGGCGACGCGCACGGACCCGCGGTAGCGGGCGGTCTTGTCGACGCGCACCGAGTAGAGGATCCATTCCGAGCCGGAGAAGAAGCTCAGGTGGTGTCCGCCGCTGTTGGGCTCGAGGTCGACGTCGTCGCTGCGGAACGCGCCGGGCGTGTTGCCGACCGTCGTGTCATGGTAGGCGACGTTCTGCCCGCCGACGTCGTAGGCTTCGGTTTCGATGCGCCCGGGGATTCCCGTCCGGATGCCGAGGTGGGGCGTGCGGGCGGAGGTCTGGACAGGAGCGCCGACGAAGATCGTCGAGCCCGCGCTCGTGGTCACGGCGCCGGTGTCTTCGGTGGCGCGGGCGGTGATCGCGTGGGTCCCCGAAGCGGCGTTGGTCCACGAGGCCGTCCACGGGGCGGAGGTCGTCTCGGTGATCTTCGTCGAGCCGCGGAAGTATTCGACCCTGGTGAGGCGCGACGTGTCGCCGGCGAGCGCGACGGCGAGCGGCACCGTGGCGCCGGCGTTGAAGGTCGCGCTGTTGGCGGGCGAGGCGAGGGCGACGCCGAGCGCCCCGGCGGAACCGGTCGGGGCGGGCGCTTTGCGCGCGAAGATGTTCCAGCATCCCGGGACGGCGTAGGCCGTGATCTCGAGCTCGCCGGTGTGCTGGAGGACGGTCTGCGTCCCGCGCCGGATTTCGAAGCGGGGGAAGCCGTAGTCGGACGGCCCGAACGTGTGCATCGGGTAGCCGAGGCTGCCGGCGCCGTCGCTACGCTCGCCGGGTTTGACGAGGAGGTGCTCGCCGGCGGGGAGGTTCGATCCGACCTTCACGCCATTGATGTAGACGTCGGCGGGCGAGGTGAGGCGGACGGCGACGTGGATCCCGTCGGAGAACTTCGACCAGTCGATCCCGGTCGAGTGGTGACCGCCCCAGCCGGAGAAGGAGGAGGGGAGCCCGTCCTTGCGGTAGAGCCAGTCGGCGGGCTGGTTCGTCGGGATCCAGTGCTGGAGGGCGGACTTCTCGGCGGCGCTCAGGGCCTGGTAGTTCGAGGCGTCGCGGGGATGGAGGCGGTAGGCGTAGTAGAGCTCGTCCTCGACGATCGCGGGTTCGACGCCGGTCTTGAACCACTGGATGTAACGCTTGGAGAAGTAGCGGAAGCCCGAGTGGTCGAGCAGGGCGGGACCGTCGAGGATGTTCCAGTGGTTCGTGAGGATCACGGGGTCGTTCTCGCCCCACGAGTTCATGTACGAGCTTTCGCTGAAGTCGTTCAGGGTGATGAATTCGATCGCCGGCACGCCGCTGTGGACCGCGCGGTGCAGCCCGATCTGGAGCCGGGCGTACCCCCAGCTCTCGTAGGCCTGCCAGTTACCCTTGTGGGCGTAGCCCTTGTAGTAGGGCACGATCGAGGCACGGGCGGTCTTGTTGTTGGCCTGCGCGGTCTCCCAGAGCCAGTCGATGTGGGTCGCCTGGTCCTGGAGGGAGCGTCCGATCTCGAACTCGGCGAAGCCCTGCGCCCCGGACCACGTGGGGTGCTTCATGAGCGTGTCGAGCGTGGCCCGGGTGGTCGAGGTGATGTATCCGGATTCCCATGCCAGTGAGTTCGGGTCGCCGTTGAAGCCGCGGCAGAAGACCATCGGCTCGAAGTAGACGGGGTAGCCCTGGGCGGCGAGGGCGCCGACGACCTGCGGGTACCAGCCGGAGCCGTGGTAGCTGGAGAGGTAGGGCCGGCCGTCGACGAAGAAACGGGCCGCCGCGTATTTCGGGTCGGCGAGGCTCTTCACATAGTCGACGTAGCGGGAGACCTCGTTCGCCGGCATGTGGGTCATCGACATCGCGAACTTGAAGCCCTCCGCGACGCCGGCCTCGTGGTACTTTAGTCCGTTCGAGGCGAGCTTCGGTCCGTCGCCGGTGAGGCCGCCGATGTCGAAGAGCATCACGGCGTCGAGGCCCATGTCCTTCCACTGTCGGACCTCCTCCCGCATCTGGTTCACCGACGTGCTCGCGCCGTAGCGAGGGATCGCGAGCATCTGGTGGCCCGTCACGAAGCGCTGGGTGGACTGCGCGACGCACGGAAGGGCGGCGAGCGTGAATGCGATCGCGGCGCGCAAAGCGCGACCCGGGCGAGGGCGGAATGGGAGCGGACGCCGGCAGGACATGGACACGCTCCCGCAACGGTACGAGGCTCCGGGGATTGAGGTGCGGGCGTCCCCGGGGGGCGGCCGCCCGGGCCATTGAGAGGTGTTTACCGATCCGCCGGGAGAATCAGCGAGGCGACACGGTGGATCTGCCTACCGGAGGCGATCCCGGACTGAGTAGTTTCGCGGAGCGACCCCGGGTGCGGGTGCGCAGGGAGGATCGCGACAAGGCCC
The DNA here is from genome assembly GCA_036770745.1 of Opitutaceae bacterium. GTDB lineage: Bacteria > Verrucomicrobiota > Verrucomicrobiia > Opitutales > Opitutaceae > DAIPIQ01. The sequence goes on along the minus strand of DAIPIQ010000003.1, from coordinate 29,569 downwards.
GGGGGCCGGGGGGTGGGTTCCGCCCGGTTCCCGGAGTGGATCCGACTCGAGGAAACGGATACGCGGCGAAGGGCGGCGGAATCAGTCGAGATGAAACACCTCGACCAGCGGCGTCGAGACCGGGCTGTCGTCCGGATTGGCCGGCATGATCTCGCGCATGTGGCGCCACCAGCGTCGGCAGACGTCGGTCGTGGCGATCGCCTTCCAGCGGTCGACGTCCTCGATCTCGAGCGTGGCGAACAACTGGCGGGTCTCGGGAAGGAGGAAGATCGAGTAGTTGTGGACCCCGTGGGCCTTCAGCGTGGCGGCGAGTTCCTTCCAGATCGGCTGATGGCGGCGGGCGTACTCGGCCTCGGCGCCGGCGTCGACGGACATGACGAATGCCTTGCGGATCATCGCGGTTCAGAGCTCCGGGATCGGGTCGTTCGCGCGGATGGGCCGGCCCTCCCAGACGGGCGCGCCGGCCTCGCGGGAGAGGATGCGACCGCGGCTGCCGGCGACGGGCGGGAGGCCGAAGGGCGGGAGCAACGCGGCCAGCTCCGCCTTGCGCACGGCGTGGGCGGGGTCGGTGGCGAGGTTGCGCCATTCGTTGGGGTCGTTCGCCATGTCGTAGAGTTCCTCGGCCCCGTCGGCGTAGCGGATGTAGCGCCAGTCGCGGGTGCGCACGGTGTGGTTGCCGTGGTTGTGGGTGGTGATCGCGGGCCGCTCGCGCGGGGCCGCGGCGTCGCGGAGCTGCGCGCGGAGCGAGAGGCCCTCGAGCGCCTGTGCCGGGGCCGGAAGGCCGCAGAGTTCGGCGAGCGTGGGGAAGATGTCGAGCAGCTCCGCCGGGGTGTCGACGCGACCCTTGGCGACGCCCGGTCCGGCGAAGATCAACGGCACCCGGGTCGAGCGTTCCCAGAGACTGTTCTTTCCGGTGATGTCCTTCTCTCCGAGGTGCCAGCCGTGGTCCGACCAGAGGACGATGATCGTGTTTCGCGCAAGGGGGCCGGACTCGAGGGCATCCAGCACGCGACCGATCTGGGCGTCGACGAAGCTGATCGAGGCGAGGTAGGAGCGTACGAGGTGGTGCCATTGGTCCGCCTCGCGAAGCCACTTCAGGCGCGGCTCGGGCAGCGACCAGTGCAGGTGCCACGAGGAGCGCGGGGTGTCGTCGCGGTCGCCCTCGAGGTGGGGCGGCAGCCGCAGGGTTTCCAGCGGGTAGAGATCGAACCACTCCTGCGAGGCGAAACACGGCACGTGCGGCCGGCCGAAACCGACGGCGAGGAAGAGCGGCGCGGCCTCGGCGCCGGTCTCGCGGGCGAGTCGCTCGATCGCCCAGCTCGCGATTTCATGGTCGTTCTGCTGTTCGTCGCGCTCGGGGAAGACGCCCCAGTCGACGAGCGCCATCGGTGACGGCGTGTCGACCAGCTTGCGCGGCGGGAGCGGGCCGAAGTTGCAGTCGGGCCCGAACTCGTCGAATTCCGCGGCGCGGTCCGCGTGGGGCGGGTAGTTGTGGTAGATCTTCCCGGTGATCGCGGTGCGGTAGCCGGCGCGCTTGAACGCCTGGGGCAGCGTCGTGAGGTCCCGCAGCGAGGGGACGGTGCGCAGCCACGGCTCCAGTCCATAGAACCCCGTCGTGCCCGGTCGCTGGCCGGTCAGGAGACTGACGCGGGAGGCTCCGCAGATCGGGGCCTGGCAGTGGGCGTTGGCGAAGAGCGTGCCGCGCGCGGCGAGGCGGTCGAGGTTGGGCGTCTTCACCTGGGGGTGGCCGCCGAGCACGCCGATCCAGTCGTTGAGATCGTCGACGGCGATCATCAGGACGTTGGCGCGGGCGGAAGCCGGAGAGGGGGCCGCCGGGTGGCCCGGAAGCGCGGCGACGGTGATCAGGCCGAACAGGGCGAACGGTCGCATCATGCCGTGATCCTCGGGCAGACGGGCTTCGGTTCAAGTCTCCTCGGACTTCATCCAAAGCGGGGCGGTCGCGAACCACAGCACCGCGCCGATCGCGAGGAGCAGCTTCATCGAGCCCTCCGAAAGCATGCCGGCGACCACGAGAGACGGCGGCACGATGGTGAGGGCGAGGGCGGCGAAGCCGAGGAGTTTGAGGAGGTTCTTCATCGGTGGACGGGCTCAGGAGGCGGTTGCGGTCTTCGGCCCCATGGCCTTGGCGAGCACGATGTAGAGCAACCCGCTCGCGAGCCAGACGGGGAGGGTGACGTAGGTCGGCAGCGGCATCTGGAAGTGCTTGACCGACCAGAAACCGATCGCCGCCGGGACCACCCAGGCGAGGAGCGCGGGCGCGAAGAACGAACTTCCGGTTTTCGCCGCCGGATCGGTGGCGATCCCGAGGCGCTTGGCGAAAAACACGTCGACGACGATGATCGCCCCGACGGGAGCGAGCACCATCCCGTAGATCCCGACGAAATCGAGCAGCTTCATCGCGAAGGCGGGAAACAGTCCGGCGACCGTGCAGACGAGGCCCGCGATCAACGTGCCGGTCGTGCGCGTCATTCCCGGAAACATCCCCTGAAAGGCGAGACCCGCCCGGTAGATGGTCGGGTTGGCCGTGGTCCAGCCCGCGATGACGACGCAGATCAGGCCGGCCGCACCGGTCGCGGCGAAGACCATCGGTCCCGGCGCGCTCGAGGCGTCGGCGCCGCGGCGTTGCAGCTCGAGCGCGAAGAGGAGCGAGGCGCAGATCCACGCGATGCAGTGGCCGAGGTACATGCCCGCCGCCGAGGCCCAGCCGTAACTCGCCTTGCGCGCGTAGCGGAGCACCGAGAGGTCGGACATGCCGACGTGCATCGCGGCGTTGCAGAACCACGCGAAGAAGAACACCCCCCAGAAACCGATCTTCGGGTTGCCCGCCACCGGAACGCCCGTCCAGATCTTCGCGAGCTCGAGGGATTCGAGCTTGGGCAGGGTCGCGAGGCCGCACGCGACGAAGACGAGGAACATCCACGGCGCCGCGATGTGGCTGACGCGCGCCACGAACGCATAGCCGCGCACCGCGACGAACGTCATCGCCGCGCCGATGATCAGCACCAGCGCGCTGAACTCGATCCCCGTCGGCATCAGGTCCGAGAACGAGGGCATCCGCACCTGCGGAAACGGCACGCCGACCGCGGTCGCCGAGACCGTGACCATCGCGCCCGCGAGGAAGCAGAAGAGCAGTCCGTTGGCGAAATTGTAGAGCGTGACGAGCTTCCGCCCGCAGATCTGCTCGAGCTTGTGGTAGATCGTGACCCGGATGCCGGTGGCGATCTCCGCGGTGAGGAAGCGCCACGAGAGCACCGCCGCGAGGTTGCCCAGGATCAGCCCGAAGATCAGGTCTCCCGCCGCGACTCCGTAGGCGACGAAGAGCGGCCCGATCATGAACTCGGTGCCGGCGGTGTGCTCGCCGGCGTACATGCCCCAGAAGGCCTTCGGGCCCTTCAATGCGTGGCGGGGAACGGGCTCGCGCTCGTATTCTTCGACGGTCGAGGACGCGTTTTCCGGGACGGGATCAGAGGCCATGGGGGCGGGGCGGGTGGGGTGTTTGTTGGTCTGACGACGGGATCGTCGTCGGCAATTCAATACCTCGAGGCGGGGCGCGCGGCGGGTCTCATGGTTCCGGGCTCGCGGAGCCCGGAGCGACCACGACCTCGATGCCCCGGGCGCGCAGCCCCGTCACGAGTTCCCCCGGCGCGCGCGCATCCGTCACGACGACGTCGACGGCCGAGAAGTCGGTGAGGAAGAACGTCGAACGCCGGCCGAACTTCGTGTGGTCGAGGCAGAAGATCACCCGCGCGGCCCCGGCCATCATCGCGCGCTGGATGTCGACGATCAGGGCGTGCGAGTTGTAGATCCCGTCGTCGGCGATCCCGCTCGCGCTGAGGATCGCCACGTCGGCGTGCATCCGGGCGAACGTATCCACGGCGTGGGGACCGACGAGCACGCCGAGGCGCGGGTAGATGACCCCGCCCGAGAGCTGGACCTCGTGGCGGTTGGAGGCGGAGAAGAGATTGGCGACCGGAAGCGAGTTGGTGATGATCTGGGCCACTTTCCCGTCGAGGCGCCGGGCGACGTGGAAACAGGTCGTGCCGCTGTCGAGGATGACGTTCTGGCCCGGCGCGATCAGGGCGGCGCAGGCCTCGCCGATCGCGTCCTTTTCGTCGACCTGATGGGTGTCGCGGACGTGGAAGACGAACTCGTCGGACTTCGGCTGCTGCAACGAGCGCGCCCCGCCGTGGGTCCGGCGGACGAGCCCCCCTTCCTCCAACACCGACAGATCCCTCCGCACGGTCGAGACCGACACTCCGGTGTGCTGTGCAAGCTCCTCGAGCGAGGCGAACTCCGCCTTGAGAAGGTAGGCTTCGAGCCGGGCTCGGCGCTCTTCGGATTGCATCTTCGTGGTGGTAGTTGGGAGATTTTGGAAGATGTTGCAATCTTTTCGTTGACGTTCTGGCAGGAAACTGCCGATGGTGGACCTGTCGAAGCCATTTCATGTCGTTGCCCCCGCCATCGCCCCATCGAGTGGAAATCGAGCACCTCGTGCGCCGGTCGATCTACCAGCGCCTCGGCCGGGAGCTCCCGCGGGCGGCGCGCGCGCCCAATCCGCTCCTGGTCAACACGAGCGCCCGGCACTGCCACCTGACGCCCGAGGCGGTCGAGGCGCTCTTCGGACCGGGCGCGAAGCTCACGCCGATGAAATGGCTTTACCAGAAGGACCAGTTCGCGGCTAAGGAAACGGTCACGCTCGTGGGTCCGCGCAGCCGGGTGATTTCGAATCTCCGCATTCTCGGCCCCTGTCGCACGCTCAACCAGGTCGAGCTCGCGCTCACCGATGCGATCGCCCTGGGCTTCGACGCCCCGGTGCGTTTTTCCGGCACGATCGCCGGCTCGCCCGGGTGCATGTTGATGGGGCCGCACGGCTTCTTCGAGATGCCCGAGGGCGTGATCCGCGCCGCCCCGCACGTCCACATGCATCCCGACGACGCGGTCTTCTACGGCGTCAAGGCCGGCGACTTCATGCGCCTGCGCGTGGGCGGCCCGTGTGCGACGACCTTCGACCGGATCTTCGTCCGCATCGATCCCGAGTTCAAACTCGAGGTGCACATCGACACCGACGAGAGCAACGCCTGCGCGCTCCAGCCGGACACGCCGGTCGCGTTGCTGAAGTGATCTTCCTCAACCCCTCCTCGAACACCTCACCCAATACAGCATCATGAGTGATTCCATCGGCATGGTAGAGACCAAGGGCTACGTCGGCAGCGTTGAAGCCAGCGACGCCATGGTCAAAGCGGCGAACGTCTCCCTGATTCGCCAGGTTCAGATCGGCGGCGGCCTCGTCACCGTTCTCGTCAAGGGCGACGTCGGCAGCGTCAAGGCCGCGGTCGACGCCGGCGCCGAAGCCGCCAAGCGCGTCGGCGAGCTCGTCTGCTCGCACGTCATCGCCCGACCCCATGCGGAACTGGTCCGCACGGTCGGATTGTAACCCCAACCACCAACACCTCTTTCCATGGCCAACCAGGAAGCAGTCGGAATGATTGAAACGAAGGGCTTCTGCGCCCTTCTCGAAGCCGCGGACGCCGCCCTCAAGGCCGCCAGCGTCACGATGACGGGCTACGAGGCCGTCGGCAGCGGCTACGTCTGCGGATTCTTCCGCGGCGATGTCGCCGCGATCAAGGCCGCGATCGACGCCGGGGCCGAAGCCGCCTCGAAGGTCGGCGAGGTCGTCGCCGTGCAGGTGATCCCGCGGCCCCACGAGGAGCTCGCGGGCCTCGGCAAGTGGCTCGTCCAGCCGGCCTGAGTCGGTCCGCCCTCCGCACCCGTCTCCGCCGGACCGCGCCCTCTGGTCCCGCCGCCCGCGCATGCACATCCTCGTCGCCAACCTCGGCTCCACCTCGTTCAAGTACCGCCTCTTCCGTTTCGATGGAGCAGGCGAGCCGACGCCGCTCGCCAAGGGCGGCTTCGAACGGGTGACCGACCACGGCTCGGCGATCGACGCGTGCCTGGAGGAGCTGCGCACCGCCGGCCACGTGCGCTCCACCGCCGACCTCCACGGCGTCGGCTTCAAGACCGTGCTCGGACGCGACCTCACCGGTTGCGTGCCGGCGGACGAGCGCGTGATCGCCGCCCTCGAGGGGATGCGCGAGATCGCCCCCGCCCACAACCCGCCCTACGCCGAGGGCATCCGGCGCTTCCGGGAGAAACTGCCCGGCGTGCCGCTCGTCGCCCTGTTCGAGACGGCCTTCTACCAATGGATGCCCGAGGCGGCGACCCGCTACGCCGTGCCGCCCTCGTGGCACGACGCCGGCGTGCGCCGCCACGGATTTCACGGGGCGAGCCACAAGTTCGTCGCCGAGCGTTCCGCCGACCTGCTCGACCGGCCCGATGTCGCCGCACGCGTCCGTGAACTCTACCGCGCCGGCCCGGCGCCGCTTCCCGCGTCCGCGCGGCCGCTCCGCGTGATCTCCTGCCACCTCGGCGGCAGCAGCTCCGTGACCGGGATCCGCGACGGCCTCGCGATCGGCACGAGCATGGGGCTCAGCCCGCAATCCGGGCTCCCGCAGAACAACCGCGTCGGCGACCTCGATTCGGCCGCGGTCCCGTTCGTCGTGAAGACGCTTGGCCTCTCCCTCGCCGAGATCGAGCGGCAGCTCACGCGCGAGAGCGGCCTGCTCGGCCTCTCCGGCGTGGGCAACGACCTGCGCGACATCCGCGCCGCCGCGGCGGCGGGCGACGCCCGGGCGCGGCTCGCGATCGAGGTGTTCGTCCATTCCGCCCGGCATTGGATCGGCGCCTTCCTCCTCGAGCTCGGGGGCTGCGACGCCCTCGTCTTCACCGCCGGCATCGGGGAGAACAATCCCGACATCCGCGCCGCGATCTGCGCCGGGCTGGAGGGCCTCGGGCTCGTGCTCGACACCGTGCGCAACGAAACCCGGCGCGGCGAGGGCGAGGTCTCCGCCGCGGATTCCCGCGTGAAGGTCCTCGTCATCCCCGCCAACGAGGAGCTCGTCGTCGCCCGCGAGACCCTCCGCCGACTTTCCCAACGCAACTGATTCGTCCCCCTCACCTCCAACACCACATCCTCATGCCCTCAAAAGCCCTCGGTCTGCTCGAAACCCGCGGCCTCACCGCGCTCGTCACCGGCGTCGACGCCATGCTCAAGTCCGCCAACGTCAGCCTCGCCGGCCCCATGAAACAGGTCGGCAACGCCCTCTGCACCGCCGTCGTGGTCGGCGACGTCGCCGCCGTGAAGGCCGCGACCGACGCCGGCGCCCAGGCCGTTCGCACGGTCGGCGAGGTGGTCAGCGTGCAGGTGATCCCGCGCCCGCACGACGACGTCGCGATCGTCCTGCCCAAGGCCGTCGTCCCCGCGAAGAAGTAACCATCCGACGGGCCCGCCCCGACCTCCGCCATGTTTCTTGCCCGCGTGATCGGCTCGGTCGTCTCGACCAAAAAGGACGAGGCGATGAAGGGTCGCAAACTCGTCATCCTGCGCCCGCAGCTCGTCGACGAGTCCGACCCCGCGCGCCTGCGCCCGGGATCGAACACGGTGGTCGCCGTCGACACGCTCGGCGCCGGCCTCGACGAGCTCGTGCTCTTCTGCCAGGGCAGCTCGGCCCGGCAGGCGGCCGGGATGAAGACCCTGCCCGTCGACGCCGTCGTCGTCGGCATCGTCGACGCGGTCGACGTGCTCCAGCGCAAGATCTATCCCGCCGCGAAGTAGCGCCCCACCGCCCATGAACACCTCCCTCCAGCTCGACGATCAGACGCTCCGCGGCGTGGTCGAGGACGTGTTGCGCGGCCTCGGTCGCTCGCCCGTGCTCTCGCCGGCCCCCGCCCCCTCCGCCCCGCGTTCCGCTCCCGCTCCGGCGGCGCGCCCGGCCGCCGGCGGGCGCCGCTTCGGAGTCTTCGAGGACGTGAACGAGGCCTGCACGGCCGCGCACGACGCCTTTCTCCAACTCAAGGAGCGCGGCGTCGCCGGCCGCGCGAAGGTCGTCGAGATCGTCAAGGAGATGGTCACCGCCCGCGCCGCGGAGTGGGGGAGGTTCGAATTCGAGGAGACCCGCATCGGCCGGCTCGAACACAAGATCGAGAAGCTCCAGATCGTGAAACTCGTGCCCGGCGTGGAGTGGATCCGGCCCGACGGGCTCAGCGGCGACCACGGCATCACGATGGAGGAGCACACGCCCTTCGGCGTGGTCGGCGCGATCCTCCCCGTTACCCACTCGGTCCCGACGCTCAGCGGCAACATCGTCAACATGGTCGCCGCCGGCAACGCCGTGGTCTTCAACCCCCATCCGGGCGGCGCGCGTTCCGCCGCCCTCGCGGTGCGCGCCTACAACGAGGCGATCCACGCCGCGCTCGGGATCGAGAACCTCGTCTGCACGGTCGAGAAGCCCACGCTCGACTCGTTCAATGCCCTCACCCGCCACGCCGCGGTCGACCTGCTCTGCATCACCGGCGGCCCCGCCGTCGTCGGCGCCGCCATGAAGTCCGGCAAGCGCTCGATCTGCGCCGGCCCGGGCAATCCCCCCGTCGTGGTCGACGGCACCGGCAGCCTCGAGAAGGCCGCCCGCGCGATCATCCAGGGCGCCGCTTACGACAACAACCTGCTCTGCATCGGCGAGAAACAGGTCTTCGTGCTCGCGGCCTTCGCCGACCGCTTCATGGACGCCCTCCGCGCCGCGGGCGCCGCGCGCCTCGACGACGCGCAGCTCGCCCGACTCACCGCCGCCGCCTTCACCGTGTCGAAGGACGCCGGCGGCTGCTCCCACGCCGTGCTGAACCGCCGGCTCGTCGGGGCGGACGCCGCCGTCCTCGCCCGCGAAGCCGGCCTCACCGTCCCCGCCGACACGCCGCTGCTCTTCGCCGAGACCGCGCCGGACCACGCCTTCGTGGTCGAGGAACAGATGATGCCCGTGCTCCCCGTCGTCCGCGTGAAGACGATCGAGGAGGCGATCGAAGCCGCGCGGAAATCCGAGCACGGCTACAAGCACTCCGCGATCATCCACTCGCTCAACGTCGACCACATGACGCTGATGGCCCGCGCCCTCGACACGACGCTCTTCGTCAAGAACGGACCCTCCGTCGCCGGCCTCGGCCTCGGCGGCGAGGGCTACCTCAGCTACTCGATCGCCACCACCACGGGCGAGGGCATCACCAACCCCGCGACCTTCACCCGCACGCGCCGCTGCGTGATGGTCGACAACCTCCGCATCTACTGAGCCATGATCCTCGCGCGCGTCGACGGTGTGATCGTCTCCACCATCCACCACCCGAGCCTCGCGGGGCATCGCTCCGTCATCTGTCAGCCGCTCGACGAGACGGGGGCCGCCGAGGGCGCGCCGGTGCTCGCCATCGATCCGCTCGGGGCCGGCCGGCACGAGCGGGTGTTGCTCTCGACCGACGGTTCCCACACCCGCGCCCACGTCGCCGATCCGCGCTCGCCCCTGCGCAACCTCGTCATGGCGATCGTCGACGCCCCCGCCACCGCTCCCCGCTGACGATGCGCCTCGGACACGTCATCGGCCGCGTCACGCTCTCGAAGCAGGACCCCGCCTACCACGGCGGCCGCTTCCTCGTCGTCCAGCCCTTCACCGCCGCGCAATTCGCCGGCGCGCCCATGACGCCGCTCGCCCCCGGGGCCAGCCTCGTCGTCTACGACAACCTCGGGGCCGGGACCGGCGACGTGATCGGATTCACCGAAGGCGCCGAGGCCACCGCGCCCTTCGAACAACCCACCCCCGTCGACGCCTTCAACGCGGCGATCGTCGAGCGGGTCTTCTACAACCCTCCCTCCTCCTGACCGTCCGCCCGCCATGCCCACCGTCATCACCGCCCGCGACGCCGAAGAACTCCTCCGCAAGGGACAAACGCCGCCCGCCGGCGCGATCCTCACGCCCTCGGCCCGCGACGTCCTCGGCGGCTCCGCCCGGCCCGTCGCCCGCCCGGCCGTCGCGCCCGCCGCGAAACCGGCCGCGCCCTCCATCCCCGACCACGAGTTCCGCTGGAAGCCCGGGGCCGATCCGAAGGGCCCGGCCGAGATCGAGCGCTTCTTCAACTCCCCGGAGATCCGCCTGCTCAAGGAGCGCATCTGCGAGATGGGCCGCCGTCTCTGGCACCGCGACTACACCGACGGCAACGGCGGCAACATCACCGTCCGCGTCGGCGACAACCTCGCCCTCTGCACGCCCACCCTCATCTGCAAGGGCTTCATGCAGCCCGAGGACATCTGCCTCGTCGACCTCGACGCCAACCAGCTCGCCGGCGTCCGCGTGCGCACCAGCGAGGCGAAGACCCATTTCGGCATCATGAAGCGCCAGCCCGCCGCGAAGTCCTGCGTGCACGCCCACCCGCCGCACGCCACCGCCTTCGCGATCGCCAACGTCGACATCCCCTCCTGCCTCATCCCCGAGGCCGAAGTCTTCTTGGGAAGGATCGGCGTCGCGAAATACCGCACCCCCGGCACCCCCGCCAACGCCGACGAGGTCGGCGAGGTCGGCCGCGACCACCAGGCCGTGCTCATGCAGAACCACGGCGTGATCGTCTGGGGCAAGGACGTCGAAGACGCCTATTGGAAGATGGAGAACATCGACTCCTACTGCCGCACGGTCTGGATCGCCGCCGGCCTCGGCGGCGGCCTCCACCGCTTCACCGGCGGCCAGGCGAAGGAGCTGGTCGACCTCCGCCGCAAGCTCGGCATGCCCGATCCCCGCGCCGGCCTCAAGGAGTGCGAACTCTGCGACAGCGCCGACTTCCGGCCCGCCACCGTCTGCGCCGCCCCCGTCCCGGAGGGGCCCGCGGCCGATCCGCAGGTCGAGGAGCTGGTGCGTCGCGTCACCGAACAGATCCTCGCCTCGCTCGGGCCCGGCTGAACCCGCCGCGAACCACGACCCTCCCATGAAAGTCTCCATCATCGGCGGCGGCGGCCGCGTCGGATCCAACGCCGCCTTCGCCCTCCAGTGTGCCGGCATCGTATCCGAGATCCAGATACTCGACGCCAACCAGGACCTCGCCGAGGGCGAGGCCCTCGACCTCCTCCACGGCGCCTCCTCGATCGCCGACCAGCGGATCCACGCCGGCGACTACTCCCGCGCGAAGGACAGCGACGTGTTCGTCATCACCGCCGGCCTGCGCCGCAAGCCCGACGAGTCGCGCCTCGACCTGATCAACCGCAACGTCGCCCTCTTCTCCGGCATCCTCGACTCGATCAAGACCGCCGGCCTGCGCCGCGACGCCCTCGTCTTCGTCGTCTCGAACCCCGTCGACATCCTCACCCGGCTCGCCGCCGCGCGGCTCGGCCTGCCCTGGTCGCAGGTCCTCGGGCTCGGCACGATGCTCGACACCGCGCGCTTCCGCTCGCTCATCGCCGCCGACCTCGGGCTCGCGCCCACCCAGGTGAAGGCGCTCATCCTCGGCGAACACGGCGACACGATGTTCCCCGTCTGGTCCTCCGCGACCCACGCCGGGCTCCCGCTCGCGAAGATCCCCGGCTGCACCCCGGCGTTCCAGGCGCGGATCTTCGAGCGCGCGAAGGGCAGCGGCGCCGAGGTGATCCGCCGCAAGGGCGGGGCCGGCTGGGCGGTCGGGATCACGATCGCCGAGGTGATCCACGCGATCGCCCACGACCAGCGCCGCGTGCTCCCGGTCTCGACGGTCCAGCAGGGCGCCTACGGGCTGCGCGAAGTGGCGCTCAGCGTGCCCACCGTGGTCGGCCGGGCCGGCGCGCTCGCCCACCTCGAGGTGGAACTCTGGCCGAAGGAACAACAGGCGTTGCAGGCCTCCGCCCGCGCGCTCGGCGAGACGTTCGCCGGCGTGCGCGCCGCCGGCTGATCCGCGCGTTTTCCGGATGCCCCGCCCGCTCCGCCCGAAGACCTTCCACTGCGCCGCCGTCGACCTCGGCGCGACGAGCGGCCGCGTGATCCTCGGCACGTGGGCGCGCGGGAGCCTCCGGCTCCGCGAGGTCCACCGCTTCCCGAACCGCTTCCGCTCCGTCGGCGGCCACGACTACTGGGACGTGCCCGGGCTCTGGGCCGAGATCGTCACCGGGTTGCGGGCCGCCGCGGCCGCCGTCCCGCGCGGCTCCCGCCTCGCCTCGGTCGGCGTCGACACCTGGGGCGTCGACCACGTGCTCGTCAACGACGCCGGCCGGATCGTCTTCCCGACCCACGCCTACCGCGACGCCCGCACCCGGCCGGGTCTCGAACGCCTCGGCAACACCCGCGCCGCGCTCGACCGCATCTACGCCGCGACCGGCATCCCCAACGTCTTCTACAACTCGAGCCTCCAGCTCGAGGAGACGCTCGCGCGTTGTCCCGCCGTCGCGGACCTCGCCACGCGCTGCCTCTTCCTCCCGGACTTCTTCAACTTCCTCCTCTCGGGCCGGATGGAGAACGAGATCTCGTTCGCCAGCACGACGCAGTTGCTCGACGTCCACGGCCTCGACTGGTCGCGGCCCGCGCTCGACCACTTCCACATCCCGCCGGGCTGGTTCACGAAGCCGATCCTCGCCAACACCGTGCTCGGCCCGGTGCGCGACCTCCCCGAGCTGCGCGCCGCGAAGGTCGTCGCCGTGCCCGGCCACGACACGGCCTGTGCCTACGACGCGATGCCCGCCCATCCCGACGGCGGCGACATCTACCTCAGCTCCGGCACCTGGTCGCTCGTCGGCTTCGAGAGCGACCGGCCCGTGCTCGGCCCCGAGGCGCTCGCCGCCCGCATCTCCAACGAGCGCATCGGCGACGGCCGCTACCGGCCGCTCACCAACGTGATCGGGCTCTGGCTCCTCGAGGGCACGCTCGGGGCGTTCGCCGCGCGCCCGGAGACGGACGCGGCCTGGGATCGCCTCATCGCCGCGGCCGCCCGCCGGCCCGCGCCCGCCGGGTTGCTCGACGTCGCCGATCCCGCCTTCGCCAATCCCCCCTCGATGCGCGCGGCGATCGACGCCCACCTGCGCCGCCGCCGTCTCGCCCCGCCGCGCGACCTCGCCGGTTACGTCCGCCTGATCTGCGATTCGCTCGGGCGCGGCCACGCCGAGGCGATCCGCGCCTTCGAGCGGCTCGCCGGCCGCGAGTTCCGCCGGATCCTCATGGTCGGCGGAGGCTCGAAGAACCGGCTGCTCTGCCAGGCCACGGCCGACGCCAGCGGACTGCCCGTCCACGCCTACACGCTCGAGGGCACGGCCGTGGGCAACCTCGCCTCGCAGCTCGTCGCGCTCCGCGCGGTGCGCGACCTCGGCGAGTTCCGGCGCGCGTTCGCCCGCGGCCTGTCGCCCGTCGTCTTCCCGCCGCGCCCCGCTCCGCGATGAGCTGGCTCCACCCGCGGGAACATCTCGTGGCCACGATGCGGCGGATCTACGCCCATCGCATGACCACGACCTCGGGCGGGAACCTCTCGATCCTCGATCCCTCCGGCGACGTCTGGATCACGCCCGCGCGGGTCGACAAGGGCGGCCTTCAGCCCTCCGACATCGTCCGCGTCCACCCCGACGGCTCGTCCACCGGGCTGCATCCGCCTTCCTCGGAGTTCCCCTTCCACCGCGCGATCTACCGGCGCCGGCCCGACATCCGCGCCGTCGTCCACGCCCACCCGGGGGCGCTGGTCGCCTTTTCGATCTGTCGCCAACTCCCGGATACGCGCGTGCAGGCCCACGCCCACGCGGTCTGCGGCCGCGTCGCCCTCGCCCCCTACGCCTGCCCGGGCACGGCCGCGCTCGGGGAGGCGATCGCCGCGACCTTCGCCGGCGGGGCCGATTGCGTGCTCCTGGAGAACCACGGGGTCGTCATCGGCGGGGCCGACCTGGACGAGGCGTTCCAGCGTTTCGAGACGTTCGAGTTCGTCGCCCGGACGATCGTCGAGGCCCGCCGGCTCGGTCCGGTCCGGGTCCTGTCCGAAGACCGGCTCGGGGCGGAGTCGATGCCGGAGCCCGGGGTCCTGCCCGCGGCGGAGCCCTCCAATTACGAGAAGGAACTGCGCGGCGACCTTTGCCGGTTCCTTCACCGCGCCTACCGGCAGCGGCTGCTCATCAGCACGGCCGGGGCCTTCTCGGCGCGGCTCGCCGGGGACGAGTTCCTCATCACGCCCCGCCGGCGCGACCGGCTGGAGGTGGAACCGGCCGGGATCGTGCGCGCCACGCGGCGGGCCTGCGAGGCCGGTCGGCGCCCGAGCCGGGCCGCGCTCCTCCACGCGCTGCTCTACGAGCGGTTCCCCGCGGTCGGCGCGATCGTCAACGCCCAACCCGCACGCGCCTCCGCCTTCTGCCTCGCCGACGCACCCCTCGGGACGCGCACGATCCCCGAGAGCTACGTCGTGCTGCGCGATGTGCCCCGACTGCCCTTCGCCCGGATCGTCGAGGACGCGGAGCGCATCGTCGACGCCCTCGATCCGGACCGTCGCCCCGTCGTCCTCATCGAGAACGAGGGCGCGATCGTCCTCGGGAGCACGATTCTGGAGGCGTTCGACCGGCTGGAGGTGCTGGAGGCGACGGCCGAGGCGCTGCTCCTCGCCCGGCCGCTCGGGCCGGTCGTGCCGATGCCGGAATCCGCGATCGACGAACTGCGCGCCGCCTTCAAGCTCCCCTGACCGCGTCTCCCGCCTTCATGAAGAAGCGATCGATCCAGCGATTCACCCGCGCCTACGAGCTCGCCCGCGAAAGCTATGCGGCCTACGGCGTCGACACCGAGACCGCGATCGCGCGTGCGCTCGCCACGCCCATCTCCCTCCACTGCTGGCAGGCCGACGACGTGCGGGGCCTGGAGACGCCGCGCGAGGGCCTCGACTCGGGCGGGATCCTCTCCACCGGCGGATACCCCGGCCGCGCCCGCGACGGTGACGAGATGCGTACCGACCTCGACGCGGTCCTCCGCCTCCTCCCCGGTGCGCACCGGCTCAACCTCCACGCATTCTACGCCGAGACCGGCGGGGCCGCGGTCGACCGCGACGCGCTCGAGCCGGCGCATTTCGCAGGCTGGCTCGATTGGGCGAAGGCGCGCGGGGTGGGCCTGGATTTCAACCCCACGTATTTCGCGCATCCGCTCGCCGCCTCGGGTTTCACGCTCTCGCATCCCGACCGGGCGGTGCGGCGGTTCTGGATCGACCACGGGCGCGCCTGCCGCCGCATCGCGGAGCATTTTTCCCGCAGGCTCCGCTCGCCCTGCGTGCACAACCACTGGGTCCCCGACGGATCCAAGGACGTCCCGGCCGACCGCTGGGGGCCGCGGGCGCGGCTCGTCGAATCCTACGACGCGATCTTCGCCGACACGTCGGTGAACCGGAAACACTGCATCGATGCGGTGGAGGGCAAGCTCTTCGGCCTCGGCAGCGAGGAATACGTGGTCGGCTCGCAGGAGTTCTACTCCGGCTACGCGTTGAGTCGGGGCCTCGTGCTCTGCCTCGACCTCGGGCACTACCACCCCACCGAGTCGGTCGCCGACAAGGTCTCCGCGCTCATGCGGTTCCACCCGCGCCTTCTCCTCCACACCAGCCGGCCGGTCCGTTGGGACAGCGATCACGTCGTCGTCTTCGACGATGCGGTGCGCAACCTCTTCCTCGAGATCGCCCGAGGCGACGCCTGGGACCGCGTCTTCATCGCCCTCGATTTCTTCGACGCCTCGATCAACCGCCTCGCGGCCTACGTGATCGGGACGCGGGCGACGCGCCAGGCCATCCTCTGCGCGCTGCTCGATCCCACGGCGCGCCTCCGCGCGGCCGAGGCCGCGGGGCGCGGGCACGAGCGTCTCGCCCTCATGGAGCAGACCCGCGCGCTGCCCTGGGGCGCCGTCTGGGACATGCTCTGTCTGCGGGCCGATACGCCGCCCGCCGACGCGTGGCTCGCCGACGTCGCCGCCCACGAAGCCGCGGTCTCCGCCCGTCGCGCATGAGCGACGGAGCGCAGCGCGTCGGGCCGGGACCCGGACGGCGGGTCCAGTTGATGGCGACCTGCCTCTGCGACGCGTTCTACGACGACGTCGCCCGCGCCACCGTCGAGGTGCTCGAGCACCTCGGTTGCGCGATCGAGTTCCCCGAGGGCCAGACCTGTTGCGGCCAGCCGGCCTTCAACGGTGGCGACTGGCCCGCCTCCCGCAAGGTCGTCCGGCACACCGTGCGCACGTTCGCCGGCGAGGCGCCCGTCGTCGTGCCGTCGGGCTCGTGCGCGGCGATGCTATTCCATGGCGCGCCGTTGCTCTTCGAACGCGAGGACGACCGCGGCGAGGTCGCGGCGCTCGGCGACCGCGCGTGGGAGCTGGCCGACTTCATCGTCAACGCCCTCGGGGTCGCGCGCTGGCCGGGCCGCTACGAGGCGCGGATCGCCTTCCACCGTTCCTGCCACAGCCGCGGGACCGCGAGCGGCGAGGCGGCGCTCGCGCTCCTCGGTTCGATCGCCGGGGCCGAGGTGCTCCCCTTCGGCGAGGCCGAGCAGTGCTGCGGCTTCGGCGGCACGTTCTCCGTGGGCTTCCCCCGCATCTCCTCCGCGATGGGCGCGCTCAAGCTCGATCACGTTCGCGCGACCGCGCCCGATGTGCTTGTTTCGGCCGACATGAGCTGCCTCATGCACATCGGCGGCCTGGCCGGGCGGGAGGGTCGCCCGATCCGGGCGCTCCACCTCGCGCAGGTCCTGCGCGACGCCCTGCGGGACGGGGGCGTCGCGTGAGCACGCAGGCGATCGACCGCTTCTCCGCCGGGCTCGCGGCCGAGACCCGCGCCTCCGTCTACCAGAGCACCAAGGGCACGCACGAAAAGCGCACCCGACTCCTCTACGACCAGTTCGCCGATCCCGACGAACTGCGCCGCACCGCGGGCAGGATCAAGCAGCACGTGATCGAGAACCTCGATACGCTGCTCCCCGCCGCCGAGGCGCGCCTCCAGGCCAACGGTGTGCGCGTCCACTGGGCCGCGACCGCCGCCGACGCCTGCGCCGCCGTCCACGACATCATGGCGGCCCGCGGCGCCCGCCGGCTCGTGAAGTCGAAGACGATGGTCAGCGAGGAGATCGGGCTCACCGAACACCTCGAGGCCCGCGGCATCGAGTGCCTCGAGACCGACCTCGGCGAGTTCATCATCCAGATCGACCACGACCACCCCAGCCACATCGTGCGGCCGATCATCCACAAGAACCGGAGCGAGGTCGCGCGCAGCTTCGAGCGCGAGGGGCTCGGGGCCTACGACGACGATCCCGAGGTGATCACGCGGCGCGCCCGCGCGTTCCTTCGCCAGAAGTACCTCGCGGCCGAGGTCGGCCTGACCGGCGGGAACTTCATCTCGGTCGAGAGCGGGCGGCTCGTGCTCGTGACCAACGAGGGCAACTCGCGCTTCTGCCTCGCCGCGCCCCGGGTCCACATCGCGCTCGTCGGCATCGAGAAACTGGTCCCGCGGGACCGCGACCTCGGGTTGCTCCTGAGCCTGCTCGGCCGGAGCGCCACCGCCCAGCAGCTCACGGTCTACACGGAGTTCATCACCGGCCCGAAGGCCGCGGAGCAGCCCGACGGGCCCGAGGAGATGCACGTCGTCTTCGTCGACAACGGCCGCACCGAGGTGCTCGCCGGCGAGTGTCGCGAGATCCTCCGCTGCATCCGCTGCGGCGCCTGCCTCAACGTCTGCCCCGTCTACCGCCAGGCGAGCGGCCACGCCTACCGCAGCGTCTACCCGGGGCCGGTCGGGGCCGTGCTCTCGCCCCTGCTCGCGGGCAAGAGGTTTCCCGAGCTCGCCGACCTTCCCAAGGCCTCGTCGCTCTGCGGGGCCTGCAACGAGGTCTGCCCCGTCGACATCCCGATCCCCGACCTGCTCCTCCGCCTGCGCGAACGCGGGAAGCGGGAAGGGGCGAAGGCCGCGAAGGTCGGAACGCCCCCGATGGGCGCGTGGGCCGTGATGGCCTCGCAACCCGCCGCCTGGAAGGTCGCCCTCGTCGGCGGCCACATCCTCAACCACCTGCCCGAGGCGTTCATCCCGGTGCCCGCCTTCAAGGCGTGGACCTCCACCCGCACGCTCCCCGAGTGGCGCGGCGGTGAATTCAGGAAGTGGATGCGCCGGCGCGCGCGCGGGTCGTGAGCGGGGCCCGGGAACAGATCCTCGGGCGCGTCCACGCCGCGCTCGCCCCGCTCCCGGCCCGCGCCCCGCTGCCGGATTGGGATGCCGACCTCGCCCGGGTGCGTTCCACCGCGCTCGCGGACGACCCGTGGACGCTCTTCGCCGGGCGCCTGAAGGCCGTGAACGGCACGCCGCTCGCCTCCCTCGCGGAGCTCGTCGCGCTGCTTGTCTCCAACAAGTGGATGCACGGCTACTGCGACCCCGCCCTCTGGCCCCGGCTCCGCCCCGGGTTCCCCGCCGAGATCGTCGTCGAGACGACCTTCGACCGCGCGCGGTTGGACGACTACGCCTTCGGCATCACCGCGGCCGTCGGGGCCATCGCCGAGACCGGCACGATCATCCTCGGCGACCGGACGACCTCTTCGCGCCTCGGCGCGCTCGCCCCATGGGTCCACGTGGCGGTGGTGGCGACGACGCGGATCCTTCCCGACCTCCACGCGGCGCTCGCCGCGATGCCCGACGATCCCAATCTCATCTGGGTCACGGGCCCGTCGAAGACCGCCGACATCGAGGGCATCCTCATCGAGGGTGTCCACGGCCCGGGCATGCAGATCGCGCTGCGCGATGCAGCCGGCGGGAACTCCTTATGAATACCCTGATCAGTCGTCGTGATTTCGGTCGCACGGCGGCGGCGGCCGCCGCCGCCCTCGTCGCCCGGCCCGCGTTCGCTGCGGAAGCCTCCGCTCCGAAGCGCCCGCCGGTTCATTTCTTCTCCAAGCACCTGCAGTTCCTCGACTACGAGGAGATGGCCGCCGCCGCCGCCGGGATCGGCTTCGACGGGCTCGACCTCGCCGTGCGCCCGGGTGGTCACGTCGAGCCCGCGCGGGTGCGCGAAGACCTGCCGCGCGCCGCGGCCGCGATGCGGGCCCACGGGCTCGCGCCGCTCATGATCACCACCGCCGTGACCGATGCCGCGGGCGCCCACGCCCGGGAGCTCCTCGAAACCGCGGCCGGCGAGGGCGTCCGGTTCTACCGGCTCGGTTGGTTCCGCTTCCCGGAGGCGAAGCCGTGGCGGGCCGGTCTCGACGAGTGCCGCGTCCGGCTCGACGGGCTCGCCGTGCTCAACGAGCGGCTCGGGCTGCACGGGGCCTACCAGAACCACGCGGGCGCCTACGTCGGCGCGATGATCTCCGACCTCGCCTACCTGATGGAGGGCTTCGATCCGCGGCGGATCGGGATCCACTACGACATCCGCCACGCCACCGTCGAAGGCGGACTCGTCTGGCCCACCGGCCTGCGGCT
>DAIPIQ010000003.1:4656-10243 GCA_036770745.1 Opitutaceae bacterium | reverse complement strand
CCACGTCCTGACGATCGCGCTGAAGGACTTCGTCTGGGAGCAGGGGCGCGGCGAGGCGCGGGTCAGGAACGTCCCGCTCGGCGAGGGCGTCGTGGACTTCAAGCGCTACTTCAAGCTCCTGCGCGACCTGGGGATCGACCCCGTGGTCTCGCTGCACGCGGAGTACGACCTCGGCGGGGCCGACCGGGGCGCGCGGACGATCACGATCCCTCGCGAGCAGGTGTTCGACGCCTATCGGAAGGACCTCGCGACGTTCCGACGCCTCTGGGACGACAGGGTGTAACCAATAGCGGTGGCATGCCTCGGTTCCGCTGAAGACCGACGGGCTTCAGCGCGGCCGATTCGGACGCATCGACCATGGTGACCTTGCATGCCGTGGTCGTGGGCCGGGGTTCATCCCCGGCTTCCGACTGAAAGAGCCGAAAAAGCCGGGGATAAACCCCGGCCTACGACCGCGGGTTGCCACCACTTTCGATTACACCCGGGACGAGAGCCTCGCCTGATCCGGACTCGCCTCGGGGCGGATCCCGCGCTTGGGTGCGGGGTCGAATCGTGCCGCGCATGCGCCTCCTCGTGATCGAAGACGAACGCCAGCTCGCCCGCCACGTGGGGGCCGCGTTGCGTCGCAACGGTCACGAGGTCGTGCTCGAAGCCAACGGGGCCGACGGCCTCCGCGCGGCCTTGGAGACGATGCCCGAGCTCATCGTCCTCGACCTCAACCTGCCGGACCTCGACGGGCTGACCGTGCTCGAGCGCCTGAGGGCCGCCCACGCCCCGGCGCGCGTGCTCATCCTCACCGCCCGCGGCGAGGTCGAGCACCGGGTGCGCGGCCTGAAGGCGGGGGCCGACGACTACCTCGCGAAACCGTTCTCGATGGACGAGCTCGTCGCGCGCGTCGAGGCGCTCGGTCGGCGCGCGCCGGCGCTCGACCCCGCCGACCACTTCACCGTCGCCGATCTTCATCTCGACGCCCGTCACCGGCTCGTCAACCGCGGGGGCAGGCCCGTCGACCTCTCGCCGCGCGAGTTCGAGCTGCTCCATCTGCTGATGCGCGAGCCCGGGCGCGTCTTCTCCCGCACCGAGCTCTGCGAGAGCGTCTGGCAACGCGAACACGAATACGATACGCGCACGGTCGAGGTCTTCATCGCGCGCCTGCGCCGGAAGATCGACCACGAGTCCGGCGTCCCGCTCCTCCACACCGTGCGCGCCGTGGGCTACACCATCCGCTCCCCGGAATGAGCATCCGCACCCTTTTGATCGCCGTCCTGTCCGCCGCCACCGCGTCATTCGCCGTCGCCGCGACGATCGAGGGCGTGGTCGCGCTGCCGAAGCGAAGGGCCGCGCCGGTCGCGGACGCGCGCTACGCGATCGTGTCGACCGGCGGCGTGATCGCCACGAGCCCGCCCGTCGCCGTGGTTTATCTGGAGGGCCCGTTTCCGCGACCGGCGACCCCGGCGGTGGCGCGGGTCCTTCAGCGCGGGCTCGACTTCGAGCCGCGCCTGCTCCCGGTGCAGGCGGGCACGCGGGTCGAGTTCCCCAACCTCGACGACGTCTACCACAACGTCTTCTCGTATTCCCCCGCGCGGCGCTTCGATCTCGGGCGCTACCGCAGGGACGAGGAACCCGTGCCCTCGCAGGTCTTCGACACGCCGGGCCTCGTCACCCTCCGGTGCGACATCCACGAGCACATGCGGGCCGTCGTCCTCGTGCTGGAAACGCCTCATTTCGTGATCACCGACACCGATGGGCGCTTCCGCCTCGGCGACCTTCCGGAGGGCCGGCACGTGCTCCGGGCATGGATCGACAGCCGCACGACCCGCACGCGGAGCGTGGTGCTGGAGGCCGGGGCCGCGCTCCGCATCGACCTGCCGTGAGCGGTCGCGATCGCGCCCTCCCGCCCGAGGCCGTGCGCTTCCGCCGGCGCCTGCTCGCGGCGCTCTTCGCGGTGGTGGCCGGCGTCTCGGTCGCCGTCCTCTGGTTCGCGAGGCGCGACATCGCCGCACGCGAAGAGCGGGCCTTCGAGCTGCGCTTCGAAGCCGCGCTCGCGACGCTCCGGCACCTGCGGGAGCTCCGCAACGGGGCGCTCCTCGAGCGCTCGCGCGCGCTCGCCCGCAAGCCCAGGATCCGCGCCGCCTTCGAGGACGGTGCGCTCGACCTCCTGTATCCAAGCGCCCGCGACGAGCTTCGCGACGTGATCGCCCTCTCGGGCGGCGCCCCGGATCCGTTGCGCGCCCGTTTCCACCGCTTCCTCGACGCCTCCGGCCGCGTGATCGAGCCCCCGCCCGACGACGACGCGGCCGGCCGGATCCTCCACCCCGACCGCCTCGCGCTCCCGGGCCTGATCGCGCGGGCCGAGGTCGGGCATGTCGCCGACGTCGTCGCTCCGGGGCGCGTGAGCGAGCTGCTCGCCACGCCGATCCTTTCCAGCGAGACCGGCGAGGTGATCAGCGCGCTCGTGCTCGGCTTCGAGCCGCTGCGCCTGCGTCCGGGCGAGGATTTCCCCGGGCTCGTCAGCGGAGTGCGGGCCGGAGGCGTCCTGAACCTCGGGGGCGCCGGACCGATCGGCGAGCGCCTGGTGCGCGACGCGCTCGACCGTGGCCCGCTCCCGGAAGAGGGGCGGTTCGTCATCGAGATCGGGGGCGTGCCGCACCTCGTCTTCCACAAGCGGCTCCACCCGGAGTCGCGCCTGCCCGAGGGCCGCGAGGTCTGCGTGTTCTCGCTCGCCGACGTGCGGTCGCGCCAGCGCCGCGTGACGCTGGGCGTGCTCGGCGCGGGCGCGGGCGTCCGCCTCGTCGGCGGCCTCGCGAGCCAACAGCTCGCGGGCCGCTTCGCGCGACCGGTCGCGCGGCTCGCCGAGGAGTCGCTCGAGCAGCGCGCGCGGCGCCGCCGGGCGGAAGCCGCGCTGGAGTCGACGCACGAGGAGCTGGAGCGGGTGGCGCGGTTCTCCGCCGACGCCTCGCACCAGCTCAAGACGCCGGTGACCGTGCTGCGCGCGGGGCTGGAGGAGATGCTCGCCCGCGGCGCGATCCCGCCGGCCGAGGCCGAGGAGGTCGCGCACCTCGTGCACCAGACCTTCCGGCTCTCCTCGGTGATCGAGGACCTGCTGCTGCTCTCTCGGTTGGACGCGGGCCGGTTGCGCATCCGCTTCGACGAAGTGGATCTCGCGGGGCTGATCGAGGCCTCGTTGGACGACGTGGGCGCCTCGCCCGACGACTTCGGGCTCGCGATCGAGGCGGACCTTCCGCGACCGCTGCGGATCGGGGGCGAACGCCGTTTCCTCGCCTTGATCCTCCAGAACCTCCTCGAGAACGCGCGCAAGTACAACCGCCCGGGTGGACGGATCGCCATCGCCGCGTGCGAGGAGGCGGGGGCGGTCCGCGTCGTGGTCGGCAACACCACCCGGCGGGCGATCCCGCGCGAAGCGCAACCGCACGTCTTCGAGCGGTTCCACCGCGGCGCGATGGGCGAGGACGTGCCCGGCTACGGCATCGGCCTCAACCTCGCGCGCGAGCTCGCCCGCCTGCACGGAGGCGAGCTGCGACTGCTCTGCTCGGAGGAGGACTGGACCGAGTTCGAACTGCGGTTGCGCCGCGGAGGAGCCGCGGAGACCGTCCCCGCATGAAGCGCCTCGTCCTCGCGCTCCTGCTCGCCGCGGCGGCCGCGGAGGCGTCGTTCGACGATCGGCTCGACCGGCTCGGCGAGGCGCTGACGTGGGTGGGCGCGGACGGCCACCTGCGGGCGCGGGTGCGCGGCCTGCTGGATCTCGAGATGTTTTCCGCGCGCGAGGAGCGGGCCGAGCTGCGGTTCCCCGAGGGTGAACGCCTCTTCGCGCCGCGACTCTCGACCTTCCTCGACGCCCAGGCGGGCGAGCGGGTCTACCTGTTCGCGCAGGCCCGGCTCGACACCGGCTTCGACCCGACGGAGGACGCACTGCGCGTGCGACTTGACGAGCTGGCGGTGCGCTTCACCGTCCTCGAGCGCGATCGCCTGAACCTCCAGGTCGGAAAGTTCGCGACCATCGTGGGTGCGTGGTCGGCGCGCCACCGCTCGTGGGAGAACCCGTTCGTCAACGCGCCGCTTCCCTTCGAGCTCGTCACCGCGATCTGGGACGACGGCCCGTCCCGGACCGCGGCGCAGCTCCTGCGGCGCGCGCACGTCGAACCGCTCTCGGACGACGCCGGCGTCGCCGGCGACAAGCGGAGGCGCCTCCCGATGATCTGGGGACCGGCCTATGCGAGCGGCGCGATGATCGCGGGGCGTCTCGGACGCTGGGACTACGCGCTGGAGGCGAAGAACGCCGCGCTCTCCGCCCGCCCCTCGTCGTGGGATCTCGACGACCGGCCTTGGGGCGGCCCGGCGTGGGGCGGGCGTGTCGGTTTCCGCCCCGACGAGCGTTGGAACCTCGGCGTCTCGCTCGCCCGCGGCGTCTACCTGACCCGCGCGGGCTCGGAGGCCGTGGTTTCCGGCTCCGAGGCGCACGACCACCGGCAGACGCACCTCGGGCTCGATCTCGCCTTCGCGCACAGGCGCCTCCAGGTGTGGTCGGAGTTCCACGCCTCGCGCTTCGCGGCCCCGGGCGTGGGCGACGTCACGACCCGCGGCTGGTACCTGGAAACCAAATACAAGTTCTCCCCGCTTGTCGCGGGCGCGGTCCGTTGGAACGCCCAGGAGTTCTCCTCGATCGTCACCACGGACGGTCGCAGGGTGGGGTGGGGCAGGGAGGTGCGGCGACTCGATCTGGTGCTCATCCGGAGGCTTTCGACGCACGCGCAGGTGAAGCTCCAGTACAGCCCGCAGCGCGAGACGCCGGCGCCGCGGCGTTCGACCGACGCCTTCGCCGCGCAGCTCACGGTGCGTTTCTAAGGCGCGGGCGAAGGGTAACGGACCTGTTACGGTTCCGATTTTGTGCGGGACCCGCCCGTCCGGCCTGGTGGTCGGCGAGTCACGCGGGAAGTCCCCGCGCTTAACGGACTCGTCGAAATCCCAGCACATCCGAAAAATGAATACGTCCCTCCTCCGCCTCCTCGTCTCCCTCGCCGCGCCGGCCCTGCCGGCGCTCGTCCACGGCGCCCCCGTGGTCGTCTCCGCGGCCGGCCCCGACGCCGCCGCGATCAACGCCGCCGTGACCCAGTTCCGCACGCTGATCTCGGTCGGCGGCGCCAATAACGGCGGTGCGGCCGGTCCCTTCGCGGCCGGCTTCCGCAACATCAACTGGGACGGCGCGCCCGACACCGTCTCCTCGCCGAACCTCATGCCGGGAAACTTCTTCAACGCCAACGTCCCGCGCGGCGTCGTCTTCTCGACGCCCGGAACGGGCCTGTTGATGAGCGCGGACGACTCGAACCCGACCAATGCCGCCGTGCGCTTCGGCGACATCAACCCCGCCTACGCGGCGCAGTTTCAGACGTTCTCCGCCCAGCGGCTCTTCGCCGCGCAGGGGAGCACGATCATCGACTGCGACTTCTTCGTGCAGAGCCGCGCCTCGACGCCCGCGACGGTCAACGGCATGGGCGTGGTCTTCTGTGATGTCGACGAGGCCAACCGATCCCTGCTCGAGTTCTTCGACGTCGACGGCATCTCGCTCGGA
>DAIPIQ010000003.1:0-4646 GCA_036770745.1 Opitutaceae bacterium | reverse complement strand
GGTACGCCCCGGTGGCCAACAACGGCCTCTCGTTCCTCGGCGTCTTCTTCGACGACCGGGAACGCGTCGCCCGCGTCCGGATCACGCATGGCAACGTCGTGCTCGGCGCGACCGCCAACGACGCCCCCGGCCAGGACGTGGTCGTCACCGACGACTTCATGTTCAGCGAGCCGCTGCCCTTCGAATCGCAGAGCCGCACGGTGAACTTGTCGACCCGCGGCAACGTCGGCGTCGGCGACAACATCCTGATCGGTGGCTTCGTCGTCGCCGGCAACGAGCCGAAGACGCTGCTCGTGCGCGGCGTCGGACCCACCCTCGGTCAGTTCGTCGGCGGCGCGCTCACGAACCCGACCCTGGAGATCGTCAACTCCGCCGGGGTCGTGGTCGCCACGAACGACAACTGGGCCGACTCGCTGCTCGTGCGCAACGTCTCGGCCTCGGTGGGCGCCTTCGCCCTCGCCGCCGGCAGTCTTGATGCGGCCGTCGTGGTCGTGCTCAACCCCGGCATCTACACCGCTCGCGTCCAGGGTGTCGGTGGCGCGACCGGCCTCGCGATGATCGAGATCTACGAGTTCTGAGTGGTCACGGAAGTCCGCCGGCCCCGAGGCCGGCGGGATCATGGAATCGGCGGCTTCCACGCGTTGGGCGCCGCCTTTCCGCTTTCGCCCCTCCGCGGGCGAGGTGCTTTTGCACGCCGCTCCTGGTCGATCGATAAGCGCTGCGCGCAAGAGTGGTGGTGGGAGGTGGATTGGGTGAGTCTGCGGCTCAGTCCTGCGGACCGGCGCTGCGCGCCGCCCCCTCTGCGCCCGCCTGCGGCTCGCTCCGTCGAACCACCCCTGCGGGGTCGGTTCTCATCCACCGGGGAAGGACCAGTCGCGCTGCGCGCGAGATGGTGGTGGGAGGTGGATTCGAACCACCGTAGGCGTAAGCCAGCAGATTTACAGTCTGCCCTCGTTGGCCACTTGAGTATCCCACCGGCCCGGAAAGGGACGGGAAATCTCCCGACGGGCCGGCGGAGTTCAAGGCTTTTTCTTGGGTTCGAAAGCGCGTGGGTGCGATCGAAAGTGGTGGCAGGGTTCGGTGCCGCCAAGGACCAGCGGCCATGGCGGCAGGATGCTGCCGCTACTTTTGATTCCACCCGTCGATCATCTCTCCAACTCCCCTCTTCTGCTCTGATTCCGCGTAATCCGCGCATTCCGCGGTACTTTTCCGGAGCGGACCGCGGAATGCGCGGAATGCACCGAGTCGAGGAGACCGCACCCGACCTCGACCCTGAAAGCCATCAGTTGGTCGATCGCAGGTGCGATCGAAAGTGGTGGCAGGGTTCGGTGCCGCAAAAGTCCTAAGCCCGGGAAAAAACCCGACACCACGACAGCAGGTCATCACCACTTTTGGTTCCACCCAAAGCCCGGTTGATCGACGGTCCACTTCAGCCCGTCGGTGACGGCCGCGGCCGGAGCGGCACATGGCGGAGCGGGTCCGCACGGAGTCGCGGCGCCTCGGCCTCCCCGGTTCGGGCTGAAGCGGCCCCTCAAAGCAGGCCCGCGTCGCGGAAACTGTAGTAGCCGCGACCGGTCGGATCGGCGGCGGCGGCGCCGATGATCACGTGGTCGTGCAGGTCGATCTCGAGGATGCGGGCGGCCTCGCGGAGTTGACGGGTCACCTGCACGTCGGCCGAGCTCGGGGCGGGGTCGCCGCTGGGATGGTTGTGGGCGCAGATCACGGCGGAGGCCCCGAGACGGATCGCTTCGCGGAAGACCTCGCGCGGATGCACGAGGCTGCTGCTCGCCGTCCCCGAGGTGGCTTCGTGGCGGCGGATCAGCCGGTTCTTCCGGTTCAGGCAGAGCACCCAGAACTTCTCCACCGCGAGTCCCTTCGCGACCATCCGCAGGTGGTCGAAGACGACGCGCGCGTCCTTGAAGACCTCGGCGGGGGCGGATTCGCCCGCGCGCACGCGGCGGGCGATCTCGAGGACGGTGGCGAGCTGGGCCGCCTTCACCCGGCCGACGCCGGGGAGGCGGCGCAGGTCGGCCTCGGTCCAGCCGAGCAATCCGTCGAGGGAGCCGGCCTCGGCGAGCATCCGGTGGGCGATCGCGAGCACGTCGTGTTCGCGGGTGCCCTTGCGCAGGAGCAGGGCGAGGAGTTCGACCTCGCTCAAGGCGCCCGGTCCGTGGCGCTCGAGGCGCTCCTGGGGACGCTCTCCGACGGCGAGCTCGCGCAGGCGGACGGGGGTGGGGCGGGCGGACTCGAGCACGCGGGGAGGGAGGTTCGCCCCGCCGCGCTCAGTTGAAGTAGCGCACGTAGCCGTCGCGCCGCAGGCGCTCGAGCCATCGCTCCTGGGCCTCGCGCGACATCTGGCTGACGAGCATCCGCTCGATCTGGTCGCGCACCTCCTCCAGCGGCTGGATTCCGGAGGCGCGTTTGTCCTCGGCGAAGAGGATGAAGATCTCGTTGTCGACGACGACGGGTTCGGAGAACCGCCCCGGCTCGAGGGCGAAGGCGGGCTCGGAGAGCTCGTCGCGCAGGTCGCCCTTGGCGAGCCAGCCCCAGTCGCCGCCCTGGGTCTTGCGAGGATCCTGCGAGAACTCCGCCGCGAGGTCGGCGAACGCGGCGCCGTCGCGCAGGCGCCGCATGATCGTATCGGCGGTCTGGCGGAGGATCGAGGGATCCTCGTCGGCGATGCGGGCGAGGCGGACGAGGCGCAGGTGGACGCCCTCGCTCTGGAAGAAGCGGTCGCGGTTTTCCGTGTAGAAGTTTTCGATCTTCACGGGGCTGACGATCGTCTGCGATTTGCGCATCTGCCCGCGCATGTAGCCGACGATCATCTCGTCCTCGAGGAGCTGTCGGTACTCGTGGTGCGTCTTGCCGATCGCGCGGAGGTAGGCGAGGAACTTGGCCCGGTCGCCCTCGAACTGGGTGATTAGGCGCTCCTTCAACTCCTGATCGATGTAGCTCGGCGGGATGCGGCGCTTCTCGTCGGAGTAGAAGTCCTTCACGATGAGCGACTGGTCGACGAGGTTCTGGATGATCTCGTCCTCGACGCTTTCGATGGCCTTGCGGAACTCCGCCTCGGTGCGCGCCTGCATGCGGATCTGCGGGAGGAGCGGCTCGATCTCGCGGCGGATGTCCGAAACGGTGATGATGCGGTCCTCGGCGATGGCGGCGATGCCGTTGGCGAAACGGGCGCCGACCTCGGCCCCGCCGGGATTCTGGGCGACAAGGAGGGACGGGACGGAGGCGAGGACGCAGCCGAAAACGAGGGCGGAGACGGGAAGGGGGAGGCGTTTCATGGTTCCTGCCATCAGACTTGCAGATTGAGGAGGAAGGTGCCGATTTCGCGCAACCTTGCAAGGGGGGTCCGGGCGGTCAAGCGGGGAAACCTCGCCCCCAACATCACGAAATCATCGGGCTTCCCGCTGTTGCGTCGGAGCTTGAGGCGGTTGCCCTCGGTCTCGACCGCGAGCAGGCGGCAGGCCTCGGCGCGGCAGCGGATCTCGGTCACCGCGATAAGGGCGCGCGCCCGCTCGGGTGGCTTCCCGAAGCGGTCCTCCAATCCGGCGACGAGCTCGCGGACGGCCTCGAGCGAGTCGGCCATCGCGAGCCGGCGGTAGATGTCGACGCGGAGCGGGAGCTCGGGGATGTAGTCGGCGGGGATGCGGGCCTCGATCGGCGGACAGTCGCCGTCGGCGAGTTCCGCGTCCTTGAGCACGTCGAAGCCGTCGCCGGCCTGCCGGGCGATCGCGCCCGCGCGCTGCTCGCCGAGGACGACGAAATCGAGTTTGACCGCGGCGCGGACCACGTCGGCGGCGGGCTCGCCCTTGAGGCGGGCGATGCTCTGGCGGAGGAGCTGGCAGTAGAGTTCGAAACCGACGCCGACGATGTGCCCGCTTTGTTCCGCGCCGAGGAGGTTGCCGGCGCCGCGGAGCTCGAGGTCGCGCATCGCGATGCGGAAGCCCGCGCCGAGCTGGTTGTGCTGGCGGATCGCGTGGAGTCGCTTGCGGGCGACGTCGAGCAGGCGCGAGTGCCGGTGGAGGAGGAGGTAGGCGTAGGCCTGGTGACGGAAGCGGCCGACCCGGCCGCGCAACTGGTAGAGTTGCGAGAGCCCGAAGCGATCGGCCCCCTCGATGAGGATCGTGTTGCAGTTGGGGATGTCCAGGCCCGACTCGATGATCGTCGTGCAGACGAGCACCTGGTGGCGGCCGTCCATGAACTCGAGCATCGTGCGCTCGAGTTCCTTCTCGTCCATCCGCCCGTGCCCGACGCCGATCGCGACGTCGGGCATCGCCTCGCGGAGGCGGTCGGCGACGAGATCGATCGTGGTCACGCGGTTGTGCAGGTAGTAGACCTGCCCGCCGCGGCGCAGCTCCCGGCGGATCACGTCGATCACGAGGCGCTCGTCGTAGGCCTTGACGATCGTCTGGATGGGCCGGCGTTCGGCGGGCGGGGTCTCGATCACGCTGAGCTGGCGCGCGCCCGTGAGCGCGAGGTAGAGCGTGCGGGGGATCGGCGTGGCGCTCATGCTGAGCAGGTCGACCCGGGCGCGCCACTGTTTGAAGACCTCCTTGTGCTTCACCCCGAAGCGCTGCTCCTCGTCGATGACCACGAGGCCGATGTCGCGGAAACGCACGTCGGGCTGCACGCGCCGG
>DAIPIQ010000074.1:224-16997 GCA_036770745.1 Opitutaceae bacterium | reverse complement strand
GCCGAACTGTTGGCGGAGCTCCGGCGTCAACGGCGCGACCCGCACGCCTTCGAGCAACTGGTCGGGCTCCCCCGCCCCGTCGGGCATCCGACCGAGCGTGACCGCGACCTCCTGCGCGACCCCGTCGCGGACGATCCGCACCCGCGCCTTCGTGCCCGGGAGCATCTGCGAGACGACGAGCCGCAACGCGCTCGTGTCGCCCACGACGCCGCCTTCGATCGCGGTGACCACGTCGCCCTGCCTCAGGCCGGCCGTCGCCGCCGGACCGCCGGGCTGGACCTCGAGGATGACGACACCCTTGCCGTCCTTCACCCCGAACTCCTGGGCGAGGTCGGCGTCGAGATCCTGGAGCGTCACGCCGAGGTAGCCGCGGGCGACCGAGCCGGTCTCGATGAGGCTGCGCATGACGTTGGCGGCGAGGTTGACCGGGATGGCGAAGCCGATGCCGATGCTGCCGCGCGAGGTGGAGAGGATCGCGGTGTTGATGCCGACCACCCGGCCCATCGCGTCGACGAGCGCACCGCCGGAGTTGCCGGGATTGATCGAGGCGTCGGTCTGGATGAAGTTCTCATAGCCCTCGTCGATGAGTCGGAGCTTCGAGCGACCGGTCGCGGAGACGATGCCCATCGTCGTCGTCTGGCCGACGCCGAGGGGATTGCCGACGGCGAAGACGACGTCGCCGACCCGGAGGCGGTCGCTGTCGGCGAGGGTGGCGTGCTTCAGGTCCGCGGCATCGACCTTGACCACGGCGATGTCGGTGCGCGGATCGACGCCGATCACGCGTGCGCCGAGTTCGCGCCCGTCGACGAGCGCCACCCGGATCTCGTCCGACCCCTCGATCACGTGGTTGTTGGTGAGGATGTAGCCGTCGGCCGAGATGACGACGCCGGAGCCGAGGCCCTGCTGGACGCGCTCCTCGCGCTGGCCGCCGCCGGGCCCGAAGAAGCGGCGGAAGAACGGGTCGTCGTAGGGAAAGCCCTGGGTGCGCGGCCGCACGATCTTGTTCGAGTAGACGCTCACCACCGAGAGGCGGATCTCCTCGAGCGCGTCGGCGTAGCTCGTCACGACCGGGGTGGAGGGCCGTTCGATCTCCGAGGCGTCGATCCGGATCCCGGGCATCGCCTTCGCCGGTTTCGCATCCTGGGCGCGCAGGAGGGCGAGCACGCCGAAGGCGCCGGTGGCGACGAGGAGGAGGCCGGCGAGGAGGCGGAGCTTCATGGAAACGAGGCGGGCGTCCGCGGCTAGAATCCCTTGATGCGAAAGAGGCTCGTGACGCTCTCGTTGCAGTTGATCCGCACGATCGCCTCGCCGAGCAGCCGGGCGATGCTCAGGACGGTGATGGGAAGCCCGCGCGCGTCGACCGGGATGCTGTTGGTCGTGATCAACTCGTCGATGAGGCCGGTCTTGAGCCGCTCGTAGGCCATCTCGTGGAGGTTCGAGTGGGTCACGGCGGCGCGGATCCGGCGGGCGCCGTGTTCGCGCAGCAGTTTCGCCGCGGCGGTGATCGTCCCGGCCGTCTCGGTGATGTCGTCGACGATGAGGATGTCGCAACCGGCGACGTCGCCCACGATGTTCGTGGCCTCGACCGAGGTCGCGGTGCGGCGGCGTTTGGCGACGAAGCAGAGGGGCGCGTCGAGCATGTTGGCGTAGGCGGCCGCCATCTTCACCCCGCCGACGTCGGGCGAGACCACGACGACGTTCTGCGCCTGGGCGGTCTTGAGGTACTCGTAGAAGACCGTCGAGGCGTAGAGATGATCGACGGGGATGTCGAAGAACCCCTGGATCTGGCCGGCGTGCAGGTCCATCGTGAGCACACGGTTGGCTCCGGCGGCGACGAGGAGGTTGGCCACGAGTTTGGCGGTGATCGGCACCCGCGGCTGGTCCTTCCGATCCTGCCGCGCGTAGCCGTAGAACGGAAGCACGGCGGTGATGCGCTGCGCCGAGGCGCGCCGCGCGGCGTCGATCATGATGAGCAGCTCGACGAGGTGGTGGTTCGTGGGCGGACAGGTCGACTGGATGATGAAGACGTCCTGGCCGCGGACGTTCTCGTTGATCTTCACGAAGGACTCGCCGTCGGGGAAACTCGTCACCGTGGCGTCACCGAGCGGGACGTTGATGTGCGCACAGATCTCCTGTGCGAGCGCCCGGTTCGAGTTGCCGGAGAAAATCTTGAGCTTGGGATCCCTCATGCGTGGGCGGAAGCTAGGCGACCGCCTCCCGGCCACCAACAGCAATCCGTGCCATCACGGGCTACTCCCCGCCGCCGGCGCCCTCGGGGCCGAGGTGGAGCGCGGCCTCCAGCGCGTCGACGCGCCGGAACAGCTCCGGGAGGCGTTTGCTCAGGGCGGCGATCCGGTTCTGCAACATGAGGGGAAACGCCGGCGTGCCGCGGACCTTCGACCCCGGCTCCAGGTCGTTCACCACCCCGGCCCCGCCGGCGATCATCACCCTGGAGCCGATCTCGAGGTGGCCGCCGATCCCCGACTGCCCGCCCATCACGACATAGTCGCCGAGCGTGGTCGTGCCCGCGATCCCGGCGTGGGCGCAGAGGATGCAGTGCCGGCCGATGACGACGTTGTGCCCGACCTGGACGAGGTTGTCGATTTTCGTGCCCTCACCGATGACGGTGGAGCTGAAGCGCGCACGATCGATCGTGGTGTTGGCCCCGATCTCCACGTCGTCGCCCACGACCACATCGCCGACCTGCGGCACCTTCGCGTGGACGCCCGAGGTGAGCTCGTAACCGAAGCCGTCGGACCCGATCACCACGCCGGCGTGCAGCACGACCCGGGCGCCGAGCGTGCAACCCGCCAGCACGCGGGCCCCGGGAAAGAGCCGACAATCCGCCCCCAGGCTCGCGCCGCGACCGACGAACGCCCCCGCCTCCAACCACGCCCGCGGGCCGATCCGGGCCCCGGCTTCAATCACGCAGAGCGGCCCGACGACCGCGTCCTCACCGATTTCGGCCCCCGGATCGACGACGGCGCTCGGATGCACCCCCGCCCCCGGTCGCGGCCACAGCCTGACCTCGAGCGTCCGGCAGAGGCGTGCGAGCGCGAGCGAGGGGTTCTCGACCCGGAAGAAAACCCGCCCCGTCGCGGGCGCGTCCGGGAAGTCCCGCGGGACGAGCACGGCGGAGGCCCGCGTGGTGGCGACGGCGGAGCGGTACTTCGCGTTGCCGAGAAACGAGAGATCGCCCTCCCGGGCGGTCGCGAGCGAGGCGATGCCGGTGATCGTCTCCGCCGTCGTTCCCTCGACTTCCACCGGGGCGAACAGGGCGGTGAGGTCGGCGGGGGAGAACGAGAACTGCATGGGAGGTTCCGGCGAGGGGTGCGCCGACCGGGCGAGGCTCGCAGTCCGTCGCGGTCCGGCAAATAAAAAACCCCGCGCGGGAGGGCGCGGGGGTGTGGTCGAAAGTGGTGGCATGCCTCGGTTCTTCTGAAGACCGAGGACCGGGTCGGATGCATCGACCGCAGCCACTTGGCATGCCCTTGTGTGGGCCGGGGGGTTGATCCCCGGCTTCTGCGGCTCTCTCAGTCGGAAGCCGGGGATGAACCCCGGCCCACGACAGCAGGTTGCCACCACTTTCGATTACCCCCGGGGCGCGGGGTTCGAGGGCGGGTCACTCCTTGAAGTCCGCCGGCTGGCTCTTGTTCAGCTCGGTGATCACCTGCGGGGTGATGTCGAACCCGGTGTCGGCGTAGAGGATGGCGGAGAGGCCGATCCCGGTGGGGCCGGAGGTGTCGAGCACGAGGGTGGCCCCGCGGTCCTTGCGGATCTGTTCGATGACCTTCGTGATCTCGTCGATCATCAGGTCGCGGTGGTTCTTCTGCCGGAGCTGGATCGAGCGCTGCTGGTTCTGGATGAACTGCTGCCCCTCCTCCTGCTTGGCCTCGACCTCGCGGAGCTTGGTCTGCGCCTCGCCGGTGGCCTTGTCGCGCGCATCCTTGCTGAGGGCGGTGTTGTTCACCCGCTCCTCGATCGTCTTGTATTCGGCCACGATCGCCTCGAGCTGCTTCTGCAGCTCGTCGACCTGCTCCTGGGCCTTCTGCTGCGCGTCGGTCAGCTTCTTCGCGTTCTCCTTGGTCTTCCAGTAGCTCTCGTAGGCGTTGCCCACGCTGACCGTGAGGAGTTTGATGGCCGGTTGGGCCTGACAAATGGTCCCGACGGCGACGAAGGCCGCGAGGGAGACCAGGGTTTTGATCGATTTGTTCATGAGGTAGGAGGTTTAGAAACGGGTGCCGAAAGAGAAGTTGAACTGGTTGCCCTCGTCGTTCTGACCGTCGGTGGTGATCGGGATGCCGTAGTCGAGACGCAGCGGCGAACCGAGGACGAAGAAGCGCACACCGAATCCGAAATTGTCGTTGTAGTCACGCGGGTTGAAATCGAAGGACCCCCGGTTGACGAAACCGGCGTCGTAGAAGAGCGCGAAGCGCACGGGTGCGACGATGTCCATCGAATACTCGACGCTGAGGAAGCCGTAGGACTTGCCGCCGAGAGGCTCGCCGAAGGAGCTCTTGACCCCGACCTCGCGGAACTCGAAGCCGCGCAGCGTGTTCGGGCCGCCGAGGAAGAACTTGTCGAAGAACGGCACGTCGGCGCTGTCACCGAACTCCTTGACCACGCCGAGCCGGGCCACGACTTCGACGACCTGCCGCTGGGACTCGAACATCGGGAAGTACTGCGCCACCCGACCTTCGACGCGGAAGTAGTCGACGTCCTCGCCGAACGGCCCGCCGGCGAGTTCGAAGAGGCCCTCGTAACGGCTGCCGCGGGTGGTCGTGATGAGGTTGTTGCGGGTGTCCCGGAGGAGCTGGAGGCCGACCTTGGAGACCGTCTGCTCGCCGACGAGGTCGCCGAGCGCGGCGGCGATCTCCGGGGAGACGTTGAAGATGTCGATCGTCTCCCAGCGGTAGGAGATGCGGCCTTCGACGAGCTCGAAGAGCTGCTTGCGCAGGTAGACCTCGAAGCCGTAGCGGAGCTCGTCGTAGACCGAGCTCGTGAAGTCGGAACGCGTGCGGTAGACCTGAAAGCCGAGTGCGAGGGCCTGCTCGAAGAGCCACGGTTCCTCGAACGCCATCACGAGGTCGCTGGAGCGCGAGCCGATCTGGGCCTTGAGGCGGAACTTCTGTCCGTCGCCCTGGAACATCGAGCGACGGTT
This sequence comes from Opitutaceae bacterium, assembly GCA_036770745.1. Classification (GTDB taxonomy): domain Bacteria; phylum Verrucomicrobiota; class Verrucomicrobiia; order Opitutales; family Opitutaceae; genus DAIPIQ01. The sequence goes on along the minus strand of DAIPIQ010000074.1, from coordinate 11,836 downwards.
GAAGAGGTCGAAGTTGGACTGGGTGAGCTCGATGAAGAACACCGCGCTCTCGAGGGAGGAGAAACCCGCGCCGAAGGTGAGGTTGCCCGTGCGACCCTCGCGGAAGCTGATCTTGAGGTTCTTGCGGTTGGGGATGTTGGTGCTCTCGGGCCGCACCGTGATGTCCTCGAAGAACCGGGTGTTTTCGAGACGCGCCTTGCTCGTCTCCATGCGGATCGAGTCGAAGACGTCGCCCGGGGCGAGCAGGACCTCGCGCAGGACGACGATGCTCTTGGTCTTGGTGTTGCCGTCGATCTCGATCGACTCGACGAAGAACCTCTCGCTCTCGCTCACCTCGACCTCCACGTCGATCGCGCCCGTGCTCACGTTGGGGCGCCGGATCAGCCGCACCCGGGTCTCGAGGTAGCCGAACTGGCCGTAGAACTCCTCGATCCGGTCGATCTCCTCGTCGAGTTTGGTGGGGGAATAGACGTCGCCCGTCTCGATCCGCGCGACGCGCCGGACGAGCTCCACGGGGAAGAGGTTCACGCCATTGAGCACGATCTCGCCGATCCGGTAGCGCTTCCCCTCCTTCACCGGGATCGTGATGGTGAGCCGGTCGGGCTTCGGGTAGGAAAAGGTGATCTTGTCGGCCGCGATCTCGACGTCGAGGTAGCCTTCGTTGCGGTAGTGGTCGCGGAGCTTTTCGAGGTCCTCGTCGAACTTCTTGTCGTCGAAACGGCCGCTGCCGGTGGGCCAGGAGAAGGACCACCAGCGCTTGGTCGACATCTTCCGGCGCAGGGAGCCGTCGCGGAGGCTCTCGTTGCCCACGAACTCGATGCGTTTGATCCGCACCTTGGCCCCCTCGTCGATCCGGAAGACGACCGTGCCGAAGCCGGTGACGGGGTTGCGCTCGATCACGTAATCGACCCGGGCCTGGGAGAAGCCGTTCTTGATGTAGTACTCGCGGATCTTGTCGGCGTCCTGCTTCACCATCCGCTCGTCGAGGGCGAAGTTGTTCCGCACGGTGATCTCGGCCTCGAGGCGACGCGAGGAAACCGCGCGGTTGCCTTCGTAGCGCACGGCGCCGATGCGGAACTTCGGCCGCACCTCGAAGATGAGGTCCACCACGCCGGGCGAGACCGCGACCTGCCGCACCTCGATGAACTCGAAGAGCCCGGTGCGGTAGAGCGAGCGGATGTCGCGATCGATCAGGTTCTCGTCATAGGGCGAGCCGTCGCGCAGCGACATGTTGGCGCGCACGATGTCCTCGGTCACGGTGGCCACGCCGGTGAACTTGATCTCGATCTTCCGGATCGTGGGCGCCCCCCCGGCCCCGGCCTGCGCCCACACGGCGGCCGGCGCGGCGACCACCAGCAGCAGGAGGAGGAGCGCGAGGCCGGAGGACGCCCGTCGGGCGATGAGGCTATTCTGCAAAGTTTTCAAAACGAGTGATCTCTCTCAGGAACGTGAGGCGAACCTCCCCTACCGGTCCGTTTCGCTGCTTGGCAACGATTAAATCCGCATGGTCGGTCGCGACGGAAAAGTCATCTTTGGCATCCTTGGGGCGGGCGAGTAACAGAACCAGATCCGCGTCTTGTTCAATCGATCCCGACTCGCGGAGGTCGGAAAGTCGCGGCTGGCGGCGCTCCTTCTCCGACTCGCGGTTGAGCTGGCTGAGCACGATCACGGGCAGGTGCAGCTCCTTGGCCATGGCCTTGAGGCCGCGGGAGATCTCCGCGATCTGCTGCTCGCGCTGGATCTTGGGGTCGGTGCCGCTGACGAGCTGCAGGTAATCCAGCACGATCAACCCCAGCTTGTGCCGGGCGTGGACGCGACGGGCCTTGGCCCGCAGTTCGTGGATGTTGAGCTGGCCGGAGTCATCGATCCAGATCGGGGCGGTCTTCAATTCGACCGCGGCCTGCCCGAGTCGTTCCTGCTCTTCGCGGTTGGCGAAGCCCCCGCGCAACCGCTCCGAGCTGACGCGCGCGCGGCAGGTGAGCATGCGCATCGCGAGCTGGTCCGCGCTCATCTCCAGGCTGAAGACCAGCACGGGGTGCGCCTCGATCCGCCCGCGCTTGGGCAGCGCGACCGCCTCCGCGATGTTCATCGCGAGGCTGGTCTTGCCCATAGAGGGACGCGCCGCGAGGACGATCATCTCCTGCGGGTGGAGGCCGAAGGTGAGCGTGTCGAGATCCTTGAACCCGGTCGAAAGCCCGCTCAGCTCGCCGCCGCGCTCCAGCAGTTTCTGGACGATCCGCACCGCCCCGTCGACCGACTGGGAGATGGGTTGGGCGGAGTCGGTGTAGCGATCCTCGCTGATCCGGAAGATCTCCTGTTCGACGTCCTGGACCAGTTCCTCGATCCCCTCCTGGGCGTAGCCGAAGCACCGCTCCACCGCGCCGGTCGCGGTGTGGATGAGCCGCCGCAGCAGGTGTTTTTCGCGGACGATCTCGATGAAATGGCCGGCGTGCGCGGTGGTCGCGATCCGGTTGGTCAGCTCGTTGACGAACGCCGGCCCCCCGATCGCGTCGAGCTCGCCGCGCTTCCTGAGCTCCTCGCAGAGGATGATGATGTCGATGGCCGACCTGCGCTCGGTCAGCGCGAAGACCGCCTCGAAGACGGCCCGGTGGGCGGGGCTGAAGAAAGCCTCCGCGGAAAGCTTCTGCTCGAGGCAGCGCGAGACCACGTCGACCCCGTCGATGATGCAACAGGCCAGCAGCCCGGCCTCCGCGTCGAGGTTGTGCGGGAGTTCGCGGCCCGCGACCACGGGGGTCGCGGAGCCCGCGGTCGGATCCCGCGGTGCGCCGCGGACCTCGCGCCTCGATGCTGTACGTTCGCCCGGCATGGGGTGACCGGCGGGCGAGGAGGCTTACTCGGACTCGGGGAGGATCGGATTCTCGGAGACGACGTCGAACACCAGATCCGCGACCACGTCGGGGTGCAGCTTCACCTTGGTCTCGTGCTGGCCGAGCGTCTTCACCGGCGTGTGCAGGTGGATGCGCTTGCGATCGACCTCGATGCCGGCCTCGGCGAGCTTGGCGTGGAGGTCGCCGGCCGTCACGGCCCCGAACATCCGCCCGCCCTCGCCCGTCTTCACGGCAAGCGCGATCCGGGTCTTGTTGATCTTGTCGGCGAGCGCACGCGCGACGTCGATCTCGCGGGCCTCACGGATCGCCCGGGCCTTGCGCAACGCCTCGACCTGCTTGCGGTTCGAAGCGGTCAACGGCACCGCGAGTTTGCGCGGCAGGAGGAAGTTGCGGGCGTATCCGGCGCGGACCCGCACCTCGTCGCCTTCACCGCCGAGGTTGTCGACGGGCTTGATGAGAAGAATGTTGCTGTGTGCCATTGGAAAAAGGATTCGCGGAAGCGGTTGAGCGAAGAGGGATCAGAACGGGACGTCGCCCTCGTCGACATCGGTGTTGCGGGCGGCGGGCGCGGGCGTCGAACGCCCGGCCGGACGGGCCGGGGGCGCGCCGTCCTCGAAATTGGAGCCCGAGGAGCCGCCCGAGCCGCCGCCGGCGTCGCCTTCTCCACGACTGCCGACGAACTGGAAGTTCTCCAGCACGACCTTGAGCTTGCTGCGCTTGTCGCCCTCCTTGGTCTCCCATGAGTCGAGCTTGAGCCGGCCCTCGACGAGGATCGGGCGGCCCTTGCTCATGTACTTGGCGATCACCTCGGCCTGGCGGCCGAAGACGTCGACGTCGACGAAGGTCGTCTCTTCGCGGGAGTTCCCGTCCTTGTCCTTGTAGGTCTGGTTCACCGCGACACCGATCTGACAGACGGCCGTCCCCTTCGGCGTGACCCGCAACTCCGGGTCGCGGGTGAGGTTGCCCATCAGGATGACTTTGTTGAACGATGCCATGGCGGGGTGCTCGCGGCCGACCGACTCAGACGGCCTGGAAGAGCGTGCGGTTGACGAGTTTGTTGAGGCGGAAGTGGTCGCGGAGGCGCGCTCCGAAATCCGGGGCCGCGGCGACGTGGAACTGCACGTAGTTGCCGGCGGGAAGGTTCACGTCGGCCTGGCGCGCGAAATCGCGGCGACCGAGGTTCTCCGAACCGCCCACCTCGGCCCCGAGGCCGGCGATCGCGGTCTGAAGCTCCTCGATGAGTTGTTCGATCGACTCCTCGCGCCCGCGGGTGTCGAGGATCATCGTGATCTTATAGTTTCGGGTCGTTGCTACGGTCATCGGATTGTGCGCGTCGGTTGAGCCGGTTCATCGCCGGGGCGACGCCCTGCCGGAGGAGCAGTTCGAGGCCCGCGAGATGGGAAGGAAGGTTGTTCTTGAGGATGAGGGATTGTTCGGGGGTGAGTTTTCCGAGCACGTAGTCCGCGAGGTCGATCCCGGGCGGATGCCGCGGGCCGATGCCGATGCGCAGTCGTTTGAAGCCGTCGCCGAGATGAGTGAGGAGGCTGGCGACGCCGTTGTGGCCGCCCGGACCGCCGCGGACCGAGAGCTTGGTTTCCCCGACGGGGAGATTGAGCTCGTCGTGGACGACGATCACCTCGCCGGGCTCGATCCGGAAAAACCGGCAGAAGGCCGCCGCCGCCCGGCCGCTCTCGTTCATGAAGGTGAGCGGCTTGAGGGCGTGGAGGTCGGCGTCGAAGGGCCCGCGCACCCGTGCGACCTCGGATTCGAAATCGCGGCGCACCGCCCATGCGGCGCCGTGGGAGGCGCAGAACGCATCGACCACGTCGAACCCGACGTTGTGGCGCGAGCCGGCGTAGTCGCGCCCGGGATTTCCCAGACCGACGATCAAACGAAAGGACGTACTCAAAGAACAAAACGAACCCGCGGGGGTCGCCCGCGGGCGAAATCACTTCTTGTCCGCGGGCTTCTTCTCCGGCGCCTTGGCGCCGGCGGCCTTCGGATCGGCCGCGGCCGGAGCCGCGGCGCCCGCCGCGGGAGCGGCCGCACCGGCGGCCGGAGCGGCCCCGGCGACGGGCGTCGCCCCGGGTGTCGGGGTGGCGGAAACGACCTCGGCGACCGGCTCGACGACGGCGAGCACGCTCTGACCGGGGTCGTCGAGGTAGGTCACGCCCTTGATCGCGGGAAGATCGCTCACGTGGATCGACTCGTTCATCTTCAGGTTCGTGACGTCGACCTCGATGAACGCCGGCAGATCCCGCGGCAGACAGCGGATGCGCACCTCGTGTGAGACGAACTCAAGGATGCCGTTCTCCGTCTTCACCCCGTAGCACTCGCCGACGGCGTGCACCGTCACTTCGACCTCCATCTCGCGATCCGCCGCGACCTCTTGGAGGTCGATGTGGACGAACTTGTCGGTGAGCGGATCGCGCTGGATCTGCTTGATGATCGACAGGCGCACCGGGGCGGCGTCCTGCTTGATCTCGACGATCGCGGCCGAGCCGGCGATCGCCTTGACCAGCCGGGTGAACTCGACGCCGTCGACCTTGAGGGCCTGAGGTTCGTTGGAACCTCCGTAGATGACGGCCGGGATGCCCCCGGAGCTGCGGACCCGGCGCGAGGCGCTGCGGCCGGTGCCCGCACGCGGGGCGATGTTGAGGGAGAACTGTTTCATGGCGCTTCGGGAGTACCTGTGGATCGAACCGAAAAAGCGGATGGGTCTAGGTCTCCCCACCCGCGAAATCAACCAAAACTTTCGCGATTCCAAAGCGGCGGGTGCGCTCGGGAGCGAGGGCACGCTCCGGTCGCACCGAGCACGGCCGGGCGCGTCGGCCTCCGGGGTCCGGCGTGCCGTGGTCGTGGGTCGGCGAATAGGCTTTCCCGTGCGTCCGCGGCATCCGCACAATCCGGGCCCGGTCTCCGTGACGCCGTTCTTCATCAAGTCGATCAGCTGGGCGCTCGCCCGCCTCCCGGAACCCGTGTGCGAATGGATCGCGAAGCGTCTCGGCGACCTCGTTTTCACCTGCATGCGCTCGCGGCGGTGGCTGATCCTCTCGAACCTCGCCCACGCCTTCCCGGAACGGTCGCGTGAATGGTGGCTGCGCACCGGCCGGCTGGGCTGCCGACGGATGGTGGAGACGGGGATGCTCGCGCTCGCCCATCCACACCTCACCGCGGAGCGCTTCCGGAGGATGGCCATACCGCACGAGGCCCTCGAGGCGCGGATCGGGGCACTCGTCCGCGCCCGGCGACCGGTCGTCGCGGCCGTCCCCCATCTCGGGGCCTGGGAGCTGGCCGCCGTGATGCCGCTGCTCGTCGACACCCCGCTGCCGCCGCTCCACACCATGTACCGGCCGCTGCGGAATCCACACCTCGATCGCTGGATGCGGGAATCGCGCGAGCGCTTCGGCGTGCGAACGCTCAGCCGCAAGGAGGGCTTCGCCGAGGGTATGCGGGCGCTGCGCGAGGGCGGGTTGCTCGGCGTGCTCTTCGACCAGAACGCCCGCGAGTCCGGGACGCTCTCGCTCTTCTTCGATCGCGTCTGCTCGACGACCAACCTCCCGGGCCTGCTCGTGGAGAAGTACGACGCCGTGCTCTGCGCCTTCCACGCACGCCGCACCGCTTTCTGGCGCTACCGGATGACGATCGACGTCTTCGACGAGGCCCCGCGCGACGCCGACGGTGTCACCCGTCACCTCGACCGCTGGCTGGAGGATCTTCTCCGCTCGGACGAGGACGCCTGTGCATCCTGGCTTTGGATACACAACCGTTGGAAGATCCAGATGCGGCCGGAGCGGCGGTTGCGGCTCGGGCACAAACGCTCGATCCTCCCGCCACCCGGCGAGCTGCCGCGGCGCACCCGCTTCTTCGTCCGGCTGCCGGCCGATCCGGACGCGGTCGCGGCGGCGTTTCCCGCGCTCGCGGCCCTGCGGACCTCGCGGCCGGACGCCGCGCTCACCGCCGTCGTCGAGCCGGCGATCGCATCGCTCGCCGGGGGCGCCGGCGTTTTCGACGAGATCCTCGAGCTTCCCGAAAGGCGCGGCGCCCGTCGGGCGTGGGCCCGCGGGCTGCGCTGGCGCTTCCCGGACTGCTGGCTCGTCCTCTGCGCGGACCCGGCCGCCGCGCGCGAGGTCGCGCGCTCGGGCTGCGCCCAACGCTTCGGCGTCGTGCGCCCGGGGCGGTCGCGCGGGTCGCTCAGCCACGCCCGGGAGATGTCGGCGGAGGACGGGCGCGACCCCGCGTGCTGGTTCGACTTCCTCGGCGCCTTCGGTCTCCCGGCGCCGGATCGCGAGGTCGCGTCGCGCCCGGGGCTTTGACGTTGCCCGCCGATCTTGCGGATCCACCTTCGAGCGCACTCCGCATGCCACTGCTCGCCGTCGACGACCTGCGCACCCACTTCCACACCCGCAACGGGGTGGTCCGAGCGGTGGACGGGATGGGGTTCTCCCTCGAGCGCGGGGAGACGCTGGGGATCGTGGGCGAGTCCGGCTCCGGGAAATCGGTGAGCTGCCTGTCGCTCCTCGGCCTGATCCCGTGCCCGCCGGGGCGGATCGCGGGCGGCCGCGCGATCTTCGACGGGGTCGATCTCCTGCGCTGCGGAGAACGGGGACTGCGGGCGATCCGCGGCCGGAGGATCGCGATGATCTTCCAGGACCCGATGACCTCGCTCAACCCCTACCTGCGGATCTCCACGCAGCTCGTCGAACCGCTCCTGATCCACGGCCTGGGCTCGCGCCGCGAGGCGCTTGCGCTCGCCATCCGGGCGCTCGAGGAGGTCGGCATCCCCGACGCGGCCCGGCGGGTGCATCAGCATCCGCACGAGTTCTCCGGAGGGATGCGCCAACGGGTGATGATCGCGATGGCCCTGATCACCCGCCCCGAGCTGCTCATCGCCGACGAACCGACCACGGCGCTCGACGTCACGGTCCAGGCGCAGATCCTCGATCTGCTTCGCCGGCGGCAGCGCGAACTCGGCATGGCGGTGGTCTTCATCACCCACGATCTCGGGGTCGTGGCGGAGCTCTGCGACCGCGTGCTCGTGATGTACGCCGGCCGCGTCGTCGAGGCCGGGGAGACGGCGGCCGTCTTCGCCCGGCCGCGACACCCCTACACCCGCGACCTCCGGCGCGCGATCCCGGCGCTGCAACCCAAGGGACGGGAGCTGTTCACCATCCCGGGCGCTCCGCCCGATCCGTCGGCACGCCCGACCGGTTGCGCCTTCGCGCCGCGCTGCGGTGAGGTCGCCGACTCCTGCCGCGCGACCGCGCCGGGCCTCGAGCCGGTGGGCGGCGACCGCCTCTCCGCCTGCCTGCGCGTGCAGCGCGGCGAGATTTCGCTGTAACCCGATGGTGGATACGCGCGCGATCCTGGAGCTGGAGGACGTGAAGGTGCATTTCCCGGTGCGCGAGGGGCCGCTCCTGCGCCGCCGCGCCGGCGTCGTCAGGGCCGTGGACGGGGTGAGCCTCGCCATCGGTCGCGGCGAGGTGCTCGGTCTGGTGGGCGAGTCGGGCTGCGGCAAGTCCACCCTCGCTCGTGCGATCCTTCGCCTGGTCGAGCCTTCCGCCGGCAGGATCCTGCTGGAGGGCCGCGATCTGGCCGCGCTCGCCCCGGAGGAGCTGCGCCGCCGTCGCACCGACTTCCAGATGATCTTCCAGGATCCGTACGCGTCGCTCAACCCGCGCATGACGGTGTTCGACACGCTCGCCGAGCCGCTGCTGGCGCACGGGCTCGCGCGCCGCGAGGTGGTCGCCGCGGAGGTGGCCGCGTTGATGGAGCGCGTCGGCCTCGCGCCTCGCTCCATGCGCAAGTACCCGCACGAGTTCTCGGGAGGTCAGCGCCAGCGGATCGCGATCGCCCGCGCGCTCGCCCCGAGGCCGCGCCTCGTGGTCGCCGACGAGCCGGTCTCGGCCCTCGACGTCTCCATCCAAGCCCAGATCCTCAACCTGCTCGGGCGACTCGTGCGCGAGATGGGGCTGGCGCTGCTCTTCATCGCGCACGACCTCTCGGTCGTGAAACACGTCTCCGACCGGATCGCGGTGATGTACCTCGGCCGGATCGTCGAGTTCGGCGACGCGGCCCGGGTGATCGACGCGCCGCGGCACCCCTACACGCGGGCGCTGATCAGCTCGATCCCGGCCGCGGATCCGACGCGACCCCGTACGCGGGAGAGGATCGTGTTGACGGGGGATCCTCCGTCACCACTCGAGCCGCCGACGGGGTGTTCGTTTCATCCGCGTTGCGCCCACGCGACGGAGGTCTGCAGGACGACGACGCCACCTCTCGTGCGCCTCACCGATGGAAGCGGGGCGGCCTGCCTGCGGCTCGACGAGATCGGCTGAACGGCGGATGGAGCGGCCCGCCGCCTCCACCCCGCTGCTCGATCAGACGAAAGCGCCCGCGAACCACTTCTGGTAGTGTTCGCCCAGAAGCGGGAGCGGCTTGGTCTGGCCGTTGATCGCCCCGATCAGGCCCATCACCCAGAACACCAGCAGCACCGGGATCGAGACGAGGGCGATCAACCAACCGAGGATCGGCACGATGCCCACCACACCGGCCGCGAAACCAGTTAGAAGGATGCCGAGCGATTGACGGAGGTGGAAGGCCCCGACCTGGGTCTTCTTGTTGCTGTGGATCACGACCGCGACGATGAATCCGATGATCGTCAGGTAGGAGACGATCGCGACGGTCCTGTCTTCCTGGGTAGCGGGTGAAGCGGGTGCTGTGGAGTCCATCCCCGTCGGTATGGTCCGGAACCCGGGAAAATCGAGCGAATTGCAAGCGCGCTCCGGAGATTGCCGTCGACGACGACTTCTGGGTTTTCGCCCGCGCCGCGAATCTGCCAGTATCGACGGGATGAACATCCTCGGCATCGACATCGGCGGATCCGGCATCAAGGGGGCGGTCGTGGACCTCGCGAAGGGCGAACTCGCCTCCGAACGCGAGCGACTCGAGACCCCGGTCCCCGCGACGCCCGCGGCCGTCGCGCGGTCGGTGGCCCGGATCGCGAAACACTTCGCGTGGGACGGCCCGATCGGCGTCGGCTTTCCCGGGATCATCCGCACCAACGTCGCCCACAGCGCCGCCAATCTCCACCCCACCTGGATCGGCCGCGACCTCGCGCAACTTTTCGGCAAGGCGACCGGCTGCCCCGTCGCGGCGGTCAATGACGCCGACGCGGCCGGTCTCGCCGAGGTCGCCTTCGGGGCCGGTCGCGGAGTGAACGGCACGGTGCTGCTCCTCACCCTCGGGACCGGGATCGGTTCGGCGCTCTTTCGCGACGGCGCGCTGGTGCCCAATACCGAGTTCGGTCACCTCGAGTTTCGCGGCGGCCCGGCCGAGGATTACGCGGCCGCCTCGGTGCGGAAGGCGCGCGACATGCGCTGGGGCCACTGGAGCGCGCGGGTCAACCGACTGCTCCTCCACCTCGATTTCCTCCTCTCGCCCGACCTCTTCATCATCGGCGGCGGAGTGAGCGCGAAGTTCGACAAGGTCGCGGGCGCGCTCGACAAACGCCTGCGGGTCGTGCCGGCGGCCTTGATGAACGACGCCGGGATCGTCGGCGCGGCGCTCGCCGGCCGGCCGGCCCAGGCGGCGCGGAAACGCGCAGGCCGGGTGTGATCAAATGTGGTGGCATGCCTCGGTTTTGCTGAAGACCGACGAACTTCTGCGCAGTCGATTCGGACGCATCGACCACGAGGACCTCGCATGCCTTCGTCGTGGGCCGGGGTCTACCCCCGGCTTCCGACCGAGAGAGCGGGAAAAGCCGGGGGTAAACCCCGGCCCACGAAGGCAGGTCGCCACCTCTTCCGTTTTCACCCGCGCAGGCCGGGGCTAACGGCTTGCGGGCGCACGGCCGCGTGCTTTGCTCCCGACCCATGTCCCGGCAAGGCTCCACTGGAAACGTCCTCGCGGCGATCTGCAGTCTGTTCATCCCGGGTCTCGGGCAGCTCGTCCAGGGCCGATGGATCAAGGCGGTGTTCATGTTCCTCCTCGCCGGCCTGCTCTGGTATTTCCTCCTGGGCTGGATCGTCCACCTCTGGTCGATCGTCGACGCCGCGCTCTACCGCCCGGACTGAGCGACCCCGTCGAGCGCGCCCGGCCGCACCCGGAGGAAGACCGGGCGGACCGGGTGAATGCCCACGGCCTCGCGCCACGCCGCCTGGCGCTCGCGCCAGGTCCGCTCCAGCCCCGGCGAATCGCCGAAGCGCTCGAAGAACCAACCCGCGTCGAGGAAAACCACCCGCACCTCGTCCTCCCGTTCCGCGACCTCGCGCAGGACCGCGAGGTCGGCCCGCGCCTCGTCGTCGGGCGCGACGTCCATCCCCACGAAGAGCGCGTCCGCCCCGCGCAGGTGGCTGGCCCGGTCCTCGGCCGACATCCGCGAGTGGAGCGCGACGGGCTCGACGGTGGAGAACGCCTCGTGGTCCGCACCCCAGGTCGCGAGGGCGCGCAGGATCGGCTCGGGAAGGGAGCGGTCGTCGTTGCGGACGCAGACGCGCCAGGCCGGTTTCGCGGGCGGGCCGATGACGACGCGGCGGACTTCGCCGAACCACCCGCGCACGAGCGGCGAGCAGGCGGCCCGCTGCATCGCGACCACGGCTCCGATCCGGAGGGCGAGGAACAGAAGCGCCCGCGGGCCCACGACGAAGAGCACGAGCGTCGCCACATGGAGGTCGTACCACGGCTTTGCCGAAGGTGCCGGAGCGGGGTCTCCCGACGCGCGCTGCAGGGCGCCGAGCTGCTCCAGCGGCAGGGGTAGATCGA
>DAIPIQ010000074.1:0-214 GCA_036770745.1 Opitutaceae bacterium | reverse complement strand
GCAGCTCCGCCACCGCGGGCTGGTCGAGGAACGTGCCGCGCCAGTGGACGGCGTGTTCGGTCGACGCGCCGAGGTGGAGGAGTCCGCCGATCGCACCGAGCGCCCAGGCGAGCGCCGCGAGGTGGAGGATCGAGGCGAACCGCCGGCGAAGCACCGGGCCGGCGAGCTCCAGGAACGGCGCGCGCCAGGCCGCGATCGCACGCTCCGCGAAATC
>DAIPIQ010000246.1:0-3980 GCA_036770745.1 Opitutaceae bacterium | reverse complement strand
GATCAACGACGATGTCGGCGGCCTTTCCCTCCCCTTTGACGCCTCGGTGGACATCGAGCACGATTCGGTCCGCCGCGCGGTCTTCTTCGGCCTCGGGTCCGACGGCACCGTCGGCGCGAACAAGAACACGATCAAGATCATCGGCGAGGAGACGGACCTCCAGGCACAGGGCTACTTCGTCTACGATTCGAAGAAGTCCGGAGCGATCACGATCTCCCACCTGCGCTTCGGGCCGCGCAGGATCCGCGCACCCTACCTGATCAGCCGCGCCGACTTCGTCGCGTGCCACCAGTCCACCTTCCTCCAGACGCACGACGTCGCCGGGCTGGCCGCCCCAGGCGCCGTACTGCTGCTCAACGCCACGGGTTCGCCCGAGGCCGTCTGGGAGCGTCTTCCCGACGAGGTCCGCCGAGTGATCCGCGAGCGACGGCTCCGGGTGCACGTGATCGACGCCTACGCCGTGGCCCGCCGGAGCGGCATGGGCGGACGCATCAACACCATCATGCAGGTGTGCTTCTTCGCCCTTTCCGGCGTGCTCCCGCCCGACGAGGCGATCGCGTGCATCAAGCGATCGATCGAGAAGACCTACGGGCGCAAGGGCCCGGAGGTCGTGCGCCGCAATTTCGAGGCCGTCGACGACACCCTCGCCGCCCTTGTGCGGCTGCCCGTGCCGGACGCACCGGACGACGCCGGCGAGTACGCCCGTCCGGTCGTCGCGGCGGCGGCGCCCGACTTCGTTCAGCGGATCACCGCGACGATGCTGCGCGGTCGCGGCGACACGCTCCCGGTCAGCGCCTTTCCCGTCGACGGCACGTGGCCGACCGGGACCGCCCGCTGGGAGAAGCGCAACCTCGCCGCCGAGATCCCCGAGTGGGATCCGGGCCTGTGCATCCAGTGCAACAAGTGCGTGCTCGTCTGCCCGCACGCGGCGATCCGCGCGAAGTTCTTCCCGACCGCCCTGGCGGCCGGCGCACCGGAGACGTTCAAGACCACTCCGTTCCGCTCCCGGGAGAATCCCGACACCCTCTACTCGCTGCAGGTCGCACCCGAGGATTGCACGGGCTGCACCCTCTGCGTCGCCGCCTGCCCGGTGAAGGACAAGGCCGACCCGCGCCGCAGGGCGATCAACATGGCCCCGCAGCCACCGCTGAGGGAGGCCGAGGTGCGCAACTACGACTTCTTCCTCGCCCTGCCCGAACCCGACCGCACCCGGCTCGGCAACGAAGTGAAGGCCTCGCAATTCCTCGAGCCGCTCTTCGAATACTCCGGCGCGTGCAACGGTTGCGGCGAGACGCCCTACCTCAAGCTCCTCACCCAGCTCTTCGGCGAGCGCGCGCTCATCGCCAACGCCACCGGCTGCTCCTCGATCTACGGAGGCAACCTCCCCACCACGCCCTACACGACCAACGCCGGGGGCCGCGGTCCCGCGTGGTCGAACTCGCTCTTCGAGGACAACGCCGAGTTCGGGGCCGGGATGCGTTTCGCCCTCGATCACCTCGCGGCCCGCGCGCGCCTCCTCGTCGAGCGGCTCGGCCCGCGCCTCGGCGACGAGCTCGCCGGCCCGCTCCTCGAACCGGCCGGCCTCGACGAGGGCGCCCTGCGGGATCGCCGGGGTCGCGTCGCCGAACTGCGGCGACGGCTCGCCCCGCTCGCGGATCCCCTCGCGCGCGAGCTGGAGTCGATCGCCGACAACCTCGTCCCGCGCAGCCTCTGGATCGTCGGCGGCGACGGCTGGGCCTACGACATCGGCTTCGGCGGCCTCGACCACGTCTTCACGCTCGGCCGCAACGTCAACATCCTCGTGCTCGACACCGAGGTGTATTCAAATACTGGAGGCCAGCGCTCCAAGTCCACCCCGCTCGGGGCCACCGCCAAGTTCTGCATGGGCGGCAAGGAGACCCCGAAGAAGGACCTCGGCCTGATCGCGATGACCTACGGCTCGGTCTACGTCGCCCGCGTCGCGATGGGTGCGAAGGACACGCAGACGCTCAACGCCTTTCGCGAGGCGGAATCCTACGACGGCCCCTCGCTGATCCTCGCCTACAGCCACTGCATCGCCCACGGCTACGCGATGAGCCAAGGGCTGGAACAGCAGAGGCTCGCCGTCGATTCCGGGCACTGGCCGCTCTACCGCTTCGACCCCCGCCGCAGGGCGTGCGGCGAAAATCCGCTCACCCTCGACAGCCCGCCGCCGCGCACCTCGCTCGCCCGCTACCGACAGAACGAGCTGCGCTTCCGCACGCTCGAGCACATCCACCCCGAGCGCGCCCGCGCCTTCGCCGAATCCGCCGAGGGGATCGCCCGCGCCCGCTACGAAACCCTCCGCCATCTCGCGGCGATGCACGCCCCCGCCCCCGCGACCGCCGATGCCGCGAAGCCCGCGGGCGCCCCGTCATGAACCTCCAGACCTCCTACCTCGGGCTTCGGCTGAAGAACCCCATCCTGCCCGGCGCCTCACCCCTCGTCGACGACCTCGACATGGTCCGCCGGCTGGAGGACGCGGGCGCGGCGGGGCTGGTGATGCACTCCCTTTTCGAGGAGCAGCTCGCCCGGGACCAATGGTCGACGCACCTGCACGAGGCGTTGCACGAGGATTCCTTCGCCGAGGCCGGCACGCTCTTTCCGCGCCACGAGGACTACCAGCTCGGTCCCGAGCGCTACCTCGAGCAGATCGCACGGATCAAGCGGGCCGTCGGCATCCCCCTGATCGCCTCGCTCAACGGCACGCGCCTCGGTGGCTGGGTCGATTTCGCACGGTTGATCGAACAGGCCGGAGCGGATGCGCTCGAGCTGAACATCTACCACCTCGCGACCGACCCGGGAGAGTCCGGTGAAGAGGTCGAGGCCCGCACCCTCGAGGTGCTCCGCGCCGTCCGCGCCACCGTGCGCCTGCCGATCGCGGTGAAACTCGCGCCGTGGTTCTCCTCGCTCGCGCACTTCGCGCACCGGCTCGACGCGTTCGGGGCGGACGCACTCGTGCTCTTCAACCGCTTCTATCAGCCCGACATCGACCCCGAGGCGTTGGAAACGGTCCCCAGGCTCGAGCTCTCGAGCCCCGCGGAACTCCGGCTGCGCCTGCGCTGGCTCGCGGTCCTCCACGGCCGGTTGAAGGCCTCGCTCGCCTGCAGCGGCGGTGTCCACGGGACCCTCGACGTCGTGAAGGCCTTGATGGCCGGGGCGGACGTCGTGCAGATGGTCTCGGCGCTCCTTCATTTCGGCCCCGCGCACCTCGCCCGGGTGCTGGAGGGACTGCGGAAGTGGATGGAGGAGCACGAGTACGAGTCGCTCGCGCAGCTGCGCGGAAGCATGAGCCTGCGTCGTTGTCCCGATCCCTCCGCCTACGAACGGGCGAACTACCTCAAGACCCTGCAACTGTGGAAGGTCTGACCGGACCGGACGCGAACAACGACCGCCCACGAAAACCCAACCGACGCCGAGTCGCAGCCGCACCGTCGGGGCAGACTGCGCCCGCATGAAACGGCCGATGCTGCGCTTCCTCCAGAAGCGGAAGTTCCGTCTCATGACGCGCTGGAAGGGGGCGCTCAAGGGCTACATCGGGTTTCAACCGCCGACCCGCCACGAGTTTCCCTTCGCCCTCGTCTTCCGCGCCTTCGATGAGACGCTGCGCCTGCTCAAGGACGACGCGGCCGTGGACGGCGAACCCCTTCTCGACGGCCTCGGGATCGCGACCCCGCCGCCGGCCGATCACTACATGGAGCTCTTCCTGACGGGGCGCGACGTGCTCGGGGCCTTCGTCGACTCCGACCCCGCCTTCTGCGCGCGCTTCCCGGAGAAGGATCGCAGGATCCTGCGCGCGTCGCTCGAGCGCGCCTTCCGCCGGCTCATCGAACACGAGATGCAGGAGCTCGCCCGCATGCAGGACTCCGGGCCGAGCCGACGGACCGCCGATGCGCCTTGAGGCGCCGGTCGGCGCAGGGTATTTCCATCCTCGCGATGGACCATTCCGGAAAAGTTCTCGT
>DAIPIQ010000245.1:0-3998 GCA_036770745.1 Opitutaceae bacterium | reverse complement strand
CGCGGCGGGACATACCCGCCGGGTATGCCCCGCCGCGCCCGCCTTGGCCGAGCCGCATTTCCCTGCCGCGCAGACCCGTCGGAGAATTCAGGACCTCCCACATGGTCGGCTCGATCGAGAGCGGGCTCTTCCTCGCCGGGCGCGCCTCCGGGCTGCCGATCGTCGCCTTCGGCGCGATGTTCCAACAGACCCCGCTCGGCCTGATGAGCTTCCGCGAGACCGGCATCACCACGCCGGCCGACCTCGCGGGCAGGCGCGTGGCCGTGCACGGCGACGGGCACGAGGCGCTCGACGCCGTCCTCCAACAGGCGGGGCTGGACCGCTCCCGCCTCACCGTAGCCGAAGCCGGATACGGCAACGCACCCCTGCTCGCCCGCGAGTACGACGCCAAACAGGGCTACCTCGTGGACGAGCTCGTCGAGCTGCAGGTCGCGGGGCACGACGTGGTCGCCCTGCCCTTCGGCGCCCACGGCTACGCCGCCTACTCGCAGGTCTATTTCGTCTCCGAGGCCACGCTGGCCCGACACCGTGACGCCCTGGTGCGGTTCCTCGCCGCCAACAACCGCGGCTGGCGCGCCGCCATCGCCGACATCGAAGGCGCCGCCCGTTTCGTGGTCGGAGAACACGAGCCGCGGCTCGGCCTCGAGTACCAGACGCGTTCCCTCGCCGCCATCGCGCCGCTCCTCACGATCGAAAGCCCGCGGATGGGCGTGACCACGCCCGGGACGTGGCTCCGCAACGCCGGCGCGTTCCTCTCCAGCCGCCCCGGCGCGAAACTCGGCGAGATGAGCCGCTGGGTCGATTTCAGCATCGCCGCCGAGGCCGCCGCGCTCGCGCCGTGATTCCCCACGGCCCCCCCGGCCGCAGCCGCGCCTCCCCTACCGCTTCAACAACGCCTCGATCTCCTCCATCCCGGGCACGACCACGCCCGCTCCCCGCATCCTCGCGAAATCGAGCGGCACGAGCGCGCGGCCGGGCGTGACGCCGTCCATGTCGATCAGGTCCGCGCACGCGAGGTAGAGCCCCTCCGCCCGCTCGCGCTCTCCCGCGAACAACGCCGCGTGGGCGAGATTGATGCGGTGGATCCCGAAACCCGGCTCGCGCCGCACGCCCTCCTCCGCCGCCTCCCGGGCGCGCACGGCGTCCTCCAGGTAAAGGAAAAGCTCCGCACGGTAGGCGTTGATGCCGGGATGCGACGGCGCCAGCCCATGAACCCGCTCGAAGGCCGCGCTCGAGGGCGCGAAGTTCCCGGCGAGAAAAAGATTCACGCCGCGTTCGACGAGGAAGTCGGGCTCGTCCATCGCGAGGGTGAGGGCGCGCTCGTTGGCCGCGAAGCCCTCCGCGAGCGCGCCCATCATGCGCAGCGTCTTGCCGGCCCCGTGCCAAGCGGGGGCGTGGTCCGGCCGGGTGGCGAGCACGGCCACGAAATCCGCCAGCGAACCGGCGTGGTCCCCGAGCCGGGCCCGCGCGAAACCCCGCGCGGTGCGCACGGCGGCATCGTCCGGCGCGGCCGCCAGCGCCGCATCGGCCAGACGGGCCGCGTCCGCCCAACGACGCTCCCGCAAGGCCTCTTCGGCGGTGTCGGCCTCGACGGAGGCGGCCGCGAGGGCGAGGAGCAACGACGGCAGGACGATGTTTCTCATGCCGCGGTTCCGAGCCTGAAGCGTGCGCACCGCGTGGTGCGGATGGACGGAAGGTGGCACGGGCGCGGCCCGGCCGGCCGCTGGCGCCGGCGGTGCTCGACCGCGCCCATGCTTCCATCGCTCGTTCGCGCGGTCCTCGCGGCCGGCCTGTGCGCCGCGCCGGCCCGCGCGGCCACCGGCTACGCCGACGGTCCCGCGCCCGACGAACTCACCCTCTCCGGCCGCTTCGCCGGTTTCTCCCCCGACGAGAAACGGGTCGTCCCCCGGGCCGCGCTCCGCGCCCTCCCCGGCATCCTCCACCGCCGCGAGAAGCCCGTGGCGCCCCTGCCCGAGGCCGATCTGGAGCTGCTCCCGATCGCCTCCCTGCTCGCCGCGTATCCACTCGCCGAAGACGCCGACATGCTCGTGTTGCGCGCCAACGACCGCTGGCGCAGCTACTGGACGCGCGACTTCATGGCCTCCCACCGGCCGTGGCTCCTCCTCGCGATCGACGGCAGGACCCCCGCCGAGGGCTGGCCCCGGATCGCGGCCCACGAGGAGGCCCTCGCCCCCTACCATGCCGGCGTCAGCAAGGCCGACGCGCCCGAGGGTTGGGACGGGTTCACCTCCGCGCACGGGATGGCCGATTCGACCCAGGTCGTCGAAATCCTCGCGGTGGACGAGAAGGCCCACTTCGCCCCCTACTTCTCCGGCCCGCTCGAGAATCCCCCGGAACCCGTCGCCGAGGGCCGCGCCCTCTTCATGCGCAACTGCATGACCTGCCACGAGGGACCGGGCGGCATCGGCGGCAACCTCTCCCGACGGCCCTTCATGATCCTGCAGATCCACGCCGCCCACAACGCGCCCTACTTACGGCAGTTCGTCTCCAACCCCACCTCGGTGATGCCCGCGACGATCATGCCGCCGCACTCGTGGTTCGAGGACCGACACTTCGACGCGCTCATCGCCTTCCTCACCGCCCTTCCCCCGCAACCGCCCCCCACACCATGAAGCCCGCCTCGCCGATCCTCGCCTCGTTTCTCGCCCTGACTTGTTTCGCCGCCGTGCCGGCCTCCGCCGCCACGGTCACGGAAGACGCACTCGTCTTCGCCATCGAAAAACACCCGCTCGAGCAACAGGGTCCGCAGGTCATCGACCTCGAGGTCCGACTCGACTATGGATCCGACATCGGCCCGCGCGAGTATCCCGACTTCGAGGAGGTCTACCGCAGGCTCGTCGCCTGGATGGCGGAATATCCCGACAAGACCGCCTACTGGGAGCCCTTCAACCGCGACCTCGCCAAGCGCGTGCTCGAAGCCTACCCGATGGTCGTGAGCGTGCGCCTCCAACTCCACGTCCACCCCACCTTCGCGATCCGCTACCCGCACTCCAGCATCGTGACGGTGAAGCGCTGAGCGGATGGTGGTTCGGTCAGGCCGTGGGCCGCGCGGGGTAGAAGCAGCCGGGCGGAGCGCCGCGGCCTCGGATCAGACCCGGCAGCAGCGTCCGACACGGGAAGGTGGACGCGGGCCTCAGGACCGCGTCGTTCACGGCTCGCTCGCGGCAGACGCCGTCCTACAAGGCCGGCGACCACCTCCAAACCGCGGCGCGATCCGACCTTGTCGAGGCGTGTTCCGCTGGTTTCCGGCGTTCTGCTCGGCGACGGCGCGGCGAGCGCGTTCTCGCGTCAGTCCTCGACCTGCTCGAGGCGCACGATGCGCATTTCGCGCGCGGCGTGGTCGGTCCAGTAGGTGACGATCCATGCGCCCTCGACCCGGATTTCGTTCACGCGACCCTGCCCATCGCGTTCCTGCAGGTCGCCGCGGCGGAACGGATCGGCCTTTGTTTGATCAGCAATGCGCTCAGGCGGCGCTGTTCCGCGCGCGTGGCGGTCGCCAGCGCCCTCGAGGCGGCCTCGCTCAGGACCAGCTCGTACGGAGCCACGTCACGGCAGCCCGAGCTGTTTTTTCAGATCGTCCCAGCGCACTTTGTGGCCCGCGTCCATCTCCGCGTGCACCCGCGCAAGCTCCTCGCGGTTCGCGGCGGAGTCGGCGCGCAACCGGCTCTTGAGGAACGCGAGCGCCTTGAGCATCTCCTCGCGAGGGAGCTGCTCCATCTGCGGCTTGAGTTCAGCGAAGATCATCGCGTGACCAGGCTAGGCGTCGCGCCTGTCCCCGGCAAGCTCGCCGTCGTCGCCCCCCCGGCCGCGAACTCCTCCTGCGCCTCTCGCAAAACGGCGGCGATCCGACGTCGTCGAGGCGTGTTCCGCTGGTTTCCGGCGTTCCGCTCGGCGACGGCGCGGATCCCGACTCGATTCGTGGATGGACGGAGGGGAGCCTCGTTCCACGTGCCACCAACTCAGACCAATCGAACCGC
>DAIPIQ010000073.1:0-17331 GCA_036770745.1 Opitutaceae bacterium | reverse complement strand
AGGGCCGTGCCGGCAGGCCGCAAGGCGGAGAGGCGGGGGGTATCCTCGCGGAGGCTATCCCCCGCCTCTCCAACGCCGGCCCAGCCGCATTTCCCTGCCGCGCAGACCCGTCGGAGAATTTAGGACCTTCCAAAAGAGGAGGGACGTGCGTCGGCAGGGTTTGGAGGCGGGGTGCTCGATCGGCCACCGCGCACCAAGGGTTGTCCTCGGTCGGCCGGAGGACCCTTCCCGTTCTCCTCCGAGGAGGAGGCCTGCGCGAGTTGCTCGAGAAAAAGCCCCCGGACGGATCTCCGGGGGCTTCAAATTGGGTGCAGGGGCTGGATTTGAACCAGCGACCTTCAGGTTATGAGCCTGACGAGCTACCAGACTGCTCCACCCTGCAACAGGCGGGAGGCGAGACCGTGGGGATGACGCGAACGCTGTCAACGGGTTTTTCGAGTCGACCGAACTCTTTTCTTGCGCGCTCGAGGGACGGGGGATTGCCTCACCGTTTCCCTGGTGCCGGCCTCGCCGGACGGTGCGCGGGGCCTCTTCCTCCGGCGAAAACCAAAACAGCAGAAATCGTAAGGCCGACCCCGGTCGACCTGTGCCCCTCCGGGCATGCAACGCACCATGAACCTCACGCCCAAAGACCTCCTGGACGCCGGCGTCCACTTCGGTCACCAGACCAAGCGCTGGAACCCGCGCTTCAAGGGTTTCCTCTTCGATCACCGACAGGGTATCTCGGTCATCGATCTCGCCAAGACGCACGCCCAACTCGAGAAGGCCTGCCGGTTCCTGGAGGACACGGTCGCCGAGGGCGGCGACGTGCTCCTCGTCGGGACCAAGCGACAGGCGCAGGAAATCGTCCGCGAAGCCGCCGCGGCCACCGGGATGCCGTTCAGTGTGAACCGTTGGATGGGCGGCACGCTCACCAACTGGGAGACGGTCAAGCGCAGCATCGCCAAGTACAAGCGCTACCTCGAGATGGAGTCCTCCGGCGAGTTGGCGAAGACCCACAAGAAGGAGGCCGCCGCGATCAAGCGCGAGATGGCCCGGATGCAGCGCAACTTCGAGGGCCTGGTCAACCTCCCCGGCATGCCCGCCGCGATGCTCGTGATCGACGTGAACTACGAGGACATCGCGGTCGCCGAGGGCGGCCGGATGAAGATCCCGGTCGTCGCCCTCGTCGACACGAACTCCGACCCCGCGCTCGCCTCCTTCCCCATCCCCGGCAACGACGACGCGGTGAAATCGATCCGCATCATCGTGGATGCGTTGGTCGAGGCGATCCAGGCGGGGCTCTCCCAGCGCGACTCGCGACGCATCGCCCGCGGGCAGCAGCAGCTCTCGGAGTCGCGGCAGATGGTCGCGGCGGTCCAACCGATCATCCCGGCGGGCTTCCCCGCCGCGGAAGTCGCGGTGGAGCCCGGGGAGATCGCGGTCGCCGAGGACGACGCCGAGGTCCTGCCCGAGGTCGCGATCGTGAAGAAACCGGCGCGCACCGCCAAGAAGGCCGACGGCGACGAAGCCGAAGAAGCGGCCGAGTGAGTCGAATCCCTTTCCAATCATGAGCACCGTCATCAATGCGCAACTCGTCAGCTCGCTGCGGGAAAAGACCGGAGCGGGGCTGCTCGATTGCAAGAAAGCCCTCACGGAAACCAGCGGCGACCTCGAGCAGGCCGAAACGCTCCTTCGCAAGAAGGGCGTCGCCTCCGCGGCCAAGAAGGCCGGACGCCTCGCCAACGAGGGTCTGATCGAGAGCTACATCCACCTCGGCGGGAAGGTGGGCGTGCTCATCGAAGTCAATTGCGAGACCGACTTCGTCGCCAAGACCGACGAGTTCAAGACGCTGTGCCGCGACCTGTGCCTCCAGATCGCCGCGGCCAGTCCGGCCTTCGTGGGTCGCGAAGACGCGGACCCCGCGGTCGTCGCGAGCGAGCGGGAGATCGCCGCATCGCAGGCGGCGGGCAAGCCTCCGGCGGCGGTGCAGAAGATCGTCGAGGGCAAACTGGAGAAGTACTATTCGACGGTCTGCCTGCTCGAACAGCCGTTCGTCAAGAACCCGGACCAGACGATCAAGGACCTCCTCACGGAGCGGATCGCGAAGCTCGGCGAGAACATCGTCGTGCGCCGCTTCATCCGCTACCAGATCGGCGGCTGACGGTCGCGCGAAGCGGCGACCAAGGTTTTGCGAAGGGCGGCGCCCGCGAGGGGGCCGCCCCTCTTTTTGGCGCCCCAAGGGAGGTCCTGGATTCTCCGATGGGGTCTGCGTTGAGGGCCGTGCCGGCAGGCCGCAAGGCGGAGAGGCGGGGGGTATCCTCGTGGAGGCCATCCCCCGCCTTGGCCGAGCCGCATTTCCCTGCCGCGCAGACCCCGTCGGAGAATTTAGGACCTCCCTCGAGTCGGATGAGGTCGTGGACCATCGCGCCCCGGATCGTCGCAGCGGGCTTCTCCTCCCGGGTGAGTCGAAGACCGGATCCATGTGGTCCAAGGCCCTTCTCCCTCCGCTCCCTTATGGTTCGCTCTGGAACGGAACCGGAGAGTGCGCGGAAGGCGCGGAATCCGAGCGGAGGATGAGGGCCGGAGCGGTGATCGACCGTCTGATGGCGTCGAGTGTCGAGGTCGGGTGTGGTCCTTTTCCCTCGGTGTCATCGGCGCATTCCGCGGTTCCTCTCAGGTGGGCCTCGCCGAGCGGGGCGGTGCCACCGCGAGAAGCGCGTTCGAGGGCGGAGTCGTGTCTCTCACCACGACACGGCGGAGAAACAAAAAGGCCACCGCCGTGGGCGGTGGCCTGGAGGGGGGCGGGAAGCCGGAGTCAGTTCCCGATCGACGACATCTGGTCGGCGTTGCGGACCTGTTGGAGGTAGCGGCCGACATTCTCGCGCGGGCGGATCGTCTGGGCGCGCTCCAACATCGGCAGCGCCTTGCGGAACTCGGACTTGCCGACAAGCATTTGCGCGTGGGCGACGAGCGCGTCGGCCTCGAACTCGCGGATCTTGGCGGCGCGCTCGTAGTAGAGGCCGGCGCGTTCCACGTTGTCGTAGCGCTGGTGGTGCGAGGCGAGGAGGATGAGGGCTTCGCCGTCGAGCGGGCTGCGATCGACGATCTTCTCGAGCAGCTCGGCGGCCTCTTCGCTCTTGCCCTGCGAGATGGCGATGCGGGAGCGGAGTTTGAGCACGAGGAGCTCCTCGCGATCGTTGAGCTTTCCTTCGTAGTTCTTGTTGATCTGGGCGAGGAGGACGTTCGCCTGATCGAGCGCGGCGGAGGACACGAGGATCTCGGCGGCCCTCACGAGCCGGTCGACCGGCTGGTTCGGGTCCTGTTTGATCGCGTCGAGGTAGACCTCGAGGGCGAGATCGCGCATCCCTTCGTTCATGTAGATGTCGCCGAGGAGGAGGAGGCTTTCGGGGGAGGCCTTGCCCATGCGACGGACGATCTCGAAGTTCGCGGCGGCCTTCTTGGGCTCGTTCAAACCGAGGAAGGCGTTGGCTTGGGCGAGCCAGAGGTTCGTGTCGTCGGTCTTGCCCTTGAGGATCTCTTCGAGGATCGCGACCGCCTCGGTGAACTTCGCCTGCTCGATCAACGAGCGGGCTAGGCCGAGTTTCCAGTCGTTGGTCTGCGGGTCGAAGATCACGGCCTGACGGTAAGCGGCCTCGGCGGCGAGGAGCTTGCCGGTGTTGAGGTAGGAAAGCCCGAGGAGGCCGAAGGTGATGCTGTCGGCGGCTCCGAGGTTGACCGACTTGGCGAGGGCGGGGATCGCCTTCTCCCATTCGCCCTTCTGACAGAGGAAGAGGCCCAGGTTCTTGTGGGCGCGGAGGAAGCTGGGCTCCTTCTTGATCGCCGCCTCGTAGTGGGCGATCGCCTCGTCGATCTTCCCCGCCTCGGCCTTGAGGTTGGCGAGGGTGAAGTCGATGGCGGCGCTCGATTCGGGCTTGAGGGCGGCGGTGAGGGTCTGGATGCCGAGGTTCTTGTCGACCTTGAGCTGTTCGATGACGGTCTTGAAGACGACCTGTTCTTCGGTGCTGAGCTTGGGCTCGACCGGGGCGAGGACGCCGTAGGTGCCGAGGAAGGCCTTCTGGTTCTCGATATCGTTCCAGTATTCGACGGAAGGATACTTGAGGAGCTGGGCCCCGGCGGTGCCGGCGAGCGCCAGCGCGGCGAAGAGGGCGGTAAAGGTGCGCGTAGGCTTCATGTGGAGTGTGTGTTGGAGAGGATTGCCGGCCGAGGGCCGGTCAGATGCGTTCCGTGGAGATGCTGACCTTCTCGGCGCCGCCGAGCTTGGATTCGTCGACCACGCGGACGAGGAGAGCCGCGTCGGCCGCCTGATCCACCTGGATGATCACGGGGATGGACTTGTTGCCGGTGGTGAGGCGATTGACGATCGGGCGGATCCCGCCGATGCCGATCTCCTTGCCGCCATAGACGATCTGGCCGCTGCTGGTCACCGCGATGAGGATGCTGTTTTTCTCCAGGTCGATGAGCGTGGCGGCCCTCGGCTTGTTGATGTCGACCCCGGTCTCCTCGACGAAGACCGTGGTGACGATGAAGAAAATCAGGAGGATGAACACCATGTCGATCAGAGGGGAGATGTTGATGTCCGACATCGCCTCATCCGTGGCCGGCGCCTTGCGATCTTTGCTCATGGGGAATGGATCCGTGCGGACGTTCGTTACTCGCTGGTCAGACTGATCGACCGTGCCCCCGCGAGTCGCGACTCGTCGATGACGCGGACCACGAGGTGAGAGAGGGCTCCCTGCTGCACCTTGACGATGACGGGGACCATCTTGCGTCGGATGCGGTCGCGGACGGTGGCGGAGACGCCACCGGTGCCGAGCGACTTGTCCTCGAAGACGATCTGTCCGCTGGCGGTCACGAGGAAGATGATGATCTCGTTCTCGTCGTCCTGAGGGGCCGCGGAGGGGTTGGGTTTGTCGACCCCGATTCCCTTCTCCTCCACGAACACCGTCGTCACGATGAAGAAGATGAGCAGGATGAACACCATGTCGATCAGCGGAGAGATGTTTACATCGGTGTTCTCCTGCTGCTCGTTGCTGAGCGATCGACGCGCTTTCATCGGAGGGTGGGGGCGCGGGGCCCGTCGAGGCCGCGCGAAGCGGGTGGGGACATGGTGATCGGGAAGGGCGTCACTTGCCGTTCAGGGCGAGGCCGTTGACGAAGGCGACGGAGGTCTGCTCGAGGTCGCCGATCTTGCCCTTGGCGAGGCGGGCGAGGAGGGCGTGGGCGAGCAGCGAGGGGATCGCCACGATCAGGCCGAACTCGGTGGTGATGAGCGCTTCGGAGATGCCGGAGGCCAGTTTGCCCGCATCGCCGGTGCCGAAGACCGTGATGAGTTTGAAGGTCTGGATCATTCCTGTGACCGTTCCGAGGAGACCGAGGAGGGGGGCGGCCCCGGCGCTCAACGCGACGAAGGCGAGGAGTCGCTCGAGCTTCGGTTGTGCGGCGAGGAGTCGCTCGTAGAGGATCTCCTCGAGCAGGCCCTTGTCGGCGCGGGCGTTCTTCACGCCGGCGACGAGCAGGTCGCCGAAGGGACCGGAGATCGACGAGGCGATCTCCAAGGCGCGGGCGTCCTCCCCCTTGTTGAGGTGGTTGAGGATCGTCTGGACCGTTCCCGCCTTGGGGCGACGGACGCTGGTGATCTCGAAGAACTTGAAGATCGAGACGAGCGCCGCCGCGAAGGCGAGACCGAGGATCGGATACATGACGGGGCCGCCCTTCCCGATGTGCTCGAGGAGCGTTTCCTTCGTCAGCTCGAGTCGGAGGGCGTTGCCCAACGAGGTGTCCACGGGGAGTTCGCCCGTGTTGGTTTCCGCGAGGGTCTTGATCCCCGGGATGAAGCGCTCGCCGATGTCGATCACGATCGGAAGGGTCGAGTTGCGCTGGGTTTCGGCGAGACCGACGTTCTGCCCGTCGTCACTGGAGAAGACCGCGATCGGCCCGACGAGGACGAACTTGCCCTTCTTGACGATGTTGCCGGGGACGAGCGACTCGCCCGCGAAGACCTCGCCGCCGTTGAGTCGCTCGATGCGGTCGAGGGCGGAGCGGATCACGTTGATCTGGATGACGAACTTCTCGGAGGCGCTGAGATTGGGGTTCTCGACCGCGTTGAGCGCCTCGTTGGACTTGTCGCTGTAGAGCTGGATCTCGACGGGATGGACGCGGGTCTCGAAGTTGCGGATGTATTCGCCCATGAGCGAGCTCATGTAGGCGTTCTCGTCGGTGCGGGCCTTCACCTCGTTGCGGAGCCCGTTGAGGTCCACCGTCTCGTTGTCCCTCTTGAGACGGGCGGCCTGGACCTTGCGTCGCTCGGTGAGGACCTGGTTTTCCAGCTTGGTGAGTTCCTGCGAGAGCGGGATCTTTTCGTCGGCGATCTTGCGTCGCAGATCGGCGAGCTCGCGCTCGGCGCGCTCCATGTCGCTGCGGGCGGAACCGGCCGCGGTGTCGAAGGTTTGCGCGGAGACGGTGGAAGCGGCGCAGACGACCGCGAGGGTGAGACAGGGAAGGAGTTTCATGAGGCTGCGAAAGTTGGCGGACTTCACTTGATCTCGACGGGCAGGGGCACGAACTCCGCGAGGAGCGAGCCGCGGTAGACCGCGAGGGCGCGCCGGATTGCGGGCGCGAGTTCCGGGTTCGGGGTGGATTTCCAGCCTTCGGAGGAAGGGGCGATCACGCCTCCGTAGGTGCCCGTGTCGTTGGCGAAGAAGGCCACCGCGAGCCCGAGGTAGACCGTATCGACCTGGGCGAGCTCGCCCGAGGGCATCTTCTGGAGCTCCGAGGTGATCGAGACCGTGCGGTTGAACTTCTCGACCTCGCTCATGACTCCGACGATGTTCTGAAGGCGCTCACCCGAGCCGGCTCGGGTGGTCTGGCCGCGCTTGGGGATGCGCTGGTAGAGGGGGACGATCTTCTTTTTCAGCTCTTCGGGGAACATCTCGTGGAGCGCGACCACGCGGGCCTCGAGCTCGCCGATCACGCCCGAGACGGCCGAAGCGGCGGTCTTCAGGGCGGCGTTGTCGTCGTTGAGCCGGCTCCGCTCGCGGTCGGCCTCGGTCACGCCCTGATCGAGCTGGACGAGTTCCTCGGCGAGGCGGTCGAGCTCGCTCTTGATCACGTCGATCGTGGTGGCGATCGTCTCCTTTTCCGCGCGCCAGTCGTTCTCCTCCTCGGAGATCAGTTGCCGGAACTCGACCCATTTCTCGAGTTCGGAGCGCGTCTTTTGGAGGTCCGGAGTCGCCGCGAAGGCTTGGGACGCCGCGACGCCGGCAAGGGCGAACGCAGCGAGAACGAGGTGTGTTGGTCTCATGATGATCGATGGAGTGGAGAAGAGGTGGGGGCGGCGGGTGCGGGCGGGGCCGCGGGGGCGCGAAAAGCGTGGATGAGGAGGTTTCGGGGAAGGGCGGCTAGCGGGGAGAACGCGTCAACATGGGCATCCCCGGCCCGACGTCCAGCCTCTGCGTTGGAACGCCCGCACAAATTTTCATTGCATTCGGAACGATGCGGAAAACTCGCGGGGAAAAAGCGTGTTGGGGAGCCGTCCGTGTCAACGTGGCGAGTCCTTGAGGAGGTTTTTGCGCGGTGCAACCCGGTTCTGTGGGCGTGGTGCAAATGCCCGGTGACGGACGCCGCGCCGCGAAACGTGCGGTCCGCGCACGGGACGGTGCGGTCTTGCCCACGTTCGCCGCCTGGCGTTCGCTTGCCGGCTTCATCATGGATCCTGAGGCCCCGCATGTGGAGTTTCGCGCGGTGACCAAGCGGTTCGGCGACGGCCCGACCGTGCTCGAGGCGATCGACCTGCGGGTCGGGCGGGGCGAGTTCGTCTCGGTGATCGGGCCGAGCGGGTGCGGCAAGTCGACGCTCCTGCGGTTGATCAGCGGGCTCAGTCCGGTTTCGGAGGGGGCGCTCCGCGTCGACGGCGCGGCCCCGGTGCTCGGGGATCCGCGGACGGCCTTCATCTTCCAGGAGCCGACCCTGCTCCCGTGGCTGACCGTGGCGCGCAACATCGAGCTGCCGCTCCGGCTCCGCGGGGCGCCCGCGGCCGAGCGGCGCGCGCGGGCGGAGGCGATGCTCGGCCTCGTGCGCCTCGAGGATGCGCGCGCCCGCCGCCCCCGCCAGCTCTCCGGCGGGATGAAGATGCGCGTCTCGGTGGCGCGCGCGCTCGTGCAGTCGCCGCGGCTTCTCCTGATGGACGAGCCGTTCGGCGCGCTCGACGAGATGACCCGGCACCACCTCAACGAGGAACTCCTCGAGATCCGGGCGGCGGAGCGGTGGACGGCTTTCTTCGTCACGCACTCGGTGGCCGAAGCGGTGTTCCTCTCGAACCGGATCCTCGTGATGGCGGCCGACCCGGGGAGGATCCACGCCGACATCGCGGTGGAGCTGGAGCATCCCCGCGTCGCCGCGACGCGGGGTCGGCGGGACTACTTCGAGCAGGTCGCGGAGGTCACGCGCATCCTGCGTTCGGTGGAGGAACTCCCATGAGCGGGCACGCACGCCGGGATTGGCGGATCTGGTTCCTGCCGGTCGTCACGGGATTCCTGTTCCTTGCGGCCTGGGCCCTCGTGAAACACGCGGGGGCGTTCCCCAAGTATTTCCTGCCCTCGCCATGGGAGGTCGCCCTCGCCGGCTGGGGGGAGCGCGTCCGCCTGTTGAGTGCGGCGGGGAGCACGCTGACCGGGGCGATCATCGGCTTCGTCGCGGCCGCGGTGGCGGGCGCGGGCATCGCCGTGCTGCTCGCCTCCTCGCGCTGGATGCGCGCGGCGTTCTATCCGCACGTGCTGATCGTGCAGATGTTCCCCGTCATCATCCTCGCCCCGCTCTTCGTCCTGTGGTTCCGCGCGGGCATCCACAGTGTGAGCGCGATCACCTTCGTGATCGCCTTCTTCCCGGTCGTGGCCAACGCGACCCAGGGGTTGATCTCGACCGACCGGAATCTGGTGGAGCTCTTCAAGGTCAACGGCGCGGGCTTCGTGCGGGAGTTCCTGCTGCTCCGGGCGCCGTTCGCGCTGCCCTACTACCTGACCGGGCTGCGCATCTCCGCGAGCCTCGCGATGATCGGGGCGATCGCCGGTGAGCTCTTCGCGGGCAGCGCGGCGGGCGGCACGGGCGGCCTCGGCTTCCTCGTGATCGTCTACAACGCCCAGTTGCGCACGGCGGAGGTGCTCGCCACGGGCTTCGTCGCCTGCCTCTGCGGTTTCCTGTTCGTGGGCACGGTGCTCGGGCTCAACCGACTGCTCCTGCGCTCCTGGCACGACTCCGTGGAGCGGACCGACCGGTGAGGGCCGCGGTCTTCGCGCTCTCCCTGGTGCTCGCCGGCTGCGGGCGCCCGCCGGAGCCGCCGGCCGCGGGCCGGATCGCGGTCAGCCTCCAGTCGGATTGGTATCCACAACCTGAACACGGCGGCTTCCACCAGGCGCTCGCCCGCGGCTTCTACCGCGAGGCCGGGCTCGACGTCACGATCCTCCCGGGCGGGCCGCGTTCGCTCGTGCTCCAGAAGGTCGGGGCCGGCCAGGTGGAGTTCGCGCTCTGGCGCAGCGACGACGTCACGGTCGCGGTCAGCCGCGGGCTGCCCGTGAAGCTCGCCGCCGGGATCTTCCAACGCGATCCGCAGGCGCTGATGTTCCACCGCGCCCATCCGGTGCGGAGCTTCGACGACCTGCACGGCCGGCTCGTCATGGCCGGGGCCTCGTCGGTCTGGGTGCCGTTGGTGGAGCGGCGCCACGGGATCTCGATCCGGCGCACGCCGGTGACGTTCTCGATCGCGCAGTTCCTCCAGGATCCGTTGCTCGTCCAGCAGTGCCTCGTGACGAGCGAACCGTATCAGGCGGCCGTGGCCGGGGCCGAGGTGGACACGCTGCTCGTCGCGGACTCGGGGTACGAGCCCTACCACGCGCTCGTCGTCAACGCCGCCTGGCTGGCCGCGCATCCGGAGGCGGGGGCGGCCTTCGTGCGCGCCACGCTGCGCGGCTGGGCGGACTTCCTCCACGGCGATCCCGCGCCGGCCTTCGCGGCGATCGCGGCGCTCAACCCCGGGCACGACGCCGGCTCGATGGCGTTCTCGCGCGAGGCGATCCTGCGCCTGGGGCTCGTCGAGGGCGGGCGCCCCG
Source organism: Opitutaceae bacterium (assembly GCA_036770745.1). GTDB lineage: Bacteria > Verrucomicrobiota > Verrucomicrobiia > Opitutales > Opitutaceae > DAIPIQ01. Next base: position 7,228 of record DAIPIQ010000073.1, on the reverse strand, counting down.
GCGAGCGGATCGGCCACCTCGACGTCGCCCGGCTCGACGCGCAGGCCCGCCTGCTGCACGAGTTCGGGTTGATGGACCGCGAAGTGCGGGGCGCGGAGCTCGTGGCCCCGGGGTTTCCGCTCGAGTGAAGGACGGGCGGCGTGGCAAAGGCGGTCGGAATGGACACGGAGTTCACGGAGTTCCTGACGAGCTTCACGGAGAGGTGATACGGAGAAGTTCATGTTTCGAGCGTCCGCCCACCTTCCGGGTGTGACGGAGGACCGCCCGAACCTGCCGTAGCACTCCGTGGCCTCGTGCCCCCTTCGTGCCCTCTGTGGCCCGACTGCTCCCGACAGGCTCAGACCAGCTCGACGATCGCCTGGATCTCGACCGATGAATCGCGGGGCAGGCCGGCCACGGCGACCGCGGCGCGGGCGTGCCGGCCGGCCTCGCCGAAGATCCCGACCAACAGGTCGGAGGCTCCGTTGATCACGGCCGGGCTGTCAGCGAAGCCCGCCACGCCGTTGACGAAGCCGGTGAGCGCGACGATGCGGCGGACGTTGTCAAGCGAGCCGGCGGCGGCGCGGAGGTTGGCGAGCAGGTTGAGCGCGCAGATGCGCGCGCCCTCGCGGGCGGTCTCGACCGTCTGGTCGCGGCCGACCGCACCGGTGTGGGTCATCCGCCCGTCGAGCGAGCAGAGCACGCCGGCGAGATGGACGACCGGACCGACCCGCACGGCGGGCACGTAACTGCCGGCGGGTGGCGGCGGGGCGGGGAGCTCGATTCCGAGCTCTTGGAGGCGGGCTTCGTAACTCATGGGATCGGATGGGAAGAGGGTCGGTTCCGGTTCGGGATGCGCGACCGCCGACGCACTTTGTCGCTGGAGTCCGGCGTTCACGGGCGGAGGTCGCGTCAAAAGATCAGGTGCTTCACCGTCGTGCCCTGGTCGGCGATCTCGCGGAGCGCGCCGATCCCGATCTCGAGGTGGGCGTCGACGAAGGCCGAGGTCACCTGGTCGTCGCTCACGGCCGTCTTGACGCCTTCGGGCGTCATCGGGCTGTCGGAGACGAGGAGGAGCGCACCGGTGGGGATGTGGTTGTGGAAACCGACCGTGAAGATCGTCGCCGTCTCCATGTCGATGGCCATGCAGCGGGTGCGCTGCAGGTAGGTCTTGAATTTCTCGTCGTGTTCCCAGACGCGGCGGTTGGTCGTGTAGACCACGCCGGTCCAGTACTCGCGGCCCTGTCGGCGGACGGTCGAGGAGACGGCCTTCTGGAGCGCGAAGGCCGGGAGCGCCGGCACCTCCGGCGGGAAATAATCGGTCGAGGTGCCCTCGCCGCGGATCGCCGCGATCGGGAGGATGAGCTCGCCGATGCCGGGCTCGTGTTTCACCGATCCGCACTTGCCGAGGAACAACACCGCCTGCGGCGAGACGGCCGAGAGCAGGTCCATCACCGTGGCGGCGTTGGCCGAGCCCATCGAGAAGTTGATCATCGTGATCCCGTCGGCGGTGGCCGAGGGCATCGGGCGGTCGGCCCCGACGACGGGCACGCCGTGCCGGCGGGCGAAACGCTCGAGGTAGTGGCCGAAGTTGGTGAGCAGCACGTAGTGCCCGACCGAGTCGAGGGCGAGGCCGGTGTAGCGCGGCAGCCAGTTGGCGACGATCTGCGCCTTGTCCTTCATCGGGGCGCCTTCGGTCGCCGCAGCTCCGCCGCCGGGATCTCGTGGGTCCAGCGGAGGGTGTTGGTGGAATCGTAGGAGCGAACGACGAGGGTGCGGGCGTTGCGCGGTCCCCCGACGGATACCTGGCAGTAGTTCTGGGTGTTCACGACGGTGCCGGGGATGCGGTTGGGATCCTCGGGGCGGATCGAAAGGACGTCGCTCCACGCCCCGCTGAGCAACGGCGAGGAGGTCAGCTCGTAGACCCGGCGGTCGTCGCCGAGGCGCAGGCGCGCCAGCTCCGTGAAATGCACGTCTCCCGAGAGGAAGACGACGCCCTCGATCCCGTTGTCGCGGATGAACTCGAGCAGCTCGGCCCGCTCGTCCAGATAGTTGACCATCCCCTCGCTCCGGGTCGGCAGTTCGCTGAGCACCTGCCCGCCCGACGCGACGAAGGTGAAGGTCGATTGCCCGAGCACCTTCGATTGGAGGAGCGACTGCTTGAGCCAGTCCATCTGGTGGCGCCCGAGCTGTCGCTTCGGTTCACCCGATCCGGGCACGAGCCGGGTGTCGTCGCGGTACCAGCGGTTGTCGAGCAGGATGAACATCGCGTCGCTCCAGAAGAACTTCGTGTAGACGCCGGGGTGGCCGGGCTCGCCGGCGGAGGGATTGCCCCAGTAGGCGTTGAACACCTCCAGCGCCGGTCCCTTGAACTCGAACGATTTGTTGGTGTCGTTGGAGCCGTAGTCGTGGTCGTCCCAGATCGCGTAGTGGTGCATCGCCGAGAGGAACGGCTGGAGGTCCGCCACCGCGCGGTCGTGGCGGGCGCGGTACCAGAGGCCGGAGATCGAACTGAAGTCCGCCTCCCGATAGTACCAGTTGTCCCCGACCCAGAGCATGAAGTCGGCCCCGCTCGCCGCCATGTGCTGGAAGATCCCGGTCGAGTGCCCGTAGGGCCGGCCCGGCCGGTCGTAGGGCGGGTCGTTGACGTAGGCGCACGAGCCGAGGAGGAACGAAAAATCCGGCGGCGGCGCGCGCGATTCCCATTGGGCGGTGGTCGAGAAACGCAGAGGCCGGTCGAGCGCGACCGGAGAGCCGTCGATCGAGAGCGCGTAGGCGTAGCGCGCCCCCATCTCCAGCAGCGGCAGCGCAATCCGCAACGGCTGGCCTCCGCCCGGCGAGGTCGGCGGCCCGGCGACGGTGATCGAGCGCCGGGTCTCCGGTCGGTCTTCGATCCAGAAATCAACGCCGACCGAAGTCGCGCCTTCGGTTTCCAGCCACAGCGTCACCTCGCGGTGCGCCCGGTGCCCGAGCATCGGCCCGGAAACCAGCCGCCCTGCCTCGAGGGCGGGAGCAGCACCGAGAGCCGCGAGCAACGCGCCCAGAACCAGGTATCGACCGGTTGTCATGGTGCGCAGGCGCATGCAGGCAACGTGCCGCTCGAGCGCCTCGCATCAAGTGCGGAAAGCCGTCGCCCGGTGACGAATCCGCGGCGCCCGGCCCGCCTCACGTGCCCGCCGCGGGGACGGTCGCGTCGACGTGGGTGTATTTCGAGGACTGCTCGTCCGCGTGGTAGGAGGAGCGCACGAGCGGTCCCGATTCCACGACACCGAAACCGATCGAAAGGCCGAAGGTCTTCCACTCGGCGAACTCCTCCGGCGTGACCCAGCGGTCGATCGCGAGGTGCTCGGAGGTCGGCTGGAGGTACTGGCCGAGGGTCAGGATGTCGACCGCGTCATCCCTCAGATCGCGCAGGGTCCGCGCCACTTCCTCGCGGGTCTCGCCCACGCCGAGCATCAGGCCGGTCTTGGTGGTGAAGCCGCGCGACTTCGCGTGCCGCAGGACGGAGCGCGAGCGGTCGTAGCGGGCCGAGACGCGCACCTTGCGCTGGAGGCGCGCGACCGTCTCGACGTTGTGGTTCAAGATGTCCGGGCGGGCGTCGAGGATGGTGTCGAGCTGGTCGACGCGGCCCTGCATGTCGGGGATGAGGACCTCGATCGCGCAACCAGGGTTGCGGTAGCGCACGGCGCGGATGGTCGCGGCCCAGACCGAGGCCCCGCCGTCCTTCAGGTCGTCGCGGGCCACCGAGGTGATGACGCAGTGGCGCAGGTGCATCTTTGCGACGGCATCGGCGACGCGGGCGGGTTCGCCGAGGTCGTATTCGGTGGGCCGGCCCGTGGCGATCGCGCAGAACGTGCAGGAGCGCGTGCAGATGTTGCCGAGGATCATCACCGTCGCGGTGCCGCGCGACCAGCACTCGCCCATGTTGGGGCACTGCGCGCTCTGGCAGACGGTGTGGAGCTTGTTCTCGTCGACGAGCGCGCGCACGCGCCCGTACTCGGGGCCGTTGGGAAGTTTGGCGCGAAGCCACCCGGGTTTGCGTGCGGTCGACATCGGTGAGGCGGGAGCGGTCGGATCTAACAACGGTCCGGGCCGGGTTGGCACGGAATTTCCGCGCCCGTCGCCGCCGCCGGGGCGCCCCGAGCCGTCGGCTATGCGGGCGTGGATCCCCGGCCGGCGGCGAACTCCGCGGCGAGGAGCCGGCGCACTTCGTCGAGGTCGAGCGGACGCCCCAGCTCGGCGGCCATCGAGGTGACCGTGCCGTCGGTGATGCCGCAGGGCACGATCCCGGCGAAGGGCGCGAGGTCGTTGTTCACGTTCAGGGCGAAGCCGTGCGAGGTCACCCAGCGGCGCGAGGCCACGCCGATCGCGGCGATCTTGCGCGGCCCCAGCCAGATGCCGGTCAACCCCGGGCGCCGGCCGGCGGCGAGACCGAGGGCGCCGACGGTGTTGATCAACACCTGCTCCAGGAGGCGGAGGTAGGCGTGGAGGTCGCGGGAGCGGGAGAGATCGACGATCGGGTAGCCGACGATCTGGCCGGGGCCGTGCCAGGTGATGTCGCCGCCCCGGTTGGTCTTCACGAGCGGGATCCCGCCCGCGCCGTCCGGGCGGGGCAACAGATGGCGCTCCGCCCCCGGGCGCACGCCGATGGTGTAGACGGAGTCGTGCTCGGTGAAGACGAGGGTGTCGCCGATCCGGCCCTCGATCCGATCGAGCACGAGCGCCTCCTGGGCGGCGAGCGCCTCCCGGTAGTCGGTGCGTCCCCAGTCCACGACGCGGAGTGCGCTCGGTGCGGCGGGAGTTTCCTCGGCCATTGCGCGCACTCTTGGCGGGACTTCGCCGCGCGCAATCCCGCTTCTTTCGACCCCGTTCTCAGGCGTCGGGCAGATAGAGCTCGAGCAACACCTCGCCGCCCACGGGTCCGCCGCCGACCTCGAGGGTGTGCGACCCCGGTTGGATCGTGACGAGCACAGCCGCGTCGGCCGAGCCCGGTGCGAGCGGGAAGGCGCCCGCCCGCGTCGTCGCCTCGAGGAGTCGCGGCGTCGCGTGCCAGTCGTCGTTGGCGAAGGTCGTCCACGCGCCGTTCTGCGAGCGCAACTCCAGCCGGGGATCGGTCTCGAAGCCGGACACGCCGAACTCCGCCAGACCCGGCCCGACCGCGCGGACGAGTACGCGGAGCGGCCCCGCACCACCGACGACGAGGCCGAGCACGGCGGGTCGGCCGCCCGGTTGGGTGCGTGCGCGCACGGAGACGTTGACGATCCGTGCCGGATCGTCGCCGCCGGCGTAGCCCTCGGCGAGGACCGTTCCCGCCCGGCCGTCGCCGCTCGTCACCTCCAGCAGGTGCGGCCCGACTTCGAGGGGCCTCGCCAACGCGCAGCCGATGTTCGCGCCGATGGGGAAAAGCGGGCTCATCCGCACGGGAAACGCACCGTAGCTTGCGGCGAGTCCGGCCGCCGGGCCGTTCAAGGCGGAGCCCCGATCATCGCCCAGCGGCGTCCGGCCGGCGTAGAGCCGCAGCACCGGATCGACGAGGAGCTGGGTGGGCAGGTAGGGGAGCAGCCCGAGGCCGACCGCGCGCACCACGACCGGCGAGGCTCCCGCTTCGTCGACGACGAACCCCGCGAGCAGACCGCGGCCGTCCGAGACCTGGGCGCGGGCGGAGAAGTTGACGACGCGCGCGGTGTTCGGTCGCACCTCGAGTTGCGCGGGCGCCGAGACGAGGGTGGCGGCCCCGAGGGTGACGGTCGCGTGGTAGACCCCGCCCTCGGAGACTTGGGCCGAGTCGAAGCCGAGCACCTTCGTCGTCGCGCCCGGGACCGGCACGCCGTCGCGGAACCACTGGATCGCGGCCTCCTTCGAAGTCCCCGTCTCCACATAAAGCCAGCCTGCGGCCCCGGCGATCACGCTGAGCGAGCGCGGCTCGAGGGTTATCGAGGGCACGTCCGCGGGCGTGAAGCGCACGATCCGCGTCTCCGCGCCGGCGACCTGGGTCAAGGTCCACAGGCTGCCGTCGTGCGCCCGGAGCCGTTCGATCACGAAGGCCGTCGCCGGTCCCGGCAGGACGACGCGCTCGGGGAGGTTGCCATCCGGCAGGCCCGTGGCGGGATCGCGCGGGAATCGCGTGACTGCCGGAAAACCCGGATCGCGCGAGCCGTCGGGGAGAAGCCGGAAAACATCGGGGAGGCCCGACCGCCGATGCTCGATCACCGCGGCGCCGTCGGCGAGAAGCCGGACTTCGGGCGCGGCGAGCACCTCGTCGATTTCGGCCCGGTGGGTCGGATCGACCCGACCGTCGGCCCCCAGGCGTGCGACCGTCCGGCGCTCCAGCCCGTCGACGCCGGTGAAAGCGCCGGCGATCACCAGCCGGCCGTCGGCGAGGCGCACGGCGCTCGCGAGCGGGTCTTGCCCGGCGCCGATCGTCGCGGCGGTGAACCGCGCCGGGAGTTCCTCGACGATCGTTCCGGAGGCGTCCGTCCAGGCGAGGCGCGGCGCGAGCCCGGGGTCGGCCAGGTGGGAGACGAGCAGCCGCCCGTCGGGCCCCTCCAGCAACCATTTCGTCTCCGCGGTCGGGGTCGCCAGGCGGGCGTCCGCGGCGAAACCCGGCTCGAGCGAGCCGTCGCTCCGGAGCTTCCGAAATTCGATCACCCGCGTCGTCACCGCGGAGTTCGCCGACTCGCGGTCGTGGTCGCGCCGCACGATCCACCCTCCGTCGGAGGTGGCGAGCACCGGCTCGGGGGCCGCGCCGGGAAACACGACCGGTGTGAACTCCATGTCGAGCGTGCGATCGGCGCGGAAGCGGGCCAGGCCGGCGCGCGGTGTGCCGTCGACTTCGGTGAACGCCCCGGCCACGAGCACGCCGCCGGCCGGATCCCTCCGCAACGAGAGGGGCGCGCCGGCCCGCCGCAAGGCGAGCGCGAGCGGGACCGGATTCAACGCGCCGGCGCCGAGGTCGACTCGCGCCGGACGGCGACCGACGAGGATGGGAAAAACGCTCTCGACGGCTTCGGCCCCGGTCGGCGCGACCCCCGGGCGCGAGCCGACGCGGGAGGCTTCCCGCACGAGCACCGCTCCCGTGCCGTCCGCGCCGACCAACTCGACGATCCGCGGCGCGGCCAGAAGGGAGCGGACATCGAAGACGGCCGCGCCCCCTGCCGTGAGCACGAAGACGCTTGCGCCACCCTGGGATTCGGCCTCGGCGAGTTCCATCTCCACCACGATCCGCCCGTCGGGCAGGCCGAGGATCGCC
>DAIPIQ010000072.1:4218-17410 GCA_036770745.1 Opitutaceae bacterium | reverse complement strand
CCCTGCGCCACCGCGTGGTGCAGCGCCGGGTTGTCGTCGAGGCGCAGATCCTGCCGGAACCAGACGATCGAGGTGGGAGCGGCCATGAGGGGCCTCACGCAAGCGCTTCCCGCAGTCGCGTCAAACGACCTCGCGGTAAAGCGCCTCGTAGGCCCGCGCCGCGTTGGACCACGAGAAGTCGCGCGCCATCATGCGGCGGATGACGCGGTCCATCCGCGCGGGGTCGCCGAAAAGACCAAGCGAACGGGCGAGGCCGTCGGCGAAGGCCTCCTGCGTCGGCTCGACCACGATCCCGACGCCGTCGGACTCCCGCAGATCGATGTCGACGACCGTGTCGGCGAGACCGCCGACGCGCGTGACGATCGGCACCGTACCGTAGCGCATCGAATACATCTGGTTGAGCCCGCACGGCTCGAAGATCGACGGCATGAGGAAGAAGTCCGCGCCGGCCTCGATGAGGTGGCTCATCGGTTCGTCGAGCGCCGTGCCCAGGGAGACGCGATCGGGATGCGCGGCGGCGAGTTCGCGCAACGCCTCCTCATAGCGCGGTTCGCCGCGACCGAGGACGACGAGCCGCACGTCACCGGAGGTGAAGAACTCCCGCGCCCCGAGCAGGAGATCGAGGCCCTTCTGCTGGGCGAGCCGGCACACCATCCCGTAGACGGGACCGGCGAACCCGGGATCGAAGCCGCACTTGCGGAGCAGCGCGGCGCGGCACAGGCGTTTGCCGCCGAGGTCGTCGCCCGAGAAGTTCGCCGGGATGAGCTTGTCGGTCGCGGGATTCCACACGTCGGTGTCGATCCCGTTGAGGATCCCCGTGAGGTCGGCGGCGCGGGAGCGCATCACGCCCTCGAGCCCGCAACCGAAACGCGCGGTCAGGATCTCCCGCGCGTAGGTCGGGCTGACCGTGGTGACGCGATCCGCGAAGACGATCCCCGCCTTGAGCATGCTCATCTGCCCGTAGTACTCGAGGCCGTCGACGTTGAAGAAGTCGTCGGGCAGGTTCGTGAGGCGGAAGTCCCGCGCGGGAAAGACGCCCTGGAAGGCGATGTTGTGGATCGTCATCACCGTGCTGAGGGCGAGCGTCTCGTCGTGGCGACGCTCCGCCGCACGCAGCAGCACCGGCACGAGACCCGCCTGCCAGTCGTGGCAGTGCACGATGTCGGCCTTGAGCTTAGCGAGACGCAGGATCTCCACGACCGCCTTGTCGAAGAAGACGAAACGCGCGGCGTTGTCGTCGTAATCGCGATCGCCGAGGCCGTACGGGAAGCGACGGTCGTAGAACTCGTCGCGCCGCACCATCCACAGGGTGAGCCGGGGACCGAGCTTGAGCGAGTGGATGGCGCAGTGAAGGTCGACCTCGCCCGTCTCGATCACGATCTCGAACTCCTGGCGCGCCGCCCGGAACTCCGGGTGCTCGAGCAACTGGCGGTAGCAAGGGATGATCACCGCGACCTCGTGCCCGAAGCCGGCGAGGGCCTTGGCCTGGGCCGCCACGGAGTCCGCGAGCCCCCCTGTCTTCACGAACGGAAACAGCTCGCTTGCCACGTGGACGACTCTCATGAACGCCAAGGTCATTCCCACCGGCCGACGCGGATGCAACCCAATTGACCGCGGCCCGATTCCATGAATCTCCGCGACCGCCTGATCCAGCGTCTCCGCCGCCCCGACTACGTTCCGGAGCCCGCGACCGTCCTCGCCGGCAAGCTCGGAGTCGCCCGGCGCGAACGCCGGAAACTCGAGCAGGAACTGCGCGCACTCGAGACCGAGGGCGTGATCGTCCGCGTCAAGAGCGACCGCTACTGCATCCCGTCCGACGCCGATCTGCTCACCGGCCGGCTCACGTTCCGCCAGAGCGGCTCCGCCCTGCTCATCCCCGAGAACGCGCCCGGCGGACCGGAGCGTGAACCGGTGGAGATCGCCGCCGAGGACACCGGCGTGGGCCTGCATGGCGACCGCGTGGTCGTGCGCCTTTCCGACGAGGAGAAACGCAAGGTCCCGCGGCGCGGCGCACCGCGCGGCGTCGCGACCCGCGACACCGGCCGCGTGATCCGCATCCTGGAACGGGCCCGCGAGACGATCACCGGAAACCTCCAGCGTTCGAAGCTCTTCCACTACGTCGTCCCCGACGATCCCCGCCTCATCCACGACATCTACGTGCCGGATCCCGCCGTCGGCACGCTCGAGCCGCGACCGGCCGTCGGCGACAAGGTGATCGTGAAGCTGCACGAGTGGACGCAGCGCCACGTCAATCCCGAGGGCGAGATCGTCGAGGTGCTCGGGCGCACGCACGAGCCGCACGCCGAGCTCAAGGCCATCCTGCACAAGCACCGCCTCGAGCCGGAGTTTCCCGAGTCCGTCCTGCGCGAGGTCGCCGGCGTGCCCGAGGAGGTGCGGCCGGCGGACTGTCGGCACCGCCTCGATCTGCGCGCGATCCCGACGCTCACGATCGACCCCGACGACGCGAAGGACTTCGACGACGCCCTCTCGCTCGAACAGCTGGCCGACGGCGCACGGCGCGTCGGCATCCACATCGCGGACGTCTCGTCCTACGTGCGGCCGGGCGGCGCGCTCGACAACGAGGCGCAGCGCCGCGGCAACTCCACCTACCTCGTCGGCGTCGTCATCCCGATGCTGCCGCACCGGCTCTCCAGCGGCGTGTGCAGCCTGAAGGAGGGCGTGGACCGCCTGACGAAATCCGTCTCCCTCACCTTCGACCGCAACGGCCGGATCCGGGAGACGACCTTCGCCAACACCGTCATCCGCAGCGCGAAGCGCCTCACCTACAAGCAGGCCCGGGCGCTGCTGAAGGAGGACGACCCCGCGGCGATCCGCGCCCTGCCCTCCCCGCCCGCGCACCAGACGGGCTTCGCCGGCCGGCCGCTCTCGGACCTCTCCGCCCGCGAGATCGCGGGCCTTCGCGACCTCGTGCGCTCGCTCTGGTCGCTCGCCGCGCGGATGCGCCAGGAGCGTCTGCGCAACGGCAGCCTCGATCTCGACATGCCCGAGACGAAGATCTTCGTCGACGAGAAGGGCTACGCCGACCGGTTGGAGAAGATCGTCAACGACGAGAGCCACCAGCTCATCGAGGAGTTCATGCTCGCGGCCAACGAGGCCGTCGCGAAGGCCCTGCGCGAGGCCCGGCTCCCGGCCCTCTACCGGGTGCACGACAAGCCCGACGACGACCGCCTCGCCGAGCTGCGCGAGTTCCTCGCGACCTTCCAGATCGAGTGCGGCGACCTCACGAACCGTCGCGAGCTCGTGCGCCTGCTCGCCCGCCTGAAGGACCATCCGCAGGGTCACCTGCTTCGCACCCAGGTGCTGCGCAGCCTCAAGAAGGCCTGCTACAAGGGCTCGGCCGACGGCCACTTCGGGCTGAACAAGCGCGACTACCTGCACTTCACCTCGCCCATCCGCCGCTATGCGGACCTCGTGGTGCACCGGGTGTTCGTCCACTACCTCGCGCGCCACCACGGCCAGCCGTTGCTCCCCGGGGCGAAGGCGGACTACTCGCAGGGCCGGATCCACTCGCTCGGCGAGCACCTCAGCCTCACCGAGGTCACCAGCAACGAGGCCGAGCGCGAGAGCGTGAAGGTGAAGCTGCTCGAGTTCTTCGAGCGCGAGCTCGTGAAGAAGAACCGCACCCGGTTCGCCGCCGTCATCACCGAGACGCGCAACCACGGCATGTTCATCGAGCTGACCGAATCGATGGCCTTCGGCCTCGTCCACGTCTCCTCGCTCGAGGACGACCTCTACCAACTCGACGCGGACGGGACGGCGCTCGTCGGCCGCCGCACGAAGCGACGGTTCGAATCGGGCCAGACGATCACCGTGGTCGTCTCGCGCGTCGACCGCTTCAAGCGGCAGATCGACTTCCACCTCGCCGCGGAGAGCGCGCCCGACGGCAGGACGCCGCGACCGCGCCGCCACGGCGGCCGCCGGCGCTGAGGCGGACGCGGAAGCCTTCGGCGACTTGCCTCGCCCGCGCTTCCGGCGACCGTCGGAGGCCTCCATGCAACACTACGACTTCCAGAAGACCTTCCGCGCCGTCTACGACCGCGCGCTCACCGCCCATCGGGCCGGCGCCTCCGACGCCGCCTCGCTGCTCACCCCGAACGACCTCGCCTTCGTCCGCTCCTGCGGCGGACGGGCGCAGGACTTCCTCGACTACGCGGAGGACGCCGTGGGCTACGGCGAGCCCGACTTCGAGACCGCGCTGCTGATCGAGGCCGTCCGCCGCGACTACTTCATCGAGGTGCAGCGCGGCACGGCCTCGACCGTCGTGCTCGATCCGGCCTCGCTGCCCGAGAAATCCGCGGCCGTCCGCGGGATCGAGTGGCTGCCGCGCCTCATGCCGAAGGCGCGCGCGAAGCTCCGCGGTGAACTTCCCCTTTCCTTGATGTACTGCTGCGGGGGCGATCGGCGCTTCTTCAAGACGCACGACCTGCACCCGGCGGATTTCCTCCGGGCCGTCTGGGCCTTCGAGTCGGCGCCCGACCGGCTCGTCGACTGGGTGGAGGAGCGTTCCCGCAAGGCCGCGCGGGCCTGAAGGGAGGTCCCGGACCGTCAGTCCCCGGCCCGCGCCGCGGCGTCCGCCTCGATCGCGGTCCGGAAGGCGTCGAGCCCGGCCCGAGTCCTCTCCTTCACCGCGGGGAGGTCGCCGGCCCGCTTCACCTTCGCGGTCGCGAAGAGGTAGAACTTGATCTTCGGCTCCGTGCCGCTGCCGCGCACCGCGTAGCTGAAACCGTTGACGAGCCGCACGAAGTAGAGGTCCTGCGCGGGGATGCGCTCGCCGTCGGCGTCCCGGATCACCTGCCGGCCGAAGTCGGTGAACTTCGTCGTCCGCACCCCGTTGATCGACTTCGGCGGGGAGGCGCGGTAGGAGGCGAGGATGCGGGCGATCTTCGCCGCCCCCGCCGCACCCTCGTGGTAGATCTGGCCGAGGCCCTCCAGGTGGTACCCATGTTTCAGGTACAGGCTGTCGAGCAGGCCGTCGATCGTCCCGCCGGAGCGCTTCACCTCGGCGGCGAGCTCGCAGAAGATGAGGCAGGCGGCGTTGCCGTCCTTGTCGCGGACGGCGTCCGACGGAAGGTAGCCGTAGCTCTCCTCGCCGCCGAAGACGTAGAAGGTGGAGTGACGGAGGAGGAGGCGGGCCCGGGTGGCGGGTGGCGTGGCGTCGTAGTCGAGCGCGAGGCCCTCCTTTTCCAGGAGCGTGCGTTTGAGCGCCTCCTCGTAGCCGCGGATCTTGCCCGCGATCCACTTGAAGCCGGTGAGGGTGTTGATGACCTTGAGTCCGTGCGCGGTCGCGAGGGCGTCCTGCATGGGCGAGGTCACGAAGGTCTTGATCAGCGCCGCCGAGCGCGAACCGCGCTTGGGGAGGATGCCGAGCCGCTTGAGCTTCGCGATCCGGTACTCGGCGAGGAGGACGCCGACCTGGTTGCCGGTGAGCAGCGTCATCCCGCCGTCGCGGTCGCGCACGGCGACGCCCATGCGGTCGCCATCCGGATCGGTCGCGAGGACGACGTCGGCCCGGATGCGGCGCGCGAGCGCGACCGCCTCGGCGAGGGCCTCGGCGTTCTCGGGGTTGGGCGACTTCACGGTCGGGAAGCGGGGGTCCTGCACCGACTGCGAGGGCACGGTGCGGTGCTTCACCTTGAAGCGCCGGAGCAGGGCCTCGGTCGCGTGACCGCCCACGCCGTGGATGGGCGTGAAGACGACCTTGAGTTTCGAACCCTTGAAGACGGCGGGGTCGAGGACCACGTTCTCCAGCTCCCGGTGGTAGTCGGCGTCGACGGATGCCGGCAGCAGGATCACCCCGGCCGTGTCGCAAGCGAGGTGCGGGCGCAGGTCGGCGAGCGCGACCTTGTTCACCTCGGCGATGATGCCCCGGTCGTGCGGGGCGACGACCTGGCCGCCGTCGACGAAGTAGACCTTGTAGCCGTTGTCGTGGGGCGGGTTGTGGCTGGCGGTGATGACGATGCCGCAATGCGCGCCGAGCCGCCGGACCGAAAAGCTGAGCTGCGGGGTCGAGCGCGGACCGTCGAAGATCAACGCGGTGCCGCCGAGGCGCGTCCACGTCGAGGCGGTGAGCTCGCAGAAGGCGCGGGAGAAGTGCCGCACGTCATGGGCGATGACGAGCTTGGGCCGGTCGAACACCCCGCTCGCGGAGAGCCAGCCCGAGGTGTAGCGGAACAGGCCGATCGTCGCACGGATGACGGTGAACTCGTTGAGGAGATTGCTCCCCACGGACGGGTGCTCGGGCGAGCCCTTCGCGTCGGGCCGGCCGGTCTCGGCCTCCGTCGCGACCGCGCCGATCGTGCGTCCGCGCATGCCTCCCGTGCCGAACTCGAGGTAGCGGAAGAACCGGTCGTTGAGCTCGCCGATGGCGCCGGCCTCGAGCAGCTCCCCGAGGCTGGCGAGCGCCCATTCGGGAAGGATTCCGGACGAGACCCACGCCTCGAGATTCTCCGCCGCGGAGGGGAGCAGTCCGCCGGTTTTGCGCGCGCTTTCGATGCGTTTCGTCAGGTCGCCAGCCATGAGGCCGACTGAACCGGTCGGCCCGGTGCGACTCAAGACGCAAACCGTCGCCGACGGCGGCGCGCGCCTATTCGAGAACGAGCCCGTCGACGAGTGCGGGCTTGACCGGCAGACGGGCCCACGATTCGGCGAACGAATCCTCGTCGGTCGCGAAGAGCGGCGAGATCTCCAAAGAGATCGTCGGCAGCCCGGACGCATCGGTCGGGACCGGGACGCCGGCCGCGTGCATCCAGCGCGCGAACATCCGCATCTGGTCCTCGCGACACGTCCGCGGGGAGTCGACGCCCTCGGCGTTCTTGACGGGACTGAACTCGTCGGCGCGACGGGTCTCGACGACGATCGGGTTGCGGGCGAAGGGGAGCGCGTCGAAGACGAACATCTCGAACTTCACTCCGTTGGCGGCCGGCGGCTTCACCGGGTTTCCGGCTTCGTCGACCGTGGGGATCTTCTTGTCGGCGCGGTGGAACGGCAGGACCACGCCCGCCGCACCCTCGCCGATCCGCCGGATGAAGGAGGTGGCGAGCAGGTGGATCGCGATGCTGCCCGCGCGGTGGACCAGCCCTCCGTCCGCACCGCGCAGGGTCGCGAGCTCGTCGGGCATGTCGCTGTACTCGATCACGACGAGGCGACCGTTCTGCAGGCAGAAGTGGCCGACCTTCTCCCGGTCGAACGCCTTCGGCACCATCCGGCTCGACATCTCGGACCCGTGCAGGAGGTGGAAGCCGATGAACGCCGCGTCGATGCAATGCACGAGGGGGTTGTCGACCTGGAAGTAGCTGACCACCTCGACACCGGCGCGCTCCATCCGCTCGACCGCGCCGCTGCGCACGAGCGCGCGCAGCGAGCCGCCATGACCGTCGGGGCTGAGCGCGATCGCATCGACCGCCTCGAGCAGGATCCGGCCCTCGAAGTCGACCGCCGGCATCCGACCCTGGCGGAAGAAAAGCACCTGTTCCGAACGCAGGCCGAAGAACGCGCGGCTTTCGAAGAATGCGACCGTCTGCGCGTGGTTGGCGTGGCTCGTCATGATGCACCAGAGCATCTCGCAGCCGTAGCGGCGCTGCACCGCGAGGATCTTTTCGGCGAAGACCTGGAAGAGTGGCGCACGCCTCACCGGGGTGGCAGGGAACGTGCCCTTCGGACCGTCGAAGCCGAGGCGCGTGCCCTGTCCGCCCGCGACGGTGAACGCCGCGACCTTGCCCGCGCGCAACGCCTCCTCACCGGCGAGCCTCGCCTCCGCCCAGCGGATCGAGTCGCCCCCCGAGCCCGGCAGCGCGATCGCCGGCGCCGGAGCGAGCCCTCCTCGAGGTCGATCTCGCGCGCCTGCTCGACCAGCCGGGACCGCTGGTCGGCGGAAAGCCGCGACCAGAAACGGAAAACCCCGCCCTGCCCGGCGCGTTCGAAACGTTGGATGAGAGCGTTGGGATCGTTCATCGGAAAATCACCGCCCGCGGCGCCTCCCCGGCGCGGGGCCCGCGACGCGCGCGCTCAGCGCTCGAAGCGAAAAACCACCTCGTCGGGCCGCGCATAGCCAAGGCGCTCGCGGATCGCCCGACCGGCGAACGCGGGGTCCGACTTCAGCCGCTCCAGCGTCTCGAGATGGTCGGCAAGGCGAACGTCCAGCTCGGCGAGGCGACGCTGGTGCTCGAGCTCGGTCGCCTTCATCGCGCGGTACTCGCCGTAGGTCCGAAGGAAGAACAGGCCCGAAAAGAGCGTGAGCGCGACGAAAAGCAGGGCGTAGAAGGCGATGACGGAGCGGCGGAGCGTCATGTGGGAGCGATCGGGCGGAGCTTGGGCGAAGGCCTTTCGAAGGAAAGTCATTTTCTCCGGTCGCGGCGCGCTCGTCGCATTGGGGTGAATCCCCCGGACGATCTGACGGCTAAAGCCTAGGCCGCCGCGTGCCGAAAGCCAAAGGGCACATGTACCTGGATTTCTACGGTCTCTCCGAGGCGCCGTTCAACATCACGCCCGATCCGCGCTTCCTCTTCCAGAGCCCGACCCACCGCGAGGCGCTCCAACACCTCAAGTACGGGATCGAGGAGAAGAAGGGTTTCATCGTCCTCATCGGCGAAGTCGGCTGCGGCAAGACGACCGTGTGCCGGCAGTTCCTCAACGACCTCCACGGCGAGAACGTCGACACCGCGCTGATCCTCAATCCGCGGATCAGCGAGACGCAGCTGCTCGAGATCATCCTCTCCGAGCTCGGCGAGCCCTCCAGCGGCCACAATCCCAACGACCTGATCAACCAGGTGAACCGCGTCCTCCTCGAGCGCATCCACCGCGGTCGCAACATCGTGGTGATCGTCGACGAGTGCCAGAACCTCTCCTTCGAAGTGCTCGAGCAACTGCGACTCCTCTCCAACCTCGAGACCGACACGCAGAAGCTCCTGCAGATCGTGCTCATCGGCCAGCCGGAGTTCAAAGAGAAGCTCAACGAACAACGCCTCCGCCAGCTCCGCCAGCGCATCCTCGTGAGCTGCGAGCTGCGCCCGCTCAACACCGAGCAGATCGCCCACTACATCCGGCATCGCATCACCCTTGCGGGCGGCGTGGGCCGTCCGTGGTTCTCCACCCTGGCGGTGCGTGCGATCGCCCGCGCCAGCCGCGGCATCCCGCGTCTCGTCAACAACCTCAGCGACAAGGCGCTCCTCGCCGCCTTCGTCCGTGAATCCGACGAAGTGACCTACTGGGACGTGCGCCGCGCCGTCCGCGAATACCGGATGCTCGACGCCGCCTGAGCGCGCCGCCCCGGACCTTCCGCAACGAAGAACCCTCCAGCCTCCTTCCCGTCATGAGCCTGATCAACGACGCCCTCAAGAAAGCGCAGACCTTGCAGCCGCGCGCCGGAGGCGGAGGACTGAAACTCGCGACCCCCGAGCCGGCGCCCGCCGCGCCGCCGCCGCCGCCTTCATCGCAGACGCCCGCGCTGGTCTCCGCGACGCGCACTCCGCACCGGCCCGGCATGGTCCTCGCCCTGGCGGGTCTCATGGTCTTCGGCCTGATGGCCGGCCTCGGTCTCGGGGCCTACCTGCTCTTCGGTCCGGACGAGCCCTCGGTCGCCCTCGCTCCCCCGAAGGAATCCCCCGCGCCCGCTCCGCTTGTCGCCGCTGCCGCCTCGCCGGCGCCGCTTCCGGCCCGGGTCGAACCGACACCGGCGGCCGAATCACCTTCGGAGCCGGCGCCGGTCGAGGCGACCTCCGAACCGGTCGAGGCCGTCTCGCTCGCCGGGGCGCCCGTGGTTGTTGAACCAATACGGGAGCCCGAGCCCGAACCGGTGCGGGTCAATCGCCCCGACCCGGTCATCCAGGTCTACATCGCCTCGCTGGAGGTCGCCGGCATCCGCGGCGGCGCCAGCCCGCGCGTCTTGATGAACAGCCGCGTCTACGCGATCGGCGAGATCGTCGGCACGGAACATCCGGTGCGGCTGACTTCGATCGAGGCCCGGCGGCTCGGTTTCGAGGACGCCGAAGGCAACAGCTACGAACTCCGTTTCTGAGCGCGGAGGGCACGCCCTTCCTTTCGTCTGGCGCCCTGCGGTGGGCGGCGTTGGCCTTGGGGCGACGCCATGATCACCGCCCGCACCGAAGTCCGCGTCCGCTACGCGGAGACCGACATGATGGGCATCGCCTACCACGGCAACTACCTGCCGTGGCTGGAGATCGGGCGGACCGAACTCCTGCGCCAGCACGGCCTGCCCTACGCGAGGCTGGAGGCCGAGGGCTATCGACTGCCCGTGCTCGAGGTGAACGTGCGCTACGCGCGTCCGGCGCTCTACGACGACGTCATCACCATCGAGACGTCGCTCCCGGAGAAACCGCTCCTGCGGATCCGGCTCGAGTACCGCCTGCTGCGGGGCGAGGTCACCCTCGCGACCGCGCACACCGTCCACGCCTTCCTCAACCACCGCAACGAGCCGGTGCGTCCGCCGCCGGCGTTCGTCGAGGCCGTGCGGCACTGGTTCTCCGGGACGTGAGCCCGCGCCGGCGCGCCTACTCGTCGAGCTCGACGTTCCAGTAGGCGAGGTCGAGGAAGTCCTTCCAGTGCTCGCTCCCGGGCTTGCCGATCACGAGGCTGATCACCGGGCGCCACTTCGGTCGCAGCGGTTTGCGGACGAGCCGCATGTTCGCCTCGTGGGGCAGGCGGTTGGCCTTGCGGGTGTTGCAGCGGATGCAGGAGCAGACGACGTTCTCCCACGTGGTCTTGCCGCCGTAGTGGCGCGGGATCACGTGGTCGAGGTTGAGGTCCTTCCGCTCGAAGGCGGAGCCGCAGTACTGGCAGCGGTTCTTGTCGCGCTCGAAGACGTTGTTGCGCGTGAGCTTCAGGTCCTTGCGGGGAAGCTTGTCGAAGACCGTGAGCAGGATCACGCGGGGCACGCGGATCCGGTGGCGGACCGTGTGAACGGTCTCCAACTCGTCGAGCGGCGGATTGCTGATCGAGAAGTCGATCCAATCCATCAACGAGAACGTGCGGCAGGTCTCGTCGGTCAGGTGGACCACCTGGGCGTGCTCCCGCGCGACGAGGGAAAACGCGCGGCGCGCTCCGACGACGTTCACCGCCTGCCACAGGCGGTTGAGCACCAGCACCGGTTGATCGAGCACGGCCTCCATCTCGGGCGAGTGGCGTAGTCTCCGCCCCATGGGGTGTCAAGTGACGGACCCCGCGGGAACGAAACCGTCACCGGAGCGTTTCCCTCCAGTCTCCGGGATTCGTTCCGATAGCGAAGGCATACCCATGAAACCGCACTGGCCACGCCCGCTGGGATCGAACCGCCTTCGCGTCCTTCCGCAGGACAACCTCGTGCCCTTCGAACCACCGTCGGATCGGACTCGGGAATTCCGGGTCCTGCCCGGCGACGCGGCCCTCGCCTCCGCGAAGCGCCCGTGGTGGATGCGCACCCAGTCCGACGATTTCGATCCGCCGCCGGAAGCGGCCTGAGGGGGCGCCGGCCGGCGGCTTCGCGCTTGGCGAACCTCCGGTAACGGCGTAGCTCAAGGGGCATGCGCCCTTCCCTTCCGCCCTGGATCGCCGGCTTCGGCTGTCTCGTCTGCCTGCTCGGCGGGCCCTTGTCCGCGAAGACCGACGACGGCTGGATTCCGCTCTTCAACGGCAAGGACCTCACCGGCTGGGTGTCCAACGAGGAGACCCCGGGCGCGATCACCGTGGAGGACGGCGCGATCAAGACCGCCAAGGGGCGCGCCCACGCCTTCTACGCGGGGCCGGACGGCAGGGCGTTGTTCAAGAACTTCGAGCTGAAGTTGCGCGTGAAGAAGATGCCGGGATCGAACTCCGGCGTCTATTTCCACACGACGTTCCAGGAGAAGGGGTGGCCGGACAACGGCTACGAGGCGCAGGTGAACTCCCAACTCCACAAGGACCCGCGCAAGACCGGCAGCCTCTACGCGGTCCGGGACGTCCGCGACAAGGCCCCGGTCGCAGACGAGGTCTGGTTCGACTACCTCATCCGGGTGGACGGGAAGCGGATCGTCATCCAGGTGAACGGCGTGACGACCGCCGACTGGACCGAACCGGCGGACTGGGATCCCACGACCGTCGGAGGCAATCGTCCCGGAAGAAGGCTCGGCGAAGGCAAGATCGCGCTCCAGGCCCACGACCCCGACAGCGTCGTCCATTTCAAGGACATCCTCCTGCGTCCGCTGCCCTGAGGGGCCCGCCCCGCTCCATGGACAAGCCGACCTACACGCTGGAGTTCGAGAAGCCGCTGCGCGACCTCGGGCGCCAACTCGACTCCCTGCACCAGCTTTCGATCGAGAACAATGTCGACGTCTCCAGCGAGATCGCCGCCATCGAGGAGAAGATCGCCGCGACCAAGAAGGCCATCTACTCCAACCTTTCCGCCTGGCAGCGCGTGCAGATCGCCCGTCATCCGCGGAGGCCGTACACGCTGGATTTCGTCGAACGCCTCTTCACGGGTTTTCAGGAACTCCACGGTGATCGGCGCTTCAGCGACGACCGCTCGATCGTCGGCGGGACGGCCTTCCTCGACGGACGCGCCGTCGTGGTCGTCGGCCAGCAGAAGGGTCGCGACACGAAGCAGAACATCCTCCGCAACTTCGGCATGCCCAATCCCGAGGGTTACCGGAAGGCGATGCGCCTGATGCGGATGGCCGGGAAGTTCGGCCTGCCCGTGATCACCTTCGTCGACACGCCCGGCGCCTATCCGGGCATCGGGGCCGAGGAGCGGCACGTCGCCGAGGCGATCGCCGTCAACCTCCTCGAGATGTCGGCGCTGCGCACGCCGATCGTGACCGTGGTCCTCGGCGAAGGCGGCTCCGGCGGCGCGCTCGGGATCGCGGTGGCCGACCGCGTCCTGATCTTCGAGAACGCCTACTACTCCGTCATCTCCCCGGAAGGCTGCGCCGCCATCCTCTGGAAGGATCGCGCCTCCGCGCCGCGCGCGGCCGAGGCGCTGCGGATCGACCCGGCGAATCTCGAGCGCTTCGGGATCGTCGACGAGATCCTGGAGGAGCCCTTCGGCGGCAACCACAACGACCACGACGAGGCGGCCGCGACGCTGAAGCGGGCGATCACCCGCCACCTCGGCGAGCTGCTCCCGCTCGACGGCGCGAGCCTGGTCGACCGCCGCTACGACCGCTACCGGGCGCTCGGGGTCTTCGAGGAGCCGCAGGCCCCGACC
>DAIPIQ010000072.1:0-4208 GCA_036770745.1 Opitutaceae bacterium | reverse complement strand
ACCCCCGCCGTATCCGTGGTGCGGTGACGCCCTCCGGGGCGGATCAGAGCGACTTCAGCTCGGTCCAGGCCTGGTCGTAGAGCCGGGCGGCGTCGCCGAGGTCCTCGAGGAAGTGAGTCTTCTCCTCGGAGGGCCATTGGAAGGGGGGGCCGTTGCGAAGGAACTCGTCGACCCCGTCGACGGCGGCGCCGTTGCAGGTGCCGTAGTAGGTGAAGTTGGCGATCCTCGCGGCGATGTCGGGCCGGAGGATGAAGTCGATGAAGCGGTGCGCCGCCTCGGTGCGCTTCGAGGCCGCGAGGATCACGAGGTTGTCGACGAAGGCGATCGCCCCGTCCTCGGGGATGACGTACTCGATGCGGTCGTTCTCCTCCATCGCGACCGTGATCTCGCCGCTCCAGCCCTGCACGAGCAGCGTCTCGCCCGCGGCGAGCGAGTCCTCGAAGGCCTCGCTGTCGAACTTGGCGACGAAGGGCTTGAAGTTCCGCAGCAGTTCCTTCGCGGCCGTGATGTCGGCGGGATCGCGGGAGCTCGGGTTCTTCCCCAGGGCGAGCAGGGCGGAGGCGAAAACCTCCCGGGCGTCGTTGAGGAGGCTGATGCGCCCACGCGCGGCCGCGGCCCGCTCGACATCGAAGAACTCGGCCCAAGAGCGCGGCGGTCGGGCCAGCTCCGCCCGGTTGTAGGCGATGCCGGTCAGGCCCCACTGGAACGGCACCGAATGAGCGTGCCCCGGATCGAAGGGCGGCGCCTTGAACCGCTCGTGCAGGTTCGCGAGCCCCGGCAGCTTCGCGAGGTCGAGCGGCGCGAGCAGCCCCTGCCGGCGCAGCATCGCCACGACGTAGTCCGACGGCACGACGAGGTCGTAGCCTCCGCCGCCGACCTGGAGCTTCGCGAGCATCTCCTCGTTGGAGCCGTAGTTCGACTCGACCACCCGGATCCCCGTCTCGGCCTCGAAGTCGCGAAGGACCTCGGGGTCCATGTACTCCTCCCAGATGTAGAGGTTGAGGGTGTCGGCGCCGCCGGACTTCGGACCGCAACCGGTGGACAGCAGAAGGACGAAGGCGGACGACGCGGCGAGGAGGATCGATTTTTTCATGGGGGCTCAGGTTCTGCGTTGGAGTAGAAGCGAAAGGCTCGCCAGTCCCACCGACGTCGCGAGCATGAGGGAGGCGAGGGCGTTGATCTCCGGAGTGACGCCCCGCTTCACCATCGAAAACACCTCGATCGGCAATGTCGAGGCCCCGGGGCCGGTCACGAAGAAGGAAATCACGAATTCGTCGAGCGACATGGCGAAGGCGAGCAACCCGCCGCCCAGCACCCCGGGCCAGATCAGGGGAAACGTGATCCTGCGGAAGGTCGTCCAGGCGCCGGCGCCGAGGTCGCGCGCCGCCTCCTCGAGCCGGTCGTCGAACCCCCGCAGCCGCGTCGCCACGACCGCGGCGACGTAACAGAGGTTGAAGACCACGTGGGCGAGGATCATCGTCGTCATCCCGAGCTCCAGCCGCAGCACGAGCACGAAGAAGGCGAGCAGCGCGATCGCGAGGACGATGTCGGGCACGAGGATCGGCAGGTAGAAGAACGTGACCCACGCGCTCCGTCGCCGCTGCGGCAGCCGGTGGATGCCGAGGGCCGCCGCCGTGCCGACCACCGTCGCCACGAGGGTCGACACCGCGGCGAGCACGAGGGAGTTGCCCAACGCGGCGAGCAGCCCGCGGTTCCCGAGGAGCTTCGCGTACCATTCCAGCGAAAACCCGCCCCAGACCGAACTGAAACGGCTCCCGCTGAAACTGTAGAGCACGAGCAACGCGATCGGCAGGTAGAGGAACGCGTAGACCGCCGCCGCGTTGAGCCGGAGAATCCACTCGACGGGAGAGGTCCGTTCCGGGCCGGCCATGGTCAGACCTCGCGCGGCCCGGAGCGGTTGGCCAGCCAGATGACCCCGCCGAGAAACGCCATCATCACCAGCGCGACCGCGGCCCCGAGCGGCCAGTCCTGCGGGAGGTTGAGGAAGCGCTGCTGGATGAAGTTGCCCACCATCATCGTCTTCGCGCCGCCGAGGAGATCGGGCACGACGAACGAACAGAACGCCTGCACGAAGACCAGGAGGCAGCCCGTCGCGAGGCCGGGCAGCGCCTGCGGAAGCAGCACCCGGACGAGAATCCGCACCCTCCCCGCCCCCAGATCGGCGGCCGCGTCGAAGAGTCGGAAATCGAAGCGCTCCATGCTCGCGTAGAGCGGATAGACCATGAACGGAAGGTACCAGTAGGTGAGCCCTATCAACACGGCGACGGGAGTGTAGAGGATCGAAAAGATCCCCTCGTCGACCAGGCCCAGCCCGCGCAGCGCCTGCTCGACCAGCCCGGTCGGCCGCAGGAGCACGATCCACGAGTAGACGAGCACGAGCGAGTTCGCGGTCAGCGGGATGAGGACGAGGAAATAGAGCATCGACCGCAACCGCGGGGGGCGGCGCACGATGAAGTAGGTGAGGGGAAAACCCACGACGGCGCAGACCGCGGTCGCCCAAAGCCCGAGCCCGAGCGAACGGGTCACGATCGAGACCAGCACCGGGTCCAGCGCGCGGCCCCACGCGGTGGGGTCGAACACCCATTCGACCGGCGCCCCGCGGCGCGCGAAACTCATCGCCACCACCAGCGCGAGCGGCGCGACAAACAACGCCGCCAGCCAGCACACCCCGGGAGCGAGGAGCCAGGCGGGGCGGCGCAAGGGCTCGGGCTTCGGACCGGCCACGCGCTCAACCCTCCGCCCGGAGCACGACCAGCGCCTCGACCGGGATTTCGATCTCGACCTCCTCGCCCGGACCCGGGGCCGCTCCGGCGTCGTTGGGCTGGCGCAACATCACCAACACCGAGGGCGTCAGCCGGACGTGCACCATGTGCGCCGCGCCGAAGAAGGCGGTGTGCTCCACCACCCCCTTGAAACCGTTGATCCCCCCACCCGCCCCGAGGCGCACCTTCTCGGGCCGGACGCCGAGGACGACCTCGGCCGGCAGGCTCTCGCCCGGGGTCGTCCCGGCGTGGAAACGCAGCCCGTCGACCTCGGCGACGATCGCGCCCGCGCGCCGCTCGGCGATCGTCGCGGCGAGCAGGTTCGCCTCGCCGATGAACTCCGCCACGAAACGCGTCGCCGGTCGCTCGTAGATCTCGCGCGGCGTGCCCACCTGCCGCACCCGACCCTGGTGCATCACCGCGATCCGGTCCGACATCGCGAGGGCCTCCTCCTGATCGTGGGTGACGTAGATGAACGTGTGCCCGAGCGTGCGCTGGAGCGCCTTGAGCTCCACCTGCATCTGCTTGCGCAACCTCAGGTCGAGCGCGCCGAGCGGCTCGTCGAGCAGCACGACCTCGGGCCGCGTGACCAGCGCCCGCGCCAGCGCGACGCGCTGCTGCTGCCCGCCGGAGAGCTCGCGCGGCAGCCGGGCCTCCAGACCCTCCAGGCGCACGAGGCCGAGCATCTCCCGCACCCGCGACTCCAGCTCCGCCCGGGGCGTGCGCTGCATCTCCAGACCGAAGGCGACGTTCTTCCACACGCTCATGTGGGGGAAGAGCGCATAGTGCTGGAAGACGAGGTTCACGTCGCGGACGAAGGCGGGGACGCCGTTCGTCGCGCGGCCGTTGATGAGGACGCTGCCTCCGCACGGCCGGTCGAAGCCGGCGATGAGGCGGAGGGTCGTCGACTTGCCGCAGCCGCTCGGGCCGAGCAGGGAGAAGAACTCGCCCCGGCGCACGGCCAGCGAGACGTCGCGCAAGACCTCCACGCCGCCGAGCGACCGCGTGATGTTGATGAGCTCGACGGCGGAATCCATCATCCGGATACGAGGGGTCGCCCTGGAAGGATCATCGCCCGTTCACTCGTGGCGCAGCGGCGCCGGCCGATCCAGCCCGATCCAGTAGAGGCCGAGCTGGCGGATCGCCTCCGCGAAGCGTCCTTGCCCCACTCCGCGGAACCACTGCGGCTGTTGTGCGTAGCGCGTGTCCGTGCCCGGTTCGTCGGCCTGTGGGTATACGTGCCCGTTGACCAGCACCAGGTCCAACTCGCCGTCGTGGTCGAAGTCGGCCATCTGCGTGCCGCCCGTGCCGTTATCGAGGAACAGGAACTCGCTCGAGAACAGCGCAACGCCGCCAACGACCTCGCCGAGGGAAACGGCGAGCGCGTTGAACGAGCCGCTCCGGCGCGCGGGGTCCTCGATCGCG
>DAIPIQ010000071.1:0-17523 GCA_036770745.1 Opitutaceae bacterium | reverse complement strand
TCGCGGTGGCGCCGGCGTAGTCGTATTCCTCGAGCCGGATGACGATCAGCAAGGGGGCGATCTCCGAGACGAAGGGCATGTTGCCGGCGATGAAGATGACCGAGCCGTACTCGCCGACCCCGCGGGCGAAGGCGAGCGCGAAGCCGGTGAGCAGCGCCGGCAGCACGGCTGGCAGGATGACCCGGGCGATGGTCTGCAGCCGAGTGGCGCCCAGCGTGGCCGCCGCTTCCTCGAGCTCCCGGTCGAGATCGGCCAGGACCGGCTCGACCGTGCGCACGACGAAGGGCCGCCGCTCCCGCCCCTCCGAGCGGACCTTGTCCACGCCCCGCCGCGAGACCGCGACCACGCGCGCGTCGAAGCGCAGGTGTTCGCGGAG
Source organism: Opitutaceae bacterium (assembly GCA_036770745.1). Taxonomy (GTDB): domain Bacteria; phylum Verrucomicrobiota; class Verrucomicrobiia; order Opitutales; family Opitutaceae; genus DAIPIQ01. The sequence goes on along the minus strand of DAIPIQ010000071.1, from coordinate 17,147 downwards.
CGCGGTGCGCCCGGCCAGCGGCTCGAGGTAGTCGCGCAGGAGATCGCCGCCCGTGGGCGGCGCCTTCGGGTCGGGGGCTCTCCAGCCCGTCCGCTCGAGCAGGCGACGCGATGCCGCATCCACGGTGTAGCGCCAGGGCGAGAACAGGCGCACGTGGGACCATTCGCGGATCGCGGCGCCGACCGAGGGGCCGGCTTCGAGGACGAGGGGCGTCTCGCCGCGTTCGAGGAGGTGGGCGGCGGCCGCGAGCCCGACCGGACCCGCGCCGACGACGATGACGGGGAGTTTCGTGGATGCATTCATGGTTGGCCGGGAAGACGGGCGTTTGCGAAAAAGGACGCCGGGAAACTCCGGCCGCTTTGCTTCCCGCGGATTTTTTGCGAAAGTCCGCGTCCTTTCGCCCCCCGACCCGTCCATCTGTGAACAACCCGTCGCAGACCATGCCCGCTCCCGCCCCCCATGAGGTCCTCCCGGACCCCTCGCTTGACAACCCCGGCGACCTCCACGCGGCGGTGCGCCGGTTCATCGGCGCACGCGTCCGCGATCCCGCCGCGGCCGACGACCTGACGCAGGAGGTTTTCCTCAAGGTCCAGCGGCACGCCGCCCGCGTGCGCGATCCGCGGCGGCTCATGGGGTGGCTCTTCCGGATCGCGCGAAACACGGTGGCCGACCATTTCCGCGCGGCCCGGACGACCGAGCCGTTCGACGAGGCGAAGCTCGCCGGTGACGCGAGCCCAGGCGAGGCGCACGCGGAGGAGGAGGCGCGCCTCCGGTCGGCGTTGTCCGCCTACGTGCGCGCGGTCGTCGAGGGCCTGCCGGCGATCCACCGCGAGGCGATCCTGCTGACCGAGTATGAAGGGCTCTCCCAAACCGCCCTCGCGAGGCGCCTCGGCATCTCGGTGACCGCCGCGAAATCGCGCGTGCAACGGGCGCGGGCGATGGTCCGCACGACCATCGAGCGCTGCTGCCACTTCGAGGTCGACCGCTACGGCTCGGTCGTGGACTGCACGCCGCGCGGCAAGGGTTGCGCCTGCGGGTGAGGCCTTTCCCCGGGTTTCACTTCCCGATCTCGTCGAGTGGGAGGAGGGTGCCGGGGAGGCTCGTCGGTTGGAGCTCGCCGCCGGGCAGCGGCAGTTCCATCGCCTCCACCGCGAGACCGAGGAGCAGCCGCCGCTGCTCCGGGGAAAACCCCGGCTCCAGCACCGCGTGGTGCAGGACGAACTCCCCGCGCGCCCTCGAGTTGACCCGCAGGAAGTTCGCGAGCGCCTGCTCCGGCGTGCCGGCGAGCAGGTGCTCCCCGCCGCCGTCGAGCTTCTCCAGGATCGCCGCGATCTCCGCGGCCTGCTCCCGCACCGCGGCCATCGCCCCGGCCTGGTCGGCGGAGTGGGCCTCGGCGGCCGCCTCGGTGCGCTCGGCGAGCCGCTCCCGCCACTCCAACTCGGCCGCGGGATCGCCCCGCGGCGGCGGACCCAGCGACCGCCGCACCTCCACGATCCGCCGCACCAGCCCGTCCTGCACCCTGCGCAGGGCCGTCTCGTATCCGGCGATCATCGCCTCCAGCGCCTCGGAGACGAAGACCGGGGCCTCCGGCCGCGGGAACAACGCCGTATCCACAAGCTCGCGACGGACGTCCTCCGCCATCTCCTCCAGCGTCGCCACCCGCGAACGATGGCCCGGACCCATCGCCTCCAGCTCGCGCGTGCGGCTCGACTGGAAGACCGCGGCGTCGAGCTCGTAGAGACGGTCGCGCAACTCCAGCTTGAGCGAGGACTTCAACCCGTCGTAGGCCTCCAGCAGCGCCGCGGCCTCGCGCGGAAGACCGGCGGGGAAGCGGATCCGGACGGTGTCGGGCGAGAAGAAGACGAAGCCGAACCCCGCCATCGTGCCGGAGCCGCGCCGGAAGACCTCGTCCTCCAGATCCATCACGACCTCGCGGAGCAGGCGGCGCTGCTCCGGCAGGAGCCCCTCCTGGTAGAACACCGCGGCGCGGGCGACCTGGTACTCGAGCAGGAGGTTTTCCTCGCGCGGACGCTTGAGCGCCGAGCGGCCGAGCTTCCACTCCCGCGCGGCGCTCCAGTCGAGCAGGGCGACCCCGAAGCGACCCGTGCGGTAGAGCTCGCGCCGCAGGCGCTCGGCCGCCTCCTCGAGCGCGGCGAGCCGCGGGGTCTGGACGCGGGCGAACTCGAGGTTGAGCCGGAGCCGCGTCGCCGCGTCGCCGTCCTTCACGCCCTCGAGGTGGTCGAGGAGCTCCTGCCGGAGACTGGCGCGGACCTTCGTGAAATCCGCGAGCATGCCCTCGACCTCGGGAGTCATGCGATGGGTCGTCAACCGGGTGCTGAGCGGAGCGTAGAACGGCTCGGTCACGTAGGCGGCGAGCCGCTCCGGGGCCCGCCCGCCCGCCTGACCGCCGCGGTTCACCTGCACCTGCACGCCGAAGGGCGGCGGATTCGGCGGAAAGAAGATCCGGTGGCGCACGACCTCGGGGCGCGCCCCGGAATCGCCCGCGAGGAGCCGCTCGCGCGAGGATTGCGAGGCGCCGCCCTCCTCGGCCTGGGCGGGCCCGCGCGGGGCGGAGGCGACAACCGCGACCAGCACCACTCCGGCGAGGACGATACGCCGGAGCGAGGCGGTGGCGAGGGGCGCGGCGGGAGCGTTTGGCACCGCCGGGCACCGTACCCCCGCCGCGACGAGCGAGTCGAGAGCGGATCCGCCGCGGGTCACGGGCTACGCGGCGACGGTTTCCTTCAACTGCCCCGCCACCTCCTGGCAGAGCCCGACGAACGTCTCCTCGCCGAGCGCGAGCCGCCGGCCGCGCAGGTGGGCGACGCCCCACTCGCGCTTGAGCGCCTTGCGCCCGATCGGCAGGGCGACGAGCGCGCCCGAGGCGAGTTCGTCGCGCGCGATCCACGTCGCGATCACGCCGACGCCCACCCCGGTCTTCGCGAGCTCCTTGATCGCCTCCATGCTCCCGAGCTCGATGTAGTCGTTGAGCGCGACGTTCTCGGAACGGAAGTGCTCGTTGAGCAGCCGGAAGGTGTAGCTCGCCTTGCTGTAGAGGATGAGGGTCTCGTTCGCGACTTCCTCCCGGCCGACGCGACGGGCCGTCGCCCACGGATGGTGCGGGGCCACGACGAAGCGCAGGTCGTCCTCGAACATCGGCACGAAGGTGAGCTCGCGCTCGTTTTCGGCCCGGAGCATGACCGCGAGGTCCACCTGCCCGCTCTGCAACAACTCGATCTGCTTGAGGTGGTCTCCCGGCTCGATCCGGATCATGCACTTCGGGAAACTCTGGCGGAACTCGCGCAGCACCGTCGGGAGCAGGTACTGGCAGGCGGTCACGCTCGCTCCGACCCGCAGGCGCCCGTGGCCCCAGTTGGCGAGGTGGTCGAGGCCGCCGCGCGCGAGGTCCATCTCGCGCAGGATCCGGTGGGTGTGCACGAGGAGCTGCTCGCCCGCCTGCGTGAGCAACACGCGACGGCCCACGCGATCGAGCAGGCGGTGACCGAGGTCCTCCTCCAGCGCCTTGATCGCGTGGCTGATCGCCGACTGGGTGAGGAAGAGATCCTTCGCCGCGAGCGTGAAGCTGCCGCGGCGCGCCACGGCGGCGAAGGCGAGCAGCTGGCGGCTGTCGAGGGTGCTGGTCCTCATGGATGAGCCGGGTTCATGGGTCGGATAAATTCTTCCACGAGCATGAATCGGGCCACCGCGCCCCGCTGGCACGTCGCCGGCTGGAGTCGGTGCGTGCCCGCAACCACCACCGCCACCACAGGACCCCGGCCGCTCCGCCTCGGTTTCATCCCGCTGACGGACGCCGCTCCGTTGATCGTCGCGCACGAGCGGGGCTTCTTCGCACGGCACGGCCTGAGGGTCGCCCTCTTCCGCCAGCTCGGCTGGGCCACGGTCCGCGACAAGATCCTCTACGGCGAGCTCGACGCGGCGCACGCCCTCGCGGGCATGCTCCTGACGACCGCCCTCGGCGTCGAGGGGCCGCGCGGCGACGTGCTCACCGGCTGCGTGCTCAGCCTCAACGGCAACACCATCACGCTCGGCCGCGCCCTGTGCGACGCCGGGGTGCGCGACGCCGCGACGCTGCGCGCGGAGATCCGCCGGCTGCGCGGCGAGCGCCGCGTCACCTTCGGCGTGGTCCATCCGGGCTCGTTCCACCACGTGCAGTTGCACGCGTGGTTGAGGTCCGGCGGGATCTCGCCCGCCGACGACGTGCGCACGGTCGTGGTGCCTCCGGCGCAGATGCACCGCAACCTCGCCGCCGGCACGATCGACGGCTGTTGCGTCGGCGAGCCGTGGGGTTCGCTCGCCGTCCGTAAAGGCACGGGCCGGATCGTGGAGTGGAGCGCGCGCCAGTTCCCCGACCACGTCGAGAAGGTGTTGCTCGTGCACCGCTCCTTCGCCGAACGCGAACCCCGCGCCCACGCCGCGCTCATCGCCGCGCTCGTCGAGGCCGCCGCATGGTGCGACGAGCCGGCCAACCGCCCCGAACTCGTCGACCTCCTCGCCCGCCCCGCCCACCTCGACCTCGAGCCCGCGGCGATCGCGCCCGCCCTCGTCGGGCCCTTCGCCTGCGGCGACGGCGAAACCATCGGGGCCGACGGGCTCCTGCGCTTCCACCGGGGCGACGCCAACCGTCCGGACCTCGATCGCGCGGGCGCGCTGATCCGCCGCACGGCCGACGCCGGTCTGATCCCGGCGGACGCCGCCGACGATCCGCTCCTGCCCGCCCGCCTCTTCCGCGAAGACCTCTTCGACTCCGCCACCAACCACGACAACCGCCATGAAACCACTTCCGTCTAGGATGATCCCGACCACCTCGCGCCGCCTCGCCCGCGCGCTTCTCCTCGCCGCCTGCGCCGCGGCCCTGCCGCCGGCCCCGGGGCTGCGCGCCCAGGGCCTCGAGAAGACGGAGCTCAAGACCGGCTTCATCAAGCTCACCGACTGCGCCCCGCTCGTGATCGCGAAGGAGAAGGGCTTCTTCCGCGACGAGGGCCTCTCCGTCGAGGTCGTCGCCCAGCCCAACTGGAAGACGCTCCTCGACAACGTCATCTCCGGCAACCTCGACGGCGCCCACATGCTCTCCGGCCAGCCCATCGCCGCCACGATCGGGATCGGCACCGAGGCCCACGTCGTGACCGCCTTCACGATGGACCTCAACGGCAACGCCATCACCGTCTCCAACGCCGTCTGGGAGGCGATGCAGCTCGCGGATCCGGCGCTCGACTCGCCGACCCCGCCCCACCCGATCGGCGCGAAGGCCCTCCGCCCGGTCGTCGACGAGCACCTCGCCCGCGGGCAGAAGCTGCAGATGGCGATGGTCTTCCCCGTATCCACGCACAACTACGAGCTTCGCTACTGGCTCGCCGCCGCCGGCATCCATCCGGGCTTCTACTCCCCGGCCGACGTGGGCGGTCGCACCGGCGCGGAGGTCGAGCTCTCCGTCACCCCGCCGCCGATGATGCCGACGGTGCTCGAGGCGGGGAACATCCAGGGCTACTGCGTCGGCGAGCCGTGGAACCAGCAGGCCGTGGCCAAGGGCATCGGCGTGCCCGTCACGACCAACTACGACATCTGGAGGAACAATCCCGAAAAGGTCTTCGGCGTGACCGCCGCCTGGGCCGCCGCCAACCCGCGCACCCACGTCGCCGTGGTCAAGGCGCTCATCCGCGCCGGCAGGTGGCTCGACGCGACCGACGCCTCCGGGGCCTTCCTCAACCGCGAGGAGGCCGTCCGCATCCTCGCCCAGCCCAACTACGTCGGGGCCGACTTCGACGTGATCAAGAACTCGATGACCGGGTACTTTTATTTCCAGAAGACCGACCGTCGCGAGATGCCGGAGTTCAACGTCTTCTTCAACCACCACTGCACGTATCCATGGTACAGCGACGGCGTCTGGTTCCTCACCCAGATGCGCCGGTGGGGCCAGATCCCCGAGGCCCGGCCCGCCTCCTGGTACCACGAGACGGTGCGGCGCATCTACCTGCCCGAGGTCTACCTCGCGGCCGCCCGCGAGCTGCTCGCCGCCGGCCACATCACCGAGTCGGAGGCGCCGTGGGAGACCGACGGCTACAAGGCCCCGACGAGCGACTTCATCGACGGCATCCCCTACGACGGGCGCGACCCGATCGGCTACCTCGGGCGCCACGCGATCGGAAACAAGGATCCGCTCTGATCCCGCCCGCGCACCGCCGCCGCACCCGATGAAGACCAAATACCGCATCCTCAAGGCGCTCGATGTCGCCGGCCTCCAGGTGCTCGATCCCGTGGTGCGCCTCTGCTTCGGCGAACAACCCGCCGAACAGGCGCGCCGGATCGGCCTTTTCCTCGTGATCCCGGTGCTGACGTTCGGCGCGTTCCTCCTCGCCTGGGCCTGGCTCGGGCCGCGCCACACCACGAAGGCCGGCGAGGTCCCCACGCCCGCGGTGGTGCTCGAGGCCGGCGCCGGCACGCTCCGCTTCCATGAGCGCGAGTCGACGAAGGCCGCCGACTTCAACCTCGGCGGCCCCGACCGCGAGGCCGCGCTCGCCGAGGTCGAGGCGCGGCTCGCCGCCCTCGCGCCGCGCGCCGCCGAGGCCGCGGCCGCCGTCGCCGCCGCCGAGGCCGCGGCCCGCGCGCGGCTCGCCGGCGCGGTCGCGCCGCTCAACGAGGCGTTTCAGGAGAAACGCCGCGAGATCGCCGCCGCCGCCGCGGCCCGCGAGGCCGCCCTGCTCGGGCAGGCCGCCGGGATCACCCCGGGCGACGCGGCCGCCACCGCCGCGCTCATCGCCGCCGCCGCCGTGCACGAGGCGGAGTCGCGCGCCGAGGCCGCCGCGATCAAGCGGATGCGCGATGCCCGCAAGGCGGTCGAGGACGCGCGCGATCCCGACCTGCTCGCCGCCCGCCGCGCCTCGAACCAGCTCGAGGAGGAGCTCCAGTTCCTCCGCAAACGCCGCGACCTGCTCTCGAGCGAGAACCGCACCCTCCGCACGGAGGAACTCGCCGGCGCCCTTCGCGCCGCGGAGACCGCGCTCGCCGCGGCCGTCACGCCCGCCGAGAGGCTCGCCCGCGCCCGCGAGGTCGTCGCCCGCCGCGACGCCCTCACCCGGGACGCGGCCGCCGGCTACTCGAAGGCGTGGACGCTGCCCGGCCAGATCGGCCGTTCGCTTTGGTGCGTGTTCGTCGGATTCCTTCTCGCCTCGGTCGTCGCCATCCCCGTCGGCGTCCTCTGCGGGATGAACAGCGTCTTCATGGCCGCGCTCACCCCGCTCATCTCGCTCTTCAAGCCGGTCTCGCCGATCGTCTGGCTGCCGATCGTCTTCATCATCGTGGGCGGCTTCATCCCCGACCCCTCGGACTCGGCGCTGCTGCGCGCGCTCAACTCGATCCCCGGCTTGCGCGGGCTCGACATCAACCCCGCGTTCCTCGCCTCCGCGATCACGGTCGCGCTCTGCTCGCTCTGGCCCACGCTCGTGAACACCGCGCTCGGCGTCGCCTCGGTCGACAAGGACCACCTGAACGTCGCCCGCGTGCTCCGCCTCGGTTTCTGGAGCCGGCTCTTCCGCATCATCGTGCCCTCGGCCCTGCCACTGATCTTCGCCGGGCTGCGCATCTCCCTCGGCGTGGGCTGGATGGTGCTCATCGCGGCCGAGCTGCTCTCCTCCAGCGAGGGCATCGGCAAGTTCGTCTGGGACATGTTCAACAACGGCTCGTCGCAGACCTTCGCGCAGATGTTCGTGGTCGTGTTCGTGGTCGGCGCGATCGGCCTCGCCCTCGACCGCATCATGATCGTCTTCCAGCGCCTCGTCTCCTTCGACGGGGCCCCCACGGCGCTGTGAAAGCGATGGGAGATGGAAGATGGGAGATGGCGGATGGGGGCGGCGCCGCGCTACGCGCGGGATGTCTTGCGCATCGTCGCGACGATGGCCACGAGCTCCTGCGCCTCCGTCCTCAGTGCGGCGAGTCGCTTCTCGGGCAGCAGCGCGCCTCGCACGATCAGCTCCAGCCAGAAGGACGCCTCGTCCGCCTCCTCGAGGACGATCCCGATCTTGTTGGCGAAGTCGGCGCGCGATCGGGCGCGTTGGGCGGCCCGATAGTTCGCCGCCACCGAGCACGCGCAGCGGGTCAACTGCGCCGCCGTGTTCCGGCCCGCCGCGGTCTTCGGCAGCGCCTCCGCCAGACGCATCGCGCGGAGCGCGAAGACCATCGTCCGCTCGCACATCTCCTCCGGGGTCATGCGGCATGAATCCCCGGATGCCATCCTCCATCAACCATCTTCCTTCTTCCATGGCACCCCTCCTCTCCCTCTCCTCCGTCTCCCTCGGCTTCGGTCCGCCGGGGCGTCGCACCGAGGTGCTGCGCGACGTGAACCTCGAGGTCGCGCCCAACGAGTTCGTCGCGATCATCGGCTTCTCCGGCAGCGGCAAGTCGACGCTCGTGAACCTCCTCGCGGGGCTCGCCCGCCCCGACCGCGGCGAGGTGCGGATGCACGGCCGGCGCGTCGAGGGGCCCGGCCCCGAACGCGGGGTCGTGTTCCAGAACTACTCGCTGCTCCCCTGGCTCAGCGTCGCCGGCAACATCGAACTCGCCGTGCGCCGGGTCTTCCCGAAGTTCACCGCCCGCGAGCGCCGCGCCCACGTCGCCCGCTACGTCGAGATGGTCGGCCTCGCCCACGCCGCCGACCGCCGGCCCTCCGCCCTCTCCGGCGGCATGCGCCAGCGCGTCTCCCTCGCCCGCACGCTCGCGATGCGGCCCGAGGTCCTCCTGCTCGACGAACCCCTCAGCGCCCTCGACGCCCTCACCCGGGCCAACCTCCAGGACGAACTCCTCCGCATCTGGGAACACGACCGCCGCACGGTCGTGATGATCACCAACGATGTCGATGAGGCCGCGCTCCTCGCCGATCACATCGTGCCGCTCACCATCGGCCCCGCCGCCACCCTCGCCGGATCGATCCCGGTGAACATCCCCCGCCCGCGCGACCGCGCCGCCCTCAACCACGTGCCCGAGTTCCGCGAACTCAAGAGCCGCACGACCCGCCTCCTCCTCTCCTTCCGCAAGGACGCCGCCGCGGCGGCCCCGCCGCCGCCGGCCCCGCCCGCCCTCCGCCCCGCCGACTTCTCCACCGGCCGCCGCATCGTCCCCTCGCGCTCCGCCGCCTGAACCCGCCCGCTCCATGCGCCACGACCGCTTCCTCGAACTCTCCGGCCTTGTGAAGGCCTACCCCAACCCCTTCGGCGAACCCCTCCGCGTGGTCGACGGTTTCGACCTCCTGATGCGCCGAGGCGAACTCGTCTCGATCATCGGCCACTCCGGTTGCGGCAAGTCGACGGTGCTCACGATGATCGCCGGCCTCAACGACATCACCCACGGCGGCATCGTGCTCGACGGCCGCGAGATCTCCGGCCCGGCCCCCGATCGCGCGGTGGTGTTCCAATCCCCCTGCCTCCTCCCCTGGATGCACGCGCTCGACAACGTGCTCCTCGGCGTCCGCAGCGTCTACCCCCACGCCACCCGCCGCGAACGCCTCCACCTCGCCGAACACGCGCTCGCCCTCGTCGGCCTCGCCGACAGCGCCCACAAGTTCCCCCGCGAACTTTCCGGCGGCATGCAGCAACGCGTCGGCATCGCCCGCGCGATCGCCCTCCAACCCAAGGTGCTGCTCCTCGACGAGCCCTTCGGCCGCCTCGACTCGCTCACCCGCATGGAGCTCCAGGAGGTGATCCTCGGCATCCTCGACACCCAGCGCATCACCACCCTGCTCATCACCCACGATGTCGACGAGGCGGTGTTCATGTCCGACCGCGTGGTGCTGATGACGAACGGCCCCGGCGCGCGCGTCGGCGGGATCCTCGAGATCGACTTCCCCCGGCCCCGCGACCGCGTCCGGATCATGGCCGACGCCAACTTCTACCGCCACCGCGAGCGCCTCCTCCGCTTCCTCGACGAGTGCGGCCACCAGAAGTCCGCCGCAGCCGCCTCCGCCGTCCGGCCCGAGGTGCGACCCGGCCCCCGGATTCCGCTCCCCACCTGATCTGGATCAAGCCCCCGATCGCTCCCGCTTGGGCCCCTCCGCACCACCCTTCAGACTTCCCGTCAACCAGACCGAACCATGACCACCACACCGATCCTCCGGGCCCTCGCAGGCGCCCTCCTCCTCGAGCTCGCCGGCTCCGCGACCTTCGCCGCCGGCACGTTCACCGAAGCCGTCGCCGGCGGCCGCGTCTCCCTCAACACCCGCCTCCGCTACGAGCACGTCGACCAGACCGCACTGCGCGACGCCGACGCCCTCACCGTGCGCCCGCGACTCGGCTTCACCACCGCCGAGCTCGGGGGCTTCACCGGGATGCTCGAGTTCGAGAACACCACCGCCCTCGACGGCGACGCCTACAACCAGGTCGGCCTCAACCCCGGCGGCGCCGGCCGCGCGGTCGTCGCCGATCCCACCGACACCGAGGTCAACCAGATCTGGATCGCCTACAAGGGCCACGGCCTCACCGCCCGCGCCGGCCGCCAGCGCCTCAACTACGACAACGCCCGCTTCGTCGGCGACGTCGGCTGGCGCCAGAACATGCAGACCTTCGACGCCGTCTCCCTCGTCGCCCACTCGACCCCCGCCCTCACCGTCAACTACGCCTACCTCTGGCAGGTCAACCGCGTCTTCAGCGCCCGCAGCCCCGTCGGTCGCTGGGACTCGGACTCCCACCTCCTCAACGCCGCCTACAAGGCCGCCGCCAACACCACCGTGACCGGCTACGCCTACCTGCTCGACTTCGACGACGCCCGCGCCAACTCCGGCGCCACCTACGGCCTCAGCGTCGTCGGCGCACACGTCTTCGACAAGGACGCCGGCTCGAAGCTGTCCTACCGCGCCGAATACGCCCGTCAGACCGACTTCGGCGACCAGCCGCTCGACTACTCCGCCGACTACCTCCTCGGCGAGCTCGGCTACGCCCGCGGCAGGTTCGGCGGCGGCATCGGCTGGGAACGCCTCGGTTCCGACGGAGGCCTCAAGGGCTTCGCCACCCCGCTCGCCACCCTCCACGCCTTCAACGGCTGGGCCGACCTCTTCCTCACCACCCCCGCCAACGGCCTCGACAACCTCTACCTCTTCCTCACCGGCACGCTCCCCGGCGGCGTCGCCGCCCGCCTCGTCTACCACGACTTCGACACCGCCCGCGGCGGCTTCGCCCTCGGCAGCGAGTGGGACGCGCAGTTCTCCAAGGCGATCACGAAGAACTGGTCGGCCCTCGTGAAGTTCGCCGACTTCCAGGGCCGCGGCCCCGCACCCGACGTCCGCAAGTTCTGGGCGCAGGTCGAGTTCAACCACTGAGCCCGGGCGGGCCGCACCGCGCGGTCCGGCCCGCGGCCACCGCCGCGCCCGCAAATCCAACTCCGGGTGGACGCCGTCATGGACGGCGTTGCTGAAGCCGCACCCACTTGTCATCACGCGGTGCTCGCGGGTAGCCTCGCACGTTCAACCCCGAGGCCATGACAGGGACATCCACCCTTTTTCGACGACGCGCAACGCCTACGACCGCTCGACCGCATGACGTGTCCCCGGATGCGCCCCGCTCGAGGATCTTTCCGGGGGTCGTGCGTTTCGTCGTCGCTTTCGCCTTCGCCGATCCGGCCGGAGCCGCGCCGCCGATCACGCTGGAGCACGTCTGGGGGCGGCTCGCGGACCCGGCCGGCGAAGTCAACTCCGCCGTGCGCAACGGCATCGTCTCCGGCGAATCGGCGGAGTTCTCCAAGGACGGCCGGTACATCGCCACCACCTCCAAGGCCGACGGACGCACCAGCCAGTACGCCAACGCCCACCTCACCGGCGCGACCTCGCACCTCCGCCTCTTCGATCTCCAAGGCAACCTGCTGTGGGACGTGGCCCGCTCCCGCGGCCCGATCAACCCCGCGACGGGCCGCCCCAGCGATCAGCCGGCGAGCGGCGAAGACGAGCTCGAGGTCGCCGTCTTCAGCCGCTGCGACACCTACCTCGCCGCGGGCGGCGACGACGCGAAGATCGAGATCTGGCGCTACCGCGATCCGGTCACCCGCGAGGTCCTGTCCGCTCCCGTCCTGGCGAAGACCTTCCTGCTCGGCGGCGGCATCGACTCCATGTTCTACAGCCACGCGGGCGATCTGCTGTTCGCCGGCTCGGAGGAGGCGGGCAAGGTCGAGGTCTTCCGCACCCAGGGCGAGCCCGACACCTGGCGTTTCCTACACAAGGCCGACCACGGCGGCACGGGGTCCAACGGCGTCAACTCCGTCGCCTTGACGCAGGACGACCTCTACGTCGCCAGCGTCGGAACGAACCAACGCGGCGTCCTCTGGCGGTTGGATGCGCTCCGCGACGCCGTCGGCCTCGTCACCTCCGTCAACCTGGTGCGGCTCGCCACCCTCGCGCACGCCACCAGCACGCTGCGCGAGGTGCGTTTCCAACCGGTGGGCTTGCCACTCGAGGGCCGCCGTCGGGAGATCCTCGCCATCACCGCCGAGCACGACCAGGCGACGCGCATCTACGACCTGCAGGACGTCCTCGACCTGGGCGACCCCGCCTCCGGCCCCCTCCCGTTCCAGACGCTGCGCAACTTCAACACCAGCGTCACCGCCGGCAATCCGGTCGAACCGCTCGCCTTCACCCGCGACGGCCGGTTCCTCCTCGTGCCGGGCAAGACCCGGGATGCCGTCCTGCCCGCGTTCCTGCGCCTCTACGAGACCGCGGAGATCCGGAAGGACGCCCCCGAGCCCGACCCGGTCTTCGTCCAGCACGACCAGGTGCGCAATCCGGAGTACTTCGATTTTTCTCCCGACGGCGCCCGCCTGACCAGCAGCCATCACGACGGCTCGGTGCGCCTGTGGAACGTCGCCGTCGGCGGCTCGGTCACCATCGCCTCCGAGGGCTTCAACGAGACCACCACCGCCGCCGGGCGCTGGACGCTCGAGGGACCCGCCTCCACCACTTCCGGCGGGAACCGCTTCGGCAGCGTGGGCCAGGTCGGCAACTTCACCGGGAACTTCCGCGGCCACCGCGGTGGTCGCTTCGTCGCGATCGACGGGCTCGGCGGCATTTCCCACACCCTCTCCTTGAACCGGACCTGGAGCCGGGCCGGTTACCGTGACGTGCAGATCCACTTCGCCGCCGCCGCCGCGACCGGTGTCTGGGAAAACGACGACTTCCTCAGGCTGGAGGCGGACACGGACGGCGACGGCGTCTTCGAGGTCTTGATCGCCGAGTTCCGCTCCGACAATCCCGCCCACAAGGACCTCGCGCTCGTCGGCGGTTCGCCGGCGCGCCGTCTCGATCTCACCTTCGCCGACTTTGTCTTCGACCTGGCTCCCCTGCTCCCTCCCGGAGCCGGGACGTCGCTCCGCCTCCGCCTCAGCGCGTCCACCGGCGGCACCGACGAGGAGATCGCCTTCGATTCTCTCCGCCTGACCGGAGTCCCCCTGCCTCCCGCCCTCACCGCTTCGCCCGCGAGCCGGGCCGTCGAGGCCGGGCACGAGGTGGCGTTTTCCGTCGTGGCGGAGGGCCTGGGACCGTTTGGCTACCAATGGTACCGGGACGGCGTCGCGATCCCCGGAGCGACCGGGGCGACCCTCCTGCTGCCGAGCGCGCAACGGTTCCACGCGGGCGCCTACACGGTGCGGGTATCCAACGCCCTCGGCACGGTGACCAGCCCGGCGGCGTCCCTCGCGGTCGCACCGCCCTCCGGTGGCGCCGCGCGCCTGGTCAACCTCTCCACCCGCGCGGTCTCGCTCTCGGGCGACAACGTGCTCATCCCGGGATTCGTCGTGACGGGCTCGGGACCGCGGCCGCTGCTCATCCGGGTGGTCGGGCCGACGTTGGGCCGCTTCGGCGTTGAAGGCGTCCTGGAGAACCCGCGACTCCAGCTCAAACTCCGGGGGCCGCAGGGGTTCGTAGACGTCGCGGCCAACGACGACTGGGGGTCGAACGCCAATGCCGCGGAGATCGCGGCCCTCACGCCGACGCTCGGCGCCTTCGACCTCGTGCCCGGCGGCGCCGATGCCGCGTTGCTCGCCGCGCTGGCGCCCGGCGGCTACACGGTGGTGGCGGACGGCGTCGGCGGCACGACGGGGATCGCGCTGGTCGAGATCTACGACGTCCCGGCCGGGACCGGTGACGGCGGACTGGTGAACCTCTCCTCGCGGGCCTACGTCGGCCCCGGGGCCCAGGCCCCGATCCAGGGCTTCGTCGTAGCGGGCGCCGGCGCCCGCACCCTGCTGATCCGGGCGATCGGCCCGACCTTGGCGCGCTTCGATGTGGCAGGCTTCCTGCCGGATCCGCGACTGACGGTGTTCCGCGGCGGAGTGGCGTTGTTTGGAAACGACGACTGGGGCGCCGGCGCCGATGCGAACGACACGGCGATGAAGGGTGATCAGGTGGGCGCGTTCACCCTGCCGGAGGGAGGAAAGGACGCCGCGCTGGTCGTCAGCCTCACCGCCGGGGAGTACACCGTCGTCGTCTCCGACACCGCCGGTGTGCCAGGCGTGGCCCTGATGGAAGTCTACCTCGTGCCGTAAGGCGGCACGGGCGCGACAACCGCCGCGACGAAGCCGTGAAAACCCCACGCCCTGCCCGGAGGCCGAGCCGCGCGGTCCGGAGGCCCGCGACCACCTTCGCGTCCGCACGCGCCCTCCGGGGTGGACGGCGTTTCGCGCGAGCGCCCGCCTTCAACCCGCCGCGGGGCGGCCCTGAAACGCCGCGATGGCGCGAGGGAGGGCGAGCAGGAGCAGCAGCGCGGCCAGCAGGTGCGGCAGGCTCATGATCGCGAAGGCGGCGTCATAACTGTGCTGCGTCACGAGCCAGCCGACGAGGCCGGTGGAAAAGAATCCTCCGAGAGAACCTCCGGTGCCGATCACGCCCTGCGCCGAGCCGAGCGCGTGGCGGGGAAAGATGTCGATCGGCAGCGTGACACACGAGGTCATGAAACACATGATCGCAAAGGCGAAGAGGCTCGCCGCCGCAAGCGGCAGCGCGGCCCCGGGAAGCTGCGGGAGCAGGAAGCTCGGCGTCATCAGCAGCGCGCAGCCCGTGAGCGTGAGCATCCGGGCCCGCACCGGCGCGACGCCGCGCGCGATCAACCGGCCGGAGACGACGCCGCTCGCCAGGCAGCCGAGGTCCGCGGCGACGAAGACGATCCAGAGCGTGGCCCCCACGTCGCCGAGGCTGAAGCCGCGGACCTCCTGCAAGTACTTCGCGAACCACACCAGATAGAAGTACCACGCCGGATCGGTGATCATGCGCACGGCGACGATGAGCCAGAGCGGCTTCCAGCGCAGCAGCACGCGCAGCGGCGGCGCGGCGGGTTTCGCCTTCGTTTCCCCGGCCTCGTCGATCAGCCCGGCGGCGCGCAGCGTCTCGCGCTCGCGTTCGCCGACGCCCCGGTGCTCGGAGGGATGCCGGTAGAGCAGCCACCAGGCGAGCGCGAGGACGAAGCCCGCGGCGCCGGTGATCACGAAGGCGATACGCCAGTTGAAGTGGAGGGTGAGAAAGGCGACGAGCGGCGCGGCGATCGCGGCGCCGAGCGTGCCGCCCATCGTATACATCCCGACGGCGATGCCCTTCTCCCGCGGGGGAAACCACTCGCCGACGCTGCGCGCGGCGACGGCGAAGTGGCCGGGCTCGCCCATGCCGAGCAGGCCGCGAAAGAGCGCGAGGGAACGAAAGCCGGTGGCGAGCCCGGTGAGCATGTTGGCCGTGGACCACCAGACGATGAACGCCGTCTCGGCGATCCGCGGCCCGAAGCGGTCCACGATCCGGCCGGAGAGCAGGTAGCAGCCGGTGTAGCAAAGCAGGAAGACCTGGACGAGCCGGGCGTAGCCGGTGTCGGAGATGCCCAGATCCCGCTGGATCGTGGTGGCGAGGATCGAGAGCGCCTGCCGGTCGATGTAGTTGACGATCGAGATCAGCAGCAGCAGCGCGGCGATGCACCAGCGGACGGGGATGCGGCGGCGCGGCGGCGGCGCGGCCGGCCGGAGGGCGATCTCCCCGGCCGGCGCCTCGCCGGGGCTCATGGCGAGGCGCGCCGCTGCGCGAAGAGCCAGTCGAGCACGGCGGGATCGCCGAAGACGCGGCCCGCGATGTTGTGCCCGGCGTCGGGAAACTCGGTGTAGCGGGGCGATCCGCCGGCGCGCCGCATCGCGTCGATCATGTTGCGCGAAAGACCCGGCACGACGATCTCGTCCAGCGCCCCTTGGAAACACCACACCGGCACGCGCGCCGCGCGGTGGCCGACGGCCGCGTCCGCGCCGCCGCAGAGGATCACCGCGCCGCCGAAACGTTCCGGGTGGCGGGTGATCGAGTCCCACGCGCCCGAGCCGCCCATCGAGAGCCCGACAAGATGGATGCGGTCGCGATCGACCGGCAGTTCGGCCGCCAGCTTTTCAATCAAGGCCAGCACCATCCGGAGCGGCTCGGTCGGCTCGGGCGTCTGTGGCGCGTGGGGAACCTGCTGCCAGTTGATGCCGGTCCACTTCGCGTCGAGCGGGCACTGCGGTGCGACGAGGAAGCAGGGATGCCGCGTGCGGTTCTCCGGCGAGAGGAAGACCGGGACCATGTGGCGGAGCTGCTTCTCGTTGTCGTCACCCCGCTCGCCGGCGCCGTGGAGCACGACGACGAGCGGCAGGCGTGCGTCGCCGCCTGCGGCCTTCTCCGGACGCGCGAGGCGATACGGGAGCGAACCTCCGGAAGTGTCGGTGAAGGTGTGTTTCTCCAGCAGCTCCGAGGCGAATGCCGGAGATTGAACCACGGAGGCACAGAGAACACAGAGAAGGGTCCGGCCCAGATTGGGTCTTTCTCCGTGTCCCCCGTGTCTCCGTGGTTGGATTGTCCGGATCGTGCTCATGCGAACACCTCCCGGACGACGCGGCCGTGGACGTCGGTCAGGCGGAAGTCGCGGCCGGCGTAGCGGTAGGTGAGCTTCTCGTGGTCGAGGCCGAGGAGCGCGAGAAGCGTGGCATGCAGATCGTGGAGGTGGATCTTGTTGTCCACGGCGTAGTAGCCGAGCTCGTCGGTCGCGCCGACGCTGCCGGGTTTCACGCCGCCGCCGGCCAGCCACATCATGTAGCCGTGTGGGTTGTGGTCGCGGCCAACGCCGCCCTCTTCGGACTCGGCAGCCCCGCCGGCATCATCAACCACACGA
>DAIPIQ010000070.1:0-17581 GCA_036770745.1 Opitutaceae bacterium | reverse complement strand
CTTCTACCCAGGAAAGAATCTCGGAGCGCTCGGAGACGCGGGCGCCGTCGGCTCCGGCGATGAGGAGCTCCTCGACACCGTCGCGGTCCTCCGCAACTACGGTTCACGGGAGAAATACCGCAACGAGCTCCAAGGTCCCAATTCCCGGCTCGACGAGATGCAGGCGGCCTTCTTGCGCGTGCGGTTGAAGCACCTCGATGGGGAGAACGCCCGCCGACGAGCCATCGCCTCGCGATACCGCGACGAGATCCGGAACCCGAGGGTGCGCCTCCCCGCGGATGCCGAAGACCCGGGCGGCCACGTCTGGCACCTTTTCGTGGTGCGTGTCGCCGAGCGCGAGGGCTTCGTCGATCACCTCGCCCGCGGAGGCGTGCAGGCCGCCATCCACTACCCGCTGCCGCCCCACCGGCAGCGCTGCTTCGCCGCGTGGAACGTCCGCGACCTTCCGGTCACCGAGGCGATCCATCGGGAGGTCGTGAGTCTTCCCTTGAGTCCCGCTTTGACCGACCCGCAGGTCGACCGGATCGTCGAGGTCGTGAACACCTACCGGTCCTGATGACGCGTCGACTGGCGGCGTTCGGGCTGATCGGATTCGGCGGGGCCCTCGCGCTGGTCCTGCTCCACGCGCCGCTGTTGCGTGCGATCGGCCGGGGCTGGGCCCTCGACGAGACGCCCGCGCTCGCGGCGCAACTTCGCGACGGCCCGACGGGCGCCATCGTGATCCTTGCCGGCAGCACCTTCAGCCGGCCCCACCACGCGGCGAAGCTGTTCCACGAAGGCGTCGCGGAGCGGATCGTCATTACCGACGTCCGCGCGGATCCGGCGGCGCTGCTCCTGTCTCCAGAACTCGACTACGCAATTGGAACGCTCTTCGCCAACCGCGTTCCGAAAGACGCTCTGGTCCTCCTCGAGGCGCCGGTGGCGAGCACGTGGGACGAGGCGGTGGTCGTCGCCGACTGGGCGCGCGAGACCGCCGCCCGCTCGATCGTCGTCGTCACCGATCCCCTGCACACGCGCCGCAGTCGCTGGACCTTCCGCACCGTGTTCGCCGCCCGGGAGGCCGCGGGGGGCGTCGCACCCACGGTCCACGTGGTGGCGGCCGAGACCCGGGACTACGAGGTCGACCGCTGGTGGTGCAGCGAGGTCGGGCTGATCACGCTCCAGAACGAGGTGATCAAGTTCGCCTGGTATCGATGGCGCGCCCTCGTCGCGCCCCCGTCCGGGTGACGCGGGGCCGGCGGGGGCGCCTCAGCCCGTGTCGGGCTCGATGGCGAACGCCGTGATCGCACCGCTTCGGCCCTTGAGGACGAACTCGCCGACGGGTCGGGCGCGGATGCCGGAGGCCGCCCGCGCCGCGGTGGCGGCGCTCGCAAGGATCCGCGTGCCAAGCTCCGGTTTTCGCGTGAGCGCCTGGAGTCGGGCCGCGATGTTCACCCCGTCGCCGATGACCGAATAGTTGAGGCGTCGTCTCGTGCCGAAGTTGCCGGCGATGACCGGAGCGGTGTTGATCCCGACGCCGAAGTGCAGCGGCGGGCGACCCTCGAGGGCGAGCTCGACGTTGAGCGTATCCAGCGCGACCTGCATCGCGAGGGCCGCGCGCATCGCCCGCGGGGCGTGGTCCGCCTGGTCGAGGGGCGCGCCGAAGACCGCCATGATCGCATCGCCGATGAACTTGTCGATGACACCGCCTTCATCCTCGATGACCCTGCCCATTCGTTCGAGGTAGCGGTTGAGCAGGGATACGAGTTCCCGCGGCGCCATCGTCTCGCACAGGGTGGTGAAGCCCGCGAGGTCGGAGAACAGCACGGTGACCTCCCGCTCCTCGCCGCCGAGTGCCGCGCCGTCCCGCAGCAGGCGTTGGGCGACCTCGGGCGAGACGTTCTTGTCCAGCAGGTCGCGCACCCGATCGCGCTCGGCGAGTCCCGCGCTCATCGAGTTGAAGGCATCGGCGAGCTGTTCGAACTCCTCCGCCCCGTCGATCCGTACGCGCTTCGCGTAGTCGCCGGCGGCGACGATCCGCGTGTGATGAGCGAGGACCGCGACCGGCTCGCCCACCTTGCGCGCGATGCGCGAGGCGAGGAGCGCGGCGATGAGCAACCCCGCGCCCGCCGTCCCGAGAAGCAGCGACTGGAGCCACCGCAGCGGCGCCAGTTCGGCATCGAGCGATCTCTGGAGCGCGGCCACGATCGAAGGCCCCTCGACGAGGTGCAGCGGTCGGAAGAGCGTGAGGAACCTCTCGCCGTCCAACGGGAGCTCCGCGATGTCCTCGCCCGCCGGCGCAAGCACCTCGGGGAGTCCGGCGAACGCTTCCGTCGCCACGAGTGCCGCGGCCCGGTCTGGCGGGAGCGTCGAGGCGAGGATCGGCCGGGCGGAATCGCGCCGCAGGAAACTCAACTCGAGCCGGGAGGCCGCCTTGATGTCTGCGGCGAGCGCTCCGTCGATCGGAAACGCGACGCCGATCCATGCGACGACCTCCGGGGGCGGTGCGAAGACCGGGACCACGACCACGCCGTGCAGGGTGCCGCCCACGAGTCCGTTTCCCTGCGCCATCGGAAAGGACTCTTCGGAGTCCTCGGCCCGACGGGCGAGCGCGCGAAACACCGCGGCATCCTCCGGCTCGAGACCTCCTCCCGTGGCGACAAGCGGATCACCCTCCGGCGAGATCAGGACGACGCGCGACGCCCGCACCCGCGAGTGCGCCCCGCCGAGGCGTTCGCGGTAGCTCTCCAACGCCGATCCGATCGTCGCGAGATGCTCGGTGAGCAGCAGCGTCTGCCTCAGGGCGTAGTCGCCCGCGAGCAGGCGCGACTTGTCGGCGAGTTCGCCCATGCGTTCGGCGATCTGCCGATCGAGCTGATTGACCCCGAGCACGAGGTTCTCCTCGATCGAGTCGCGGATGGTGCGGCGCATCCATGTCGCCACGATCAGCCACGAGGCGCCCTGCACCGTTACGAGCAGCCCGAGCAGCACGAGAAGCAGTCGGGTGCGGAAGCGCCGGGGCCGGAGGTTCACGGATAGCGCCGGCCGGGCGCCGCGCGCGTCCCGCGTTCCGGTCGCAGCTTGAGCACGAGCTCCTGCACTGCGACGGGCGTCCCGGCCTCGACCGCGAGTTCGCCGACGAGCGGCTTGGCGAGGCGCGGATGCCAGACCTCCGAGCGGTAGCGGCCCGGCGGCACCTCCTCGAGACGCGCTTCGCCACCCGGATCCGTCTTCGCGAAATACGGGGTGTCGAGGATGACGAGGTGGCACTGCATCCAGTCGTGGATGTTGCAGCCGAGCAGGACCACACCGGGCTGATCGAAGCGGACGAGCTTCGACTCCTCGTTGCCGTAGAGCGGCAGCTCGAACCGCTTCGGTTTGGAGAGCGAGTAGACGTGGTGCTGCACGGAGTCGCGGTTGGGAAACAGCACCGATTCGCCGACCCGGATCACCGTGACGGGCGGGGCGAACATGAGATCCTGCTGCGAAATCTCCACGGTCCGCCGAGGCCGGTCGGCCGCCTCGCCCGGAGTCGCTCCGTCGAGCGGATGCAGCGAGACGACGGCGTCCGCGATCATCGCGCCCTTCCCGTCGCCCAGCCGCCAGATGATCGAGGGAGTTTCGGCATGGACGGGGCAAGTGCCCGACAGCGCGAGGATCAGCGCATGCGCCAGTCGGTGAAAGCAGAGGCGGATTTCGGAGGTCGTGGTCGACGACGGACGTGGGCCAGGCATGGCGGTCCGGGAGTTCTGCCCGCCGGCGGCGAGACGTCAACTCGAGGTGCGTCCATCAAACTCCTGGCGAAGCGAGGAAACCTCCGTCCACCGGGACCATGATGCCGGTGACGAAAGCGGCGCGCTCGTCGTCGAGCAGCCACTCGACGGCGCCGAGAAGTTCGCCGGCCTCGCCGAAGCGGCGCATGGGCGTGTGGCGCATCACGTTCTCCCCGCGGACCGAGAGGGAGCCGTCGGGCTCCATCAGGATCTTGCGGCTGCGCTCGTTGACGAAGAAGCCTGGGGCGACGCCGTTGACGCGGATGCCGGCGGGCGCGAGGTAGGCCGCGAGCCATGCGGTGAACGCCACGATGCCGGCTTTGGCGGTGGCGTAGGCGGGCACGCGGGTGATGGGGCGGTAGCTGGTCATCGACCCGAAGTTGAGGACGACCCCGCGGCGCAGCGCGGCCATCTCCCGGCCGAAGACTTGTGACGGCAGGATCGTGCCGAGGGTGTTGGCGCGGATGACGGCGTCCACCTTCGCCGGATCGAGGTTGAAGAAACCGCGCAGATCGTCGGGCCGGTCCGGCGTCAGCTCGGCGGGATCGAACTCGGTGGCGGTGGTGATGGCGCCGGCCTGATTGCCGCCGGCGCCGTTGACCAGGAACCACGGCGCGCCCAGCTCGCTGGCGACGACGGCGCGGGCTCGTTCGAGCGAAGCCGCGTCCACGACGTCGCAGGCGACGGGAAGCGCGACGCCGCCCGCGGCGCGGATCCCGGCGGCCACCGTTTCCAGCGTGGCGGGCGTGCGCCCGAGCAGCGCGACCCGGGCGCCCCGCGCCGCGAGGCGCCGGGCGATGGCGGAGCAAAGGACGCCTCCGGCGCCGGTGACGACGGCGACCTTATCGTGGAAGAAGGATGTGTTCATCGTTCGGATACGGTACGGGAAGGGGGAGCCAGGCGCGGGCGTTTTCGCAGGCGATTCCGCGCACGCAGCGCGCGAGCGCCTCGAAGTCGTCGGGCCAGGCGCCCGCGGTCACCTGTGCGCCGATCCAGTCGCAGAGGACGCGGCGGAAGTATTCGTGCCGCGACATCGAGAGCAGGCTGCGAGCGTCGGTCGTCATCCCGATGAAGGTCGAGATCAGGCCGGTGTGGGCGAGGGCGTCGAGGTGCTGGCGGATGCCGAGCGCGTGGTCGTTGAACCACCAGGCAGGGCCGAGCTGGATCTTGCCCGCGACGCCGTCCTCGGTGAACGAGCCGGTGAGCGCGGCCAGCGGAGCGAGGTCGGCGGGGTTGAGCGAGTAGAGGATCGTGTGCGGCAGCGCGCCGCGCGTCTCGAGTTCGTCGAGCAGCCGGCAGAGTGCGGAGACATCGGCCGCGGCGCCGATCGCCGCATAGCCGCCGGCCCTCCCGGCCAGGCGGCGCAGCCGGGTGCTGGTGCGGCGTTGCGCGCCGAGATGGAGCTGCATGACCCACCCGCGACGACCGTAGGCGGCGCCGAGCCACGCGAGAACAAAGGAGCGGAAGGCGCGCGCGCCGGCGGCGTCCGGAGCGGCCCCGGTCCGCGCGCGGGCGAGCGTGTCCGCGGCGGCGCCCTCGTCCGCGCGCGGGAAGTCGAGCCGGTCGAGGCCGTGATCCGCGATGGTGCAGCCGTGCGCGGCGAAGACGTCGAGCCGGGCGCCGAGTGCGGCGAGGAATCCATCGAGGTCCTTCACCTCACCGCCCGTGGCGGCGCCGAGCCGGCCCAGCCAGGAGCGGAATCCCGGCTCGTCGATCGCGAGCGCCTCGTCGGCGCGGAGGGAGGGCAGGACGCGCGGCCCGAAGCCACTCCGGGCGAGGGCACGGTGTGCGGCGAGGTCGTCGAGCCATCCGTCGGAGGTCCAGACGGCCTCCACGTTGGCGGCGGCGAGCAGGCCCCGCGCGTGTTGCGCCGGCTGACGCAGGGCGACGGTCGTTCGCTCCCAGACCGCGCCGGCGGTCGACGGATCGAGCGGCTCGGCTATGCCGAAACGCCGGTGCAGCTCAAGCGCGCTCCAGTGGTGGAGCGGGTTGCCGAGCGTTTGCGGCAGGGCCGCAGCCCAGCAGTCGAACTTTTCGCGCGCCGGCGCATCCCCCGTGATGCACCGCTCCGGCACGCCGAGCAGCCGCATGGCGCGATGCTTGTATTGATCGGGTTCGATCCAGAGCTCGGTCAGGTCGGCGAAGCGCCGGTCGGTCGCGAGATCCTCCGCCCGCAGGTGCGAGTGGTAGTCGAGGATCGGCAACGGCGCGGCCGCCTCGTGATAGAGGCGACGGGCGAGGGGCGAGCGGAGTAGGAAGTCTTCGTTGAAACCGAGGGAAGTCATGGTGCGGATGCGGAAGGTTTGCGTCCTGCCAAGGTCGCAGGCGGGAGCCGATGGCGGAAGAACAAGCACCCGCCGAAGAGCGCACAGACGAGTCCGGCGACGAGGGCGAGCCGGCCGCCGGTCGTCGTGATGGCGAAGAGGCTGACGGCGATGAAGAAGCCGCCTGAAACGAGGAGCGAAAGCGCGAAGAGCCGGCCCAGCGCCGTGCCGAAGCGCGGGTCGAGTCGGGGGATCTCCGTCCGGCCCAGCGGTCGCCCGAGGCGGGAGAAGAACGCGTCCGCCGAGGCGCGCGGACCGCGCGCCCGAGGTAGGACGAAGAGCGCGAAGCACGCGGCGACAACCAATGGCGTCGCCGTTTCCCAGTTCAGCAGCTCGGTGAAGTGCAGCAGTGCGGCGAGGGCGGAGCCGAGCAGAGCGCAAAGCAGCGCGCCGACGGCGCCCGGCCGTCGCCAGAGCAGCCCGAAGATCAGCGGGACCGCCAGCGGCACGGCGAACACGCTCGCGAAGAGTTTGTTCGCCTCGAAAGCGCCACCGAAGCCGCCCACGAACATCGCGCCGAACGTGACGGTCGCGCCGATGCCCACGGTCGTCGCCCGCGCCATCCAGACGAGGTGGCGGTCGTCCGCCTCGGGCCGGATGAAACGCTGGTAGAGGTCCTTCGTGAGCACCGCGGCCATGACGTTGAACTCCGAGTTGAGCGACGACATCGTGGCGGAGAACATGCTCGCCAGCATCAGGCCCATCATTCCCGCGGGGAGCAGGTGCGCGCAGATCGCGACGTAGGCCTGCTCGGGGTCGGCGAGATCCGGCAGCACCGCGCGTGCGGCCAGCGGCGGGAGCAGGAAGATCACGGGCGATACGAGGAAGAGCAGCGCGCTCAGCAGGCCGACGCGCCGCGCCGCGGGTTCGTCGCGCACCACGTAGAGCCGCTGGATGAAGGCCCAGTTGCTGTTGTACTTGAGAAGGACGAGCAGGTAGTAGGCGAGCAGCCAGAGCGGCGCGCCCTTCGGTCCGTTGAACCAGTCGAGGTGCTTCGGCGCGGCAGCGGCGATCCCGGCGAAGCCGCCGGCCGCCTCCAGGCTGAGTGGCACGAGGATGAGGGTGGCGAGCATCAGCACGATGAACTGGATCGTGTCGAGCACGGTCACGGCCCAGAGCCCGCCGATCATGGTGAAAAGCGTGATGAAGCAGCCGGAGGCGAGCACCGCCTCGGGCAGGCTCAGCGGCGTGACGGTGGAGAGGAACAGCCCGGAGGCGTAGAGCCGCACGGCGTTGTCGAGGAAACGCATGAGCAGCCCGAGCCCGGAGAAGAGCTGCCGCACGCCGAGATTGAAGCGCTGTTCGAGGTACTCGACCGGCGTCGTGAGGCCGGCGCGCCGCCAGCGCGCCGCGAGCCATCCGGCGGCGAGGAGGCAGGGCGGCACGGTGGACCAGAAGACGACTATCGAAACCAGTCCGTGCTCGTAGGCGATGCCCGCGTAGGCGACGAACACGAAGGTGCTGAACATCGACATGAAGTTGCTCACGCCCGCGATCGTCCACGGGACGGTGTTGCCGCCCTTGAGGTAGCCGGCCGCGTCCTTCACGAACCATCCGAAGAAACTCCCGACCGCCGCCATCAGCAGCATGTAGGCGGCGAGCAGTGCGTAATCGACGGCTTGCAGGTGCATCAGGATGCGGAGGCGATCAGTCTTGAACCACGAATGGACACGAATGCACACGAATCCGTGGTTCTAATCCGTTCGTGTGCATTCGTGTCCATTCGTGGTTTTCCGTCCTCAGAAGTATCCGCCCTGGTCGGTGATCTCGCGGACGCTCCGGCCCTCGGCGACCCAGCCGAAGATCTTCTTCTCGTTGCTGCGGATCTCCTCGGCGCGCAGGAGCACGTCGTGGGCGATCTCGCGCGGCACGACGACCACTCCGTCGATGTCGCCGAGGACGACGTCGCCGGGCTTGATCAGGACGCCGCGGATCAGGATCGGCGTCTGGTAATGGGTGATGAGGCAGCGGCCGAGACTGCCGTTGGGGATGCGGTGCCGGTAGAAGACGGGGAAGTCCTTCTCGAGGATCTGCCGCGTGTCGCGGATGCCGCCGTCGATCAGGGCGGCGCGGATGCCCCTGCCGACCGCGGTGGCGGTCATGACGCCACCCCAGAGCGTGGCCTTCTCGTCGTTGCTGGTGTCCCAGACCACGAAGGCGTCGGCCGGCATCTCCTCCAGCATCTGCGTGCGGAAGGTCAGCTCGCCGGTGATCTTCACGTTGGGTGCGCTCTTCACGGTGAAGGCGATCCCCGCGATGGTGCGCTCCGGCCGCAGCGGGATGAGATGGCCGATGCTCTGGTCGAGCAGCGCATGCTCGCGCAGCACGTCGCTGATCGCGCCGGTGTAGAGCTGCTCGTAACGAGCGAGCAGCTCCGCCAACGGCACGGGGAAGGCCGCCTGCGACACGCTCTCGCGCGAGGCGATGAGCTTCTCGAGCTTCATCATCTTCGCCTCCCTTTGCAGGGGGCCGTCGTTTCCAGAGGAGTTGTTCATCGATGGTCGATCCCCGAGGCATCGAGGATGCCTTTCATGTAGCCGATCGCGAAAAGCCGGCCGAGGTGGGCGTAGCCGTGCGGAAGCTCCTCCTCGCCCGCGAGGGACGGGACATGATCCACGCGGATCGGACCGCGAAAGCCGACCTCGTGATAGAGGCGCAGCATCGCCGCCATGTCGGTGGGGCCGTCGTCGTGGAAGGTCTCGGTGAAGTCGTTCGCCGTGCCGGCGACGTCGCGGAAGTGGACGAACACGATGCGCGGGGCGAAGTCGCGGACCGCGGTCTCGAGGTCCGCGCCCATCAACCGGAAGTTGGCCTGGCAGAAGGTGAGCCCGTGCGCACGCGAATCGCTCAGGGCGAGTGCGCGCGCGATCGCCGCCGGCGAGGAGAAGATGCGCCCCACGCCGCGCAGCGGCGAGAGCGGCGGATCGTCCGGATGCAGGCCCATGCGCACGCCGGCGCGTTCCGCGGCCGGAAGCACCGCGCGAATGAAATGCTCGTAGTTGTCCCAAAGCCGCGGCTCGGAGACGCGATCCGCCCCGGCCACCGGCTCCGGGTCGAGCGCCGCGAGCTGGAAGCGCGTGCTCGAGGCTCCGCCGCGGATGCGCACGTGCGTGTCGGTGCGCAGCCAGCCGAGCGTGGCCATGAAGTTGTAGCAGAGCAGCGGAATCCCGAGCTCGCCCATGTTCGCCAGCATGCGGCGGTAGTTCTCCAGATCCTCGTCGCGCCCGTCGCGCCCGAGCTTGATCCGCTGCATGTCAAAGGCATCACCCTCCAGCCCGTGGAGCGTGAGCCCGGACTCGCGGAAGTGTTGTTGCACGGTGCGGAGCGCGTCGATGTCCCACGGCGGCGGCAGCCCGGTGTCTCGCGGATGGCAGCGGGCGATGGCGTGCGTCACGCCCGCCTGCCGGGCGAAGTCCCACGAACGGTCGCGCCGGGTCGGCAGGAAGTCGGCGAGGATCATCGCGCCGGAACGAGCGGAATCGCGGCGCGCTCCGCGATGAGCATGGGCGAGTCGTAGACGGGCGTCTGCCGGAAGACGACGCCCTCGGCGCCCCCGCTCCGGTGTTCGGCCGGCAGCACGTGAACCGTACTCGTCCGCAGATCGACGAGCACCGGCTCGGTGAACCGCCCCTTCGGCAGGGTGATCTCGACGAGCGTGGGGCCGTCGGCCTCGCCGGGCGGCGCGTCGTTGAACCAGAAGGCGACGATCTGTCCACCGCCCTGCTTCTCGTAGCCCGTCAGTGCGACGGCGCGGAGCGCGGTGGTGGTGAACGGATACTCTGCGAGACGCCGCACGGTGTCGTCGAAGATGCTGAACACGTTTTGCGCCGCGAAGTAGGAGAGCTTGCGGTGCGAGACCGTCTGATCGGGGTTCGTGGCGAGGAGCCCCTTGTGATTCATGCGCAGGACGCCGTCCGCCTCGCCGGTGGTGTTCGTCCCCTGAGTGTAGTGCATGTCGGAGATGGAGAAGAGATTGAACGGCACGTCCGCGGCGTGATGGGCGAGCATGCGCCGGAGGTTCCATTTCGCCTGGGTGTTCTCCGTCCAACTGATGCCGCGGAGCGCGAAGTGCGTCTGGTAACCTGAGGGAGCGCCGGTCTCGCCCTGCCGGATCCGGATGTCGCGGCCGAGCGTGGCGATGAAGTCGCGGAGGCGGCCGACGAGCGGAATCTCGTCCGGGTTGCGCGGGTAGCCGTGGATGGTGACGGCATCCACCAGATCGAGGCGACCGCGGGTCTTCAGGATGGAGAGGAACGCTTCGGCGTAGTCGGCGTCGTGCGCGAGGGCGAGGGCGTAGAGCCGGCTCTCCGGCTGGAGTTCACGCACGATCGAGGCCGTGCGCACGTAGAGGTCGAGGTAGGCCTCCACCGTGGCCGTGCCCCGGTTGTTGATGTCGGGCTCGTTCCAGACCTCCCACTCACGGACGTGGTCCCGGTAGCGGAGCACGAGCGCACGCATCCAGCGGTCCCAGGCGGCGAGCGCCTCCGGCGACGACGGGAAGCCGCCACCGAGGCCGGTGTCACCGCCACCCGGATACGCGGGGTTGCCGTAGTTGAACTCCAGCCAGGGGCGCAGGCCCCGGGCCACGGCGTCGTCAATGACCGCATCGAGCCACTCGAAGGTGTAGACGCCGGGCGAGCGTTCGCATTTCGCCCAACCGGCCTGGAGGCGGATGCCCTTCGCGCCGAGCGGGCCGAGGTGTTCCTTGTAGTGCTCGTAGACGGTGAAGTCGCGGTCGAGCGTCTCACCGCCGATCGACCACGGCGAGGAGGCGATCTCGGAGGCCGCGCGCGGCCGGACCTTGCCGAGCACGGGCAGGTCGATGGCGGCCGCGACGGTCGAGGCCGGGGCGGCGAGCACGAAAGCCAGGGCAGGGAAAGAGAGAGCGTGTTTCCAAGTCATAAAATAACGAGTCCGGTGAGCGTCGGTCCGGAGAGCGCACGCGTCCCGCGTCCTCCGGTCGGCGTCCCGCCGACCGGATTGGGCGAAGGTTTATCGGAAACGCAGGCGCACCACGTGATCGTTGGTTCGGGCGGGACGCTCCCGTGTTGCGAGCCACGCGGGGCGCGTACGCCCCCCGGACCGCGGCGGATATCCCCGCTCTCATCCGAGCGCGTGCTTGCCCGCAGCCGGCGCAGCACGTCGGGCCAGTTCGCCTTCTTGTCGCCGACGTACCAGCCCGCCCACGGGCCGGTGGCGAGCGGAGCGCGGATTTCCAGCGCGCGCTCGACGTGGCGCGCCGCCTCCGCCGGTTCGTCGCGGGCGAGCGCCGCCGCGGCACGATAAAGCGCGGCGAGGTGGCTTCCCTGCACGAGGTAGTAGTCGCGCGTCCAGCCGCGCCAGCGCGCCGGCACGGCTTCGAGGTCGCCGGCGGAGGAAAGCTCGTCGAACCGCGCCGCGGCGCGGTTCATCTTCTCCGGATCGACGCGCTTGCGGATCGTCGCCAGCGCTTCCGCCCGGTCGGGCGTGCGCAGGAAGATCTCCGCCAGCTCGACGCAGTCGCCGTCCTGCAGCCAGACACCGTCCCGTCCCTGCACGAGGGCGTCGTGAAAGGCGCGCATGAAGGGCAGGGTCTCCGCGGGCGCGAACTCGGCGAGCGTCTCCTCGAGCGGGCGGCGCGCGCCGTGCAGCGCGGTGCGGATGAAGGTGTGCGCGCCCAGCACGTGTTCGCGCACGTTGGAGACGTTGATGATCGCGTAGTGCGTGTCGCCCTTCGCCTCGAGCTGGCCGAAGACGCGGTGCATCCTTGCGGGATCCATTCCCTGGACGAGATGGGGACCCCGGCGCCAGAAGGCCGCGTGATAGTAGAAACCGTAGCGATACTCCGGCAGCCGCGGCGCGGTCTTGAAGTCCTGCTGCATCTCCTGCGTAGGCCCGTGATCAGCGAAGACGACCGTCATCCCGGCGGGGAAGCGCAGCGCACCGGCGGCCATCAATTCCGCGCCCTCCAGGAAGAGGGTCGAGGTCATGGGCGGGTTCGGCCGTGGATCGACCGAGCGGACGATCTCCGCCTGATCGGCCATGGCGCGGGAGATGAACTCGCCGCCCGTCGTCGGGTTGATGTCGGGATCGTCGATCCAGATCGGGCGGTCGCCGCGGCCGCGCATGCCGAGCTGCCAGACCACGCGGTCGCCGGCGATCTCGCGCCATTTCTGTGCGTGCGCGCGCCAGACCGTGCGCACCGATTCGGGATCGACGGAGTAGCGGAACGACTTCGTCTCGCCACGCGCGCGCCAGAAGTTCTCGTAGCCGAAATGACTCACGCCCATCGGCTCGACATGGTGCTGCGAGACGTGCAGGCCGCGCGCGGCCGCGCGGCGCACGAGCTCGGCCTCGGGCGGGTTGAGGATGTCCACGAACGAAGCGGGGATGATCAGGTTGCCGCCGAGGCGCAGCAGCGCCTCGTAGATCCGCTCCGCCATCTCGTAGTCGATCACCTGATGGTAGAAGGGATAGTCAATGGTCCGCGGTCCTCCGCTGGTGCCAAACTCCGTGAGCAGGTCCTCATCGTTGATGAACCAGCCGCGGTAGCGGAACCTGGCCGGTGAAGAGGCGAACGTCTGCGGTGCAAGTTCGATGCGCTCGTGTCGTTCCGGCGCCATGCCCTTCCAGAACCAGAACGGATCGACCCCGAGGCAACGTTCGCTGAAGGCATAAATGCCGTACACCAGGCCCAGCGGATCGCTGCCGGCGATGGCGACGCGGTCCGGTGCGATCACGACGCGCCACGCTTCCGGACCGCCGAGTTCGGGGTCGAGGCTCAGGACAATCGGCGCAGAGGGCCCGCGCACGACCTTCCCCACCGCACCGAGAACCCGCCCCAGATCGGCGGCGAGGTCGGCGGCCGCCGCCGCAATCGCGGAGTGGGATTCCACCAGCGCGATGCGCAGACCGCCCTCAAGGACCAAGGGCTCGCCAGACAGCCGCGTCGCACCTGATGAGGCGGCGTAGCCGGCGGACGGTAATGAGTCCATGGCCACGAGGCAGGCCACGATCCCCGTGAACGCACGCCAGTGGGAGTCCATCGTTGCAACCTTCCTCGGGTCCTTCCGCCTCAGAACGAGAACTTCGTCGAGAGCGTGAACCTGCGGCCCTCGGCGATCGACCATACCGCGACCTGCCCGTCGGGGTTGATCACGACCGGGACGAGTTCATTGTTCGTGAACAGATTGCGGACGTTGAGCTGGATCTTCACGGGCACCTTGTCGTTGAAGAGCTTCGTCGAATAGGAGAGCC
Source organism: Opitutaceae bacterium (assembly GCA_036770745.1). Classification (GTDB taxonomy): domain Bacteria; phylum Verrucomicrobiota; class Verrucomicrobiia; order Opitutales; family Opitutaceae; genus DAIPIQ01. The sequence goes on along the minus strand of DAIPIQ010000070.1, from coordinate 4,269 downwards.
ACGCGTCGAAGCGCGTTTCAGTGGGGCCGAAGAAGGGGTTGCGCACGTCGGAGATCCGGATGTCGCTGAGTTCGTCGATGCCATCGGAGGGGCTGAGGTCGGCTTCGAAGGTCTCCACGGGAAAGCCGATGGCCGCCTTGTCCTGCCAGCGGACGCCGGCTCCGAGACCGAAGCCCTTCAAGCGTTCGCCTTGGAACTGGTAGTTGCCGACGAAGTTGGCGCGCCACTTGCGCAACTCCTGCACCGGGGCGCCGTCCGCCGAGGCTGCGACGTTGAAGACATTGAGCGCGAGCCGCTGGAAGTTGTTTGCGAGGAGGTTGATGTCGTTCGTTCCCTCCTTGCCGAGGGCGCCCGCGTTCAGGGGAATCTGGAGCGCCCAGGGCTTCAGCCACTCGACGGCGAGCGGCTGGCCGGTGGAGGTCGGCGTCTCGAAGAGCAGCCTGCGGACGGAGGCGCCGGTGTTGCTGCGAACGGACTTCTGTTGGGAGACGTTCACAATGAACGACAGACCGCGGGCGGGTCGGAACATCACCTCGATCTCCTTGCCTTCGCTCACGAAGTCGCTGGTGTCGCGCACGCCCGGGTTGGTGCTGACCAGGTTTCCGCCGGGCTGGATTTGCACGGCGAAGGTGTCGAGCAACTCCTGGGGCGGAGCGATGTAGCCGACGGGAAATCCGCCGCCGCCGTCAGGGAGACTGCCGTTGCGCACCATGCCGTAGGCTTGGGACTGCATCTGGATGATCGCGGCCGGGATGTTGCCCACGCGGTCGTTGAAACTGCCGGTCTGGGTGGTCTCGAAATGATTCAGGCGGATGGAGACCCGACCCTGGAGGGCTTCGAGATGGATGCCCGCTTCCTTGGTGATGCCGTTTGGCGGAGCGATCTCATTGCGGAAAGTATCGACCGTCCGGCGGTCGGGAGGGCTGAAGTTCTCGGACTCGCCGTAGTAGAGATTGACGGCGGAGACCAGGGGCAGGCGTCGCGCCCATTTTTCCGGAGCCTTGAGCACGGTGCTCCAGGCGAAGAGCGTCTGCTCGAATTCCTGTGGTGTGAGGGCCGGGTTGGTCAAGGTGTAGGTCGGGCTGTCCACGCGCACGTACCCCTCGCCGCCGGAGTCGAAAGGAGCATTTACCGTGAGGATGGAAGACTCCTCTTTGCGCCAGCCGACGGTGGAGACCAGATGATCGCCCAACCAGTGGCTTTGAAGCGTGAACGCCCGCGAGTCCAAGGTGCGCTCGCTCAGGGCGGCAAAGCCGGCGGTGTTGGTGACCTCGCGGTTTTCGCGGAGCACCGTGAGCGCCTGGGTAGAGGGCGCATGGGCGGGCTGGGCGGCGACGCCGGCAGTGGGCGCGGGCAGGCGCGCGATCACAACCCCTTGTCCGTTGATCGCGTCGTGGTAGTTCAGCAGATTCCGGCGCAGGCCGGAGATGTTGGCGCCCGAGGGAGTGTCGGAGTTTGCGAGCGAGGGCCCGAGGTAGACCCAAGTGACGATTTGTTTGCTCTGTCCGGCCGTGCGGGCCTGGTTGTTGCCGTTCGTCCAGAGATCGGGCGTGTAGTGGACCGAGCCGCCGCCGCGGTTGTCGGTCAGGAGCGTTTCGCGTTGCGCCAGGCCGGAGAGGATGTGGCGGCCGAGAATCCAGCCCGGCCGGCCCGATATCCGCTCGTTCAGGTCGAGCTCGTAAAACGCCTTGGCGCGCAGCGTGTCGGTCTCCACCTCGTTGTAGGTGGCGCGTCCGGCGGTCGAGATGAAGGGCCTTCCGAAATTCGGATTCGCCTCTCCGGTCCACATGTGGGTGTTCACATCGACGGAGATGTAGGGAGAGGACTGCGGGAGCAGGCTCTGCAGGCCTTCGTCCCACTGCTGGCGACTGTAGGCGATCTCGAAGCCGGCCTTCCGCTCAAACAGCAACTGTTCGAGCGAAACATCGAGGACCTCGAGGTTGGCCAGGCCCTCCGAGTTCGGGCCGACCAGCGTATTGTTGAAAAAGTCAAAGATGCCGGGATCTTTCAGATTCTCGGAGGTGTAGAAGGCGCCGTCGGGCAGGCCGTAGTCGGTGCGCACCCGACTCATCTCGCGGGCATACGCGGCGACGGCGATGCCCGTGCGTCCGGTCGATGGGTAGAAGACGTTGTTCGAGACCATCGGTCGGCCGAACACCACCTGACCGGTCGTGCTTGTGGGGATGTTGTCGCGGGGCGTGGTCGCGTTGGCATCCTGAAAGAAGATGGTGGGCGAGCGGTTCACGTTCTCGATCACGCCGATCGTGGCGGTGCCGGTCGCCCGGTTGAAGACGTTGAAGGGCCCGGTTCGCGGGTCGTAGGCGACCTTCTCGCGGGCTCCGAGCGCCTCGAGGTTGTCCGGCAGCGTGGATGAGAACCACGAGGAGAGACGATCAGAGGGCGTGAGCGTGCGCGGGCGGTTGGACGCGATCTCCCCCTGCTCGTAGGAGGCGCGCAGGGTGGTGGAAGCCAGGATACCACGCTTGCGCAGGGCGCTGACATCCCAGGCGGCGGCGACGTAGCGCCGGTCCGTTTCGGTGAAGGCGAACTTCTGTTGGTATTTCTCCTCGCCGCGCACCGCGGCCACGCGCACCGCGAGCTCGTTGGGGAGCAGGACATGGTTGTATTTGAGCACGCTGCGCCACGCACCGTGGCTTCCGCCGGAAAGATCGAGGCTTCCGGCCGACGTGCCCGGGTCGGCCGCCGTGGTGGAGGTGTTGATGATGCCGGCCGGGCTCCCGACGCCGAAGAGCAGGGCGTTCGCGCCTCGGTTGATCTCCACGCGGTCGGTGTTGTAGGCGTCCATCGGGACGGGACTGCGGAAAAAGTTCCGCGCCTGCGTCGCCTCGGCGAGACCGCGCACCCGCGTGCCGGCCGGGCCGCTGCTCAGGCTGGGCTCGCCGGAAACGCCGCCGGGTGCGGGATCCGTGCCCGAAAGGTTTCCGCCGAAGCCGGTGGTCTCCATGTTCGTCTGGTAGACCAGCAACTCGCGCAGGTTTGTGGAGCCGGTGTCCTCGAGGAACCTGGCCGTCACCACGGAAACCGACGCGCCCATGTCGGTGAGCTTGGTGCGCAGGCCGGTGCCGGCGAGTGATTCGCTGGCTTCGTAGCCGAGGTCGGAGGAGGCCTGGACGGTGAAGGGCGACAGCTCGATCGCATCGGCATCTTCCGCCTGCGATGGTGGAGTCGGGGGCAGGGTGGATTGAGCGTGAAGGGCGCGAGGCAGCAAGGCGCCGAGGGCAAGACCAAGAACAAGGTATGGTTTCATCGAGTCAGGGGGAAAACCAGGGTAGGAGATGAGGAGCGCGGACGGGGGGGGCGGAGCTGGCGCCGGCTTGGCTGGGATTGACCTCGGCTCGGTGGCGGCTCGGGAAGTAACGGTCCTCATCCTACCGATGGCGGCCGTCGACGTCTATGGTTGCCCCTGATAAGAATTGTCCATCATTGATCTTCCGTGGCGATGACCTTCCATTCCGTCGAGCGGCTGGGGCCGCCGTTCTCGGCCGTGTCGGAAATCGGAGTTGTGATTCCGGCCGGTGGGGAGGTCTCGTTTCTGAATCAGGAACGAAAGATCCTGTTCTATCTCCAAGGTGACTGCACCGGCGAGATCGACGGGGTGGGCTCGTTCCAGATCGCGGCCGGCGATGTGCTTGTCGTACCGCGGCGCTGCACCCAGCACTACCGGGCTGACCGGCCCCGGCAGTCGCCGCGTTTGCATCTGCTCAAGATCGCATTCGCGCTGCCCCCGCTGGCAGCGCCGGGCGACCGACGGTCTGCAAGGCCCAAACCAGGAAATCCAGAGGCGGACCTGAACGCCTTCGTGCGCCATCACTTCCAGCAGGTACGCCATCTGCCTGGCGCACTGACGGCCCCCATGCAGGAGATCCTGCGCGCCATCCGCCGGGAGGCCGAAGGGCATCATCCGGGCATCCGCCACCGGGTGCGTGCGTTGAGCACCAACCTGGTCGTCTTGATCGCACGTCTCGTGCACGAGCGTTCGCAGCCCGCGCCGGCCGGGGTGGACGCCCAGGCTCCGATGATCAATCAGGTGAAGGAGTTTCTCCTGCGCAATCATGCGCGCTCGCTCACCCTGGCCGAGATCGCCTGGCACGTGCGCCGGAGCGAGGAGCACGTCGCCCGCGTCTTCCGCCGCGTCACGGGGCAGACGGTCTTCGACTACCTGCGCACGGTCCGGCTGGAGGGCGCGAAGACTTTGCTGATCAACTCGGACAAGACCCTGACCGAGATCGCGCGCCTCACCGGTTTCGG
>DAIPIQ010000244.1:3288-4096 GCA_036770745.1 Opitutaceae bacterium | reverse complement strand
AGGGCGAGCCGGGCCGAGCGCAGGTCCTCGACCGAGGCCTCGTAGTCGGCGAGGCCCGCGCGGGCGGTGTCGCGCAGGCGGCCCCAGAGATCGAGCTCCCAACTCACCCGCCCGGTGAGGGCGAACGTGTCCGTCACCGCCGCGGTGCGCACCGTGCCGTCGGAGGTGTTGCGCTTCGCCCGGGCGCCCGAGTGGCCGATCGAGAGGCCGGGCCAGCGCCCAGCGCCCTCGAGGACGGCGGTCTGCTCCGCGGCCTCGAGCCGGCTGAGCGCGGCACGGAGACTGAAGTTGCCCTCGAGCGCCTCGCGCACCAGAGCCTCGAGGCGGGGATCGTTGAACGCCTCCACCCACGCGAGCGGCTCGAAGTCGCCGGCCGGGGCCGGGGCGACGGCCCACGCGTCCGGAGCCGACGGAAGCCGGCGGGCGTCGAGCCGCGAGCGCGGCGGCGCGAGGCAACCGCCCAGAAACAACGCCGCGGCGAGCAGGCACGCGGCGCTGCGTGACGGGAGACGAAACGAGGAGAAGACCATGAAGGCGCGAAACACGAGAACGTGGCCGGACTCGCGGGCGACCGTCGAAGGCGGCCCGGAAACCGACCAAACCTCAGCCTCCCGACCACCTCCGCGCAAGAACGCTCTCGGTTGACGCGGCGGGTTTCCCGTCGGTTGCAGTGGGGGCGTACGTTCGCCCAACAAGCGGCTGATCGCTTGGAGCGTCCCATTGCTGGCGGCGATCGAGCAAGGGCCGCTGCTGGATCGCTTCGACTTCGATCTTCCCTCGCACCACGCCGGCAATCTGGCCGTCGCCG
>DAIPIQ010000244.1:0-3278 GCA_036770745.1 Opitutaceae bacterium | reverse complement strand
GAGCCAGCCCGTCAACCCGCCGGCCGCGAAGGTGAGGCCGAGCAGCAGCGCCAGCGGCATCGAAACGTCCCAAACGATGAAACGAATCGTGGCGCCGCGAAGGTTCTGCAGCACCACCACGATCACGAGCGTGATCAGGACCGAGGTGACGATCGTGCGAAGGTTGCGTGGCATCGCGGCAGGATGGACCGGCCGCGCACGCGCGCAATTCCGTACCCCGGACCGTCGCCGCTCAGGCCCCGACGTAGGCGAGGCGACGGGCGGTGTCGCGGATCGCGGTCCCCCCCTCCAGCAGTTCGCCGATCGGGTCCCACTGCCCGGCGAGCAGGGCGCTGTGGGCGGAGGAGCGGAGCGCCGCCCGGAGGGTGAGCGCGCCGGCGCGGACCTCGAGGGCGCGCACATCCATCACCACCTCGAGCCCGGGATCGGCCCCGATGGCGGCGGCGAGGGCCTCGCGATCACCGCGGCTCACGCTGAAGCACGGGATCCCGAGCGTCGTGCAGTTGCCGAAGAAGATCTCCGCGAACGATTCCGCGATGATCCCGCGGAAACCGTGCCGGTGGATCGCCTGCGGGGCGTGCTCGCGGGAGCTGCCGCAGCCGAAGTTCGCCCCGGAGACGAGGATCGTCGCGCCGGCATGGCGCGGATCGTCGAGCGGATGCGCGCGCGGCGTGCCGTCGGGATTCCGGCGGACGTCGTGGAAGAGGAACTCCCCCAGCCCGTCGAACGTGACGCACTTCATGAAGCGCGCGGGGATGATGCGGTCGGTGTCGATGTCATCGCCGCCGACGTGGACCGCGGCGCCGCGGATTTCGGTGATCTTTGCGAGGGCCATGGAGGGAAAGCGATTGAGGTCGCGGGTCGTTTCAGGCCCCGGCGAGCTCGTGCACGCCGAAGACCTCGCGGGCGTCGCTGACGCGCCCCTCGACGGCGGCGGCGGCGACCATGAGCGGGCTCATCAGGATGGTGCGCCCGGTCGGGCTGCCCTGCCGGCCCTTGAAGTTGCGGTTGCTGGAGCTGGCGCAGAGTTGATCGCCGACGAGCTTGTCGGGATTCATCGCGAGACACATCGAGCAACCGGCCTCGCGCCACTCGAAACCCGCCTCGCGGAAGACCTTGTCGAGCCCGAGCTCGGCGCAGAGGACACCCACGCCCTGCGATCCCGGCACGGCGATCGCCTTGACTCCGGGGGCGACGCGGCGGCCCTTCAGGTGTTTCGCGACCTCGACGAAGTCGCTCAGCCGGCCGTTGGTGCAGCTCCCGAGGAACGCGACGTCGATCCGCGTGCCCTTGATCGGGGCGCCCGGCGGCAGCTTCATGTATTCGAGCGCCTCGGCGATCGAGGCGCGATCGTCCGCGTCGGCGGTCTCGACCGACGGCACGTCCTCGTCGATCGAAATCGCCTGCCCGGGATTGATGCCCCAGGTCACCGTCGGCGGGATGTCTTCGCCGCGGAGGTCGACGACATCGTCGTAGACGGCGTCGGGATCGCTCGCGACGGCGCGCCAGCGCGCGACCGCCGCGTCCCATTCCGCGCCCTTCGGCGCGTAGGGCCGGCCTTTGAGGTAGGCGAAGGTCGTCTCGTCGGGATTGACGTAGCCGACGCGCGCGCCGCCCTCGATCGACATGTTGCAGACCGTCATCCGCTGCTCCATCGAGAAGCCGTCGAAGACCTCGCCGCCGAACTCGTAGGCGTAGCCCGTGCCGCCGTTGACCCCGAGCGTGCGGATGATGTGGAGGATCACGTCCTTGGCGTAGACCCCGGGCGCGAGGGCGCCGTCGACGTTGATCCGCCGGACCTTCAACGAACCCATCGCCATCGTCTGGGTGGCGAGCAGGTCGCGGATCTGGGTCGTGCCGATCCCGAAGGCGACCGCACCGAAGGCGCCGTGGGTCGAGGTGTGGGAGTCGCCGCAGGCGATGGTCGTGCCCGGCTGGGTGATCCCCTGCTCGGGGCCGACGATGTGGACGATCCCCTGTCGCCCGGTCCCGCGATCGAAGAACGTGATCCCGTGCTCGGCGCAGTTCTTCCGCAACTCGTCCATCATCGCCTGCGCGAGGCCGTCGGCATAGGGCTCGGCGAACTGGTCGGTCGGCACGATGTGGTCGACCGTGGCGAACGTGCGGTGCGGGAAGGCGACGCCCAACCCGAGGTCGCGCAGCATCCCGAAGGCCTGCGGGCTGGTCACCTCGTGGATGAGGTGCGTGCCGATGAAGAGCTGCGTCTGCCCGTTGGCGAGGGTGCGGACGGCGTGGGCGTCCCAGACTTTCCGGAAGAGTGTCTTTGCCATGGAGAGAGGGGTGGCGGCGGGCGGTTTTCGTTGGCTGCGCGGGAGACTAGCACGGACTTGCCATGCCGGGGAAATACTTCCTGCATCCGGATTGATGCCTCGCGAGTATCAGTTCGGCTTCGAGCTCCGCCACCTCGTGTACTTCCGCGAGGTGGCGCGCCGCCTGCATTTCCGCAAGGCGGCGGAGGCGCTGGCGGTCGCGCAGCCGGCGTTGAGCCGACAGGTCGCCCGGCTCGAGGAGTCCCTCGGCGTGCCGCTCTTCAACCGGACGAGCCGCGCGGTCGAGCTGACGCCCGCCGGGGTGGCGCTGCGCGATCGGATCGAACCGCTCCTGCGCACGCTCGGCGCGCTGCCGGCGGAGCTGCACGCGCTCGCGGAGGGAGAGGTCGGCCAGGTGCGGGTCGCGTTCACCGGGCTGGCGATGGCGACCGTGCTGCCCGGCATCCTGCGGGAATTCCAGCGGAGGTTCCCGGGTATCCGCGTCGAGCTGCACGAGTCGCCCACCGCGGCGCAGCTCCCGGCGTTGCGCGCGGGCGAGATGACGTGCGGTTTCTTCCACCCCGACGCGGCGACGCCGGGCCTCGAGGTGCGCGAACTCCTGCGGGAGCGCAACGGCGTGCTGTTGCCCGCGGACCATCCCCTGGCGGGCCGTCGCACGGTCCACCTGCGCCGGCTCGAAGGGACGCCGCTCGTGCTTTTTCCGCGGTCGCTCAATCCGGGCTTCTACGACCGGATCCTCGCGGCCTGCCTGTCGGCGGGCTTCACTCCGCGCATCGCCGAGGAGGTGTGGCCCCGGGCCAACGCGATCGGTCTGGTGCGTGCGGGCATCGGCGCCACGTTCATGTGCCCGTCGGAGGCGCGCCAGCTCCCGCCCGAGGTCGTGCTGCGGAAACTCGAGGGCGCCGGCGTCCCGGAGAGCGCGCTGGTCTTCGGCTGGAGTCAGGCCCGCGAACCCGAGCCCTCCCTGCGCGCGCTCATCGGGGTCGT
>DAIPIQ010000243.1:0-4125 GCA_036770745.1 Opitutaceae bacterium | reverse complement strand
GCGGATCGTTCCAACGTCTCCTCGACTCCTTCGGCCCGGTCGATCACGTCGGCGTCGAGGAGCGCGTGGCGAAATACGCGACGCGCAGCATCAAGAAATCCTCCAAGGTCTGGGGGCTGCGCACCGCCGTCATGATGGTCGACCTCACCACCCTGGAGGGCAAGGACACGCCCGGCCGCGTCGCCTCCCTCTGCCGCAAGGCCGTGCGGCCCGACGACGATCCCGCCGTGCCGCCGGTCGGCGCGGTCTGCGTCTATCCGGCGATGGTCCGCCACGCCCGCCGCGCGCTCGGACCGGCGGCGGAGTCGCCCGTGCGCATCGCCTCCGTGGCGACGGCGTTCCCTTCCGGGCAGGCCCCCCTGCGCACGCGGCTCGCCGAGGTGAGGGCCGCGGTGGCCGACGGCGCGGACGAGATCGACATGGTGATCAACCGCGGGGCGTTCCTCGCCGGCGAGTTCTCCCGCGTGCAGGACGAGATCGCCGCCGTCGTGGAGGCCTGCGGCGTGGCCGCGCTCAAGGTCATCCTCGAGGTGAGCGAGCTGGAGACCTGCGACCGCATCCGCGCCGCCTCGCTCCTCGCCCTGCGCGTCCTGCGCCCGGGCGACTTCATCAAGACCAGCACCGGCAAGACCGCCGGAAACGCCACCCTCGGCAACCAGCAGGTCATGCTCGAGGCGATCCGTGACCATTATCTGGATACCGGCGTCGCCGTCGGCATGAAGCCCGCCGGCGGCATCCGCACCGCGAAGCAGGCGCTGACGTTCCTCGTCGCGGTCAAGGAGACCCTCGGCGACGCCTGGCTCGACAACCGCCGCTACCGTTTCGGCGCGAGCGGCCTGCTCAACGACCTCCTCCGCCAGCTCCGCAAGGAGAAGACCGGCGCCTACCAGGCCCCCTACGTCTTCAGCGAAGCGGCCGGGAGCTACTGATTCTTCAACCACGAATGGACACGAAGGAACACGAATGAAGAAGAACCGTCTCCTCCGATCATTCGTGTGAATTCGTGTCCATTCGTGGTTCCCTTTTCATGCCCTCCCTCCTCACCGATAAGAAACGTCCCACCCGCACCGGCGCGCGGCCGGCGCCGGAGCTGATCTTCGGCGACCTCTGGGAGTTCGATCCCGCGCCCGAGACGGCCGACCCGCGACTGCGGCCGGCCTACGAGCTCTTCATCGACGGCGCGTTCGTCGCGGCGAAATCCGGCCGCGCCTTCGACTCGATCAATCCCGCGACCGAGAAACCGCTGGCGAAGATCGCGCTCGCCGGCGCGGAGGACGTGGACGCGGCGTTCCAGGCCGCGCAGCGGGCCTTCGAGGGCGCGTGGTCGCGGCTGCCCGGGCGCGAGCGCGGGAAGTATCTTTTCCGCCTCGCCCGGCTGCTGCAGGACCGCGCGCGCGAGTTCGCGGTCGCGGAGACGCTCGACGGCGGCAAGCCGATCAAGGAGGCGCGCGACTTCGACGTGCCGATGGCGGCCGCGCATTTCTTCTACCATGCCGGCTGGGCCGACAAGCTCGCCTACGCCGTGCCGGCGGCGAAACCCGCGCCGCTCGGCGTCGTCGGCCAGGTCATCCCGTGGAACTTCCCGCTCCTGATGCTGGCGTGGAAGATCGCGCCGGCGCTGGCCTGCGGAAACACCGTCGTGCTCAAGCCGGCGGAGACGACCTCGATCACCGCCCTGAAGTTCGCCGAACTCGTGCGCGATGCCGGCCTGCCGCCGGGCGTGGTCAACATCGTCACCGGCGCGGGCGAGACGGGCGCGCGCGTCGCCGGCCACCCGCTCGCCGCCAAGGTCGCGTTCACCGGCTCGACCGAGGTCGGCAAGCTCATCCTCCGCCGGCTCGCCGGCTCGGGGAAGAAGCTCACGCTCGAGCTCGGCGGCAAGGCGGCGAACATCGTCTTCGACGACGCGCCGCTCGACCAGGCGGTCGAGGGCGTGGTCAACGGCATCTTCTTCAACCAGGGCCACGTCTGCTGCGCCGGCTCGCGCCTGCTCGTGCAGGAGACGATCGCGGACGATTTCGCGGCGCGGCTGCGCCGCCGCCTCGCGACGCTCCGGGTGGGCGATCCTCTCGACAAGAACACCGACATCGGCGCGATCAACTCCCGCGCCCAGCTCGAGAAGATCCGCGAGCTGGTGCAGGCCGGCCTCGACGAGGGCGCGGAGATGTTCCAGCCAGCGAACTGCCGGCTGCCCGCGGCGGGGTATTTCTTCAAGCCCACCGTCTTCACCGGCGTGAGCCAGAGCCACCGCATCGCGCGGGAGGAGATCTTCGGGCCGGTGCTGAGCGTGCTCACCTTCCGCACGCCCGAGGAGGCGGTCGAGAAGGCGAACAACACCGCCTACGGCTTGAGCGCCGGCGTCTGGACCGACAAGGGCTCGCGCATCCTGAAGATGAGCGCCGAGCTGAAGGCGGGCGTGGTCTGGGCGAACACCTTCAACAAGTTCGATCCCGCGTCACCGTTCGGCGGATACAAGGAGAGCGGGTTCGGAAGAGAGGGCGGCCGCCAGGGGCTCGCCGACTATCTGCGGATGGGTTGAACCACGAATGGACACGAAGGAACACGAATCCGGAGAACTGCTGCACAAGGAACTCGTGTACTCGATCGTGGGCGCGGCGATGGAGGTATTGAAGGAAATCGGCCATGGGCTGCACGAGAAGCCCTACGAGGATGCGCTCGTGATCGAGTTCGGCCTGCGAGGGATCGCCTTCACTCAACAGAAACGTTTCCCCGTCCTCTACAAGGGAAGGCACCTCTGCGACTACGTCCCGGATCTTCTCGCGGCTGATTTGGTCGTCGTAGACGCCAAGGTGATCGATCGCATTACGGATCACGAACGCGGACAGATGCTGAACTACCTTCGCATCACCAAACTTCGCGTGGGTCTGATCCTGAACTTCAAACGCGCCCGGCTCGAGTGGGAGCGCCTCGTCCTTTGAACTCTATTCGTGTTCCTTCGTGTCCATTCGTGGTTCAATTCCCATGACCCGCCTCCCTGTCATCAAGACCCCCAAGTGCCACGTCGGCGGCGCCTTCATCCGCTCGGAGAGCGGGCGCGTCTTCGCCGTCCAAGACCACTCGGGAAACTTCGTCGCCAACGTCCCGCTCTGCACCCGCAAGGACCTGCGCAACGCCGTCGAGGCCGCCGCCAAGGCGATCCCCGGCTGGGCCGCGCGCACGCCCTACAACCGCGGGCAGATCCTCTACCGCCTCGCCGAGATGCTGGAGGGCCGCGCCGCCGAGATGGCGGAGACGATCGCCCTCGCCGGCCCGCCGAAGACCACGCCTGCGGCGGCCAGGCGCGAGGTGGCGGCGGCGTGCGACCGGCTGGTCCACTTCGCCGGCTGGGCCGACAAGTACGAGCAGGTCCTGGGCAACACCAACGCCGTCGCCTCGCCCCACTTCAACTTCACCGTCTGCGAGCCTGTCGGGATCGTCGGCGTGCTCGCCGGGGACGCCGCTCCGCTGCTCGGGCTCGTCAGCCAGATCGCGCCGATCCTCGTGAGCGGCAACACCGTCGTCGCCCACGCCTCCGAGGCGCGTCCGCTGCCGGCGATCCTGCTCGGCGAGATCCTCGCCGTCTCCGACCTGCCGGGCGGCGTCGTCAACCTCCTCACCGGCCGTCGTGCGGACCTGCTTCCGACGTTCGCAACGCACCAGCACCTGCGCGCGCTCGACGCCGTGGTCGCGCCCGGCGGCGAAGAGGCGAAGTCCCTCGGGCTCGGCGCCGCCGAGAGCGTGAAGCGCCTGAAGCTCCGCGCGCCGTCGGCCCTCGACTGGTTCGACGCCGACGCGCACGAGAACGTCTACGCCCTCCGCGACTTCCTCGAGTTCAAGACGGTCTGGCACCCGGTGGGCGGTTAGGACGGGTTCGCCCGTCGGGAGGCCGCCCGGACCGGGGATCGAATTTCCCGCAACTTCCCCGTCCCGCCGCGGGTTGTAGCCGGTGATGGCCCGGCCAATCCACAGCCCATGCACCCCCGATGATCGATCCAGCGGAGTTCGAGGCGTTCCTGCGGAACCACCAGGACATGGTTTTCACGACGGCGTTTCGACTCACGGCGAACCACGCGGAGGCGCAGGACATCGCCCAGGAGACCTTCCTCAAGGCCTACGAACGCTACG
>DAIPIQ010000242.1:0-4214 GCA_036770745.1 Opitutaceae bacterium | reverse complement strand
CGCCCTCGAAGGCGAGGATGTGGGTGGCGACGCGGTCGAGGAACCAGCGGTCGTGGGAGACGACCACGGCGCAGCCGGCAAAGCCTTCGAGCGCGTCCTCGAGGGCGCGGATCGAGTTCACGTCGAGGTCGTTGGTCGGCTCGTCGAGGAGGACGAGGTTCGCCCCGGCCTTGAGGAGGCGCGCGAGGTGCACGCGGTTGCGTTCGCCGCCGGAGAGCACGCCGACGCGCTTCTGTTGATCGGGGCCGGTGAAGCCGAACTGCGCGCAGTAGGCGCGGGCGTTGACCTCGCGCCCGCCGAACCGGAGCGTCTCCTCGCCGTCACTGATCGCCTCGTAGAGCGTCTTCTCGTCGGGAAGGGCGTCGCGCGACTGGTCGACGTGGGCGATCTTGACGGAGTCGCCGACGCGCAGCGTGCCTCCGTCGGGCGTCTCGGCCCCGGTGATGAGGCGGAGGAGGGTCGTCTTGCCGGCGCCGTTGGGGCCGATGATCCCGACGATGCCGCCGGGCGGGAGGGAGAAGTCGAGGTTCTCGAAGATCACCGTGTCGCCGTAGCGTTTGGAAAGGCCGCGCGCCTCGACGACGAGCGTGCCGAGCCGCGGTCCGGGCGGGATCACGATCTCGAACTCGCGCTCGCGCTCCGCGACGTCGGTGCGGAGCATCGCCTCGTAGGCGTTGATCCGCGCCTGGGATTTCGCGACGCGGGCCCGGGCCGACTGGCGGATCCACCCGAGCTCGCGGGCCATGGCCTTGCGCCGCCGGTCCTCGGTGCGCTGCTCGACCGCGAGGCGGGCCTGCTTCTGTTCGAGCCACGACGAGTAGTTGCCCCGCCACGGGATGCCGTGGCCGCGGTCGAGCTCGAGGATCCAGCCGGCGACGTTGTCGAGGAAGTAGCGGTCGTGCGTCACGGCGATCACCGTGCCCTCGTAGCGGCGGAGGTGCTGCTCGAGCCAGTGCACCGTCTCGGCGTCGAGGTGGTTGGTCGGTTCGTCGAGAAGGAGGATGTCGGGCTTCTGCAGGAGGAGGCGGGCGAGGGCGACGCGCCGGCGTTCCCCGCCGGAGAGCGTGTCGACCGGGCGGTCGCCTTCGGGGCAGCGGAGGGTGTCCATCGCCATCTCGACCTTCGCGGCCACGTCCCACGCGTCGAGCGCGTCGATCCGCTCCTGGAGTTCGCCCTGGCGCCGGGTGATCGCGTCGCGCGCCTCGTCGTCGGCCGCGTCGGCGAGCTCGTCCCAGGTCGCGTCGTAGGCGGCGGCGAGGTCGGCGAGGTGGCGCACGCCCTCCTCGACGCAGGCCCGGACCGTCGAGCCGGGTGCGAGGTGCGGCTCCTGCTCGAGCAGGCCCACGGTGTAGCCCGGCTCGAAGTGCACGCGGCCCTCGATCTCGGTGTCGCGGCCGGAGAGGATGCGCAGGAGGGAGGACTTGCCCGAGCCGTTGAGGCCGAGCACGCCGATCTTGGCCCCGTGGAAGAAGGAGAGGGAGACGTCGCGGATGATCTGCCGGCGCTCGATCCGTTTCGAGACGCCGAGCATCGAGAAGATGACCTTGGGCTCGGTGGTTGCCGCCATGGGGAACGAGCAAGCAGCCGCGCCGCACCCCGGCAACGCCGAAGCGGTGCGCCCGGCGGGCGACGAATCAGGGCCCCTCGAGCAGCAGTCGTCCGAAACGCCCGGCCCCTGCCGGGACCGGCACGGGGTCGTCGCTCCGCACGGATTCCCATTCCGCATCGAGCAAGGTGACGACGCCCCCGACGCCCTCGGTCCACGCCGCCGGCCCGCCGGCGAGGTCGCCGGTGAACTGCGCGACGTAGCGGAAGCCGAGATCCGCCGCGATCCGTCGGCGCGGGTATTCGATCCGCAGATACGTCTCGCCGTCCGTTCCGGTGAACGTGCGCACCCGCGGCAGTCCGGAGGGCCCGTCGGGGCCGGGTGCGGCGGCCGGGTCGAAGATCGGGCGCGCGGGCGAGAGCGGGTCGAGGTTGAAGAGGTATTCGACGAGGTTGACCTGCCCGTCGCCGTCGGGATCGAGGAGGAGGTCGCCCTCCGCGGAGGGAAGCGCGCGCCGTTGCATCCAGGTGGAGTAGGAGACGCCGAAACGCGCGAGGAGCGGGGGCGGGGCGAGGTTGCCGGCGCCGGCCTGCGCGGTCACCGAGCCGCCGGGCAGGGAAACGGTGACGTGCGGTCCGTCGGCCTCGATCACGGCCTCGTAGTAGTGCCGTCCTCCGGTGAGGGCGATGACCTCGCCCCCCTCGACCGCGAGGTCGGCGGCGGCGAATCCGGTGACGTCGGCGCCGAAGACGATCACGATCCGCAACAGGCCCGAGGCCACGTCCTGCGGACCGCCGAGCATCACGCGGACGGGGCGGGTCGAGGGGAGATCGAGGACCGACTGGGTCGCGGGGCTGTCGGGGAAGGTTCCCGCCGCGGCCTCGATCCAGCGGTCGCCGTCGGAGCTGATCTGGAAGCGCCAGTCCTTGATGCGGCCTTCGGCGTCCGGGGTGCGGGGCTGGAGGGAGAAGCCACCGACGACGAGCTCGGAGCCGAGATCGAGTGTGATCGTGTGCGGGTGGGGCTGATTGGAGAGGGTGCGCCAGAAGGTGGCGGGATCGTCGTCGATCGCGTGGATTCCCGGGCGCCCGGGCTCCGCGCTGTCGACCGAGACGAGGGTGACCGAGCCGGTCGGGAGAGGGGCGTGGGCGGCGTCGAGGACGTCGAGCTCGGCGAGGGACGTCGACGGTCCGCCGTTCACCTCCGAATCGGCGATGAGTCGGGCGAAACGTGCCCTGCCGAACTCGGCCGGGTCGAGGGCGTTGATCCAGCGCTCGACGAGGGCGACCGCCGGATGGTCGACGAGTTCCTTGGCGAGCGGCGGCATCGCCACGGGGTCCGGGTTCGCCTGCCCGAGGCGGGCGTGGATCGCGGAGCGGGTCGGGTCGCCGGGTTTCACGATCAATCCTCCAGGGCCGAGGTTGAAGTAGCCTTCGATGGCGGCCCCGACGATCGACTGGCCGTCGAGCGCGGTGAAGAGGCGGGCGTCGAACGACGGGCCCGAGCCTCCGGGCTGGTGGCAGTGGGCGCAATTCGCGTCGAGGTAGCTGCGGACACGATGCTCGACGGGCACGGTTTCGTCGTCGAGCGGCGCGGCGCGGAGGAATCCGGCGATCTGTGCGTCGGAGAGCGCGACGTCGAACATGCCGAGGGCGCTCCACGTCCGCAGTTGGTTGGCGGTGCGACCGGTGGCGGGATAGTGGACCTCGCGGTTGAGCTGGTGGGTTCGGACGCCGAGTGCCTGGCCGGCGACGGTGTTGTGGCAGCGGAGGCAGTCGGCCCGGCTGGGGAAGCGCCACGTCTGGAGGTGGTCGCCGCCGACCGGATCGGTGACCGGCACGTCGAGGCTCTCCCGGTTCGAGATCAGCACCGCGTCGGAGAGATCAGGCAGCCAGCGGTAGGTGACGCCGTAGCGGCCGCCGCCGGCGGTGCAGACGATGAAACGCGTCTCCAGCGGGCGGGTGAGGTGCGGCAGGGTGGCGTGGATGGGGAGTTCGAAGTGTTTCACCAGCACCGTGCCGGGGGGAAACGTCCAGTTGCCGTCCTCGTCGAAGACGATCTTCTCCGCGGGCGTGTCGTGGGCGCCGTCGTTGGGAAGGGCGATCCAGCGGCGCTTCGCCGCGCGGTCCGACCAGAGCGGGGCGTTGACCTCGAACGGCACGAGGAACGGAGCCGGGACGAGACCCGGCGTGTCGAGAAAGGCGCCGGTCTGCGAGAGGAGCGCCGGCGGCTCGATCGACGGCCCGGTCTTCACGAGGCGGTGGATCGTGCCGCCGGGAGTGTTCTCCCCCGCGAGGTTCGGGATGAGCACCTCGCCGTCGGCGTCGGGAAAGAAGTTGGACATCCCGATCTTCTCCCCGATCGAGAAATCGTCGAGCAGGTTGGTCACCGCGAGGGTCGACGGGTCGAGGACCGAGATCGTGCCCGCGACGTGGTCGCCGTAGATCACGCGCCCGCCCAGCTCGCTCGCGAACCGGCTGCCGCGGTAGGGGAACCCGGCGATGATCGCCCGGCCGACCGCAGTCGAATATTCCAGCACGGGTGCGGTCGACACGCCCGACAGGACCGCGGGTTCGTCGCGCGGGCCTTCGCGGGTCCCCTCGCGGAAGGGCCATTGGAAGTTGGGGCCTGCACCCGGCGCGAAGACCGCGGCCGGCTCGACGACGAA
>DAIPIQ010000241.1:0-4225 GCA_036770745.1 Opitutaceae bacterium | reverse complement strand
GTCACGGGAGCGATGGAGGTGACGGTCGAGGTGAACGAGGTGTAGGTGGGGGCGCGCCGCCTTCCCGAAGCGGAGTTGGCCGAAGCCATGCGCCACTCGAAAGCCAAGACGAAGACCGAGGCGGTCAACCTGGCGGTGGCGGACGACAATCGGCGGCATCGTCTGCGGAAGCTCGCCGAACGGCTCGGAACCTTCTCGAACCTGATGACCCGTGAAGACCTGAAACGGATGCGGGAGACCGGTTGAAGTGACGCTCGTCGATACCTCCAGTTGGATTCATGCTCTTCGGCACGGGGTCGCTCTCGAGCACGACGACGCCCACCTCTCGGCGTTGACGGCGTTGTTCGAGTAGCCGGTGGTTCCCGGCCTCCCCGGTGCGATCAGCCCGCGGCGTTGGCGGCGGCGAAGGCCCTGTTGTTCTGCGTGACCAGCCGCGCGATGTGTGGATCGAGGGTCATGCGGCCCTTGTCGGCGGCGCCGGCGTTGGCCCGGGCGGCGGCGACATCGCGGGAGAGTTCGGCGACGGACTTTGTACGCTTGCGGGCGGCGCCGCGGTAGTCTTCGCGCCGTTTGACCCGGGTGCCGCGGCGGGAGTGGGCGGCGAGCCGGGCGCGTGCGGCCGGGATCTCCGCGGCGTACTGCGGCAGCCATTTCGCCTGGGCCACGAGCAGCTCGTCGGTCATCTGCCAGACCTCCTCGGGGTTGCAGACGGCGCCGGTGAGCGGGTCGTGGAGCATGGCGAGTTTCAGAAGGGAGACGTCGCCGGCGACGGCGGCCTCGACCCCCATCTCCTGCACGCGGGCGGAGGCGGCGCAGGTGGCGGCGCAACCGAGGGGGAGGTCCCCGACCACGGGCATGTTGAGGCCGTGGCGATCGACGTAGCCGGGGATCTCGACCACGCAGCCGTCGGGCAGGTTGGTGATGTGCCCGCGGTTGATCACGTTGAAATGGCCGCGGTAGATGCGCCCCGTCTGGAGGGCTTCGATGATGTGGCTGCCGTGCTCCTCGGAGCGGTCGGCGGGAGTCACCACGGGTGGGGCTTCGCGCAACCAGTTGGGGTAGTCGGTCTGGAACCAGCTCCGGCCCTCGGTGCAGACGCGCAGGTAGCCGCCCGTCTCGCCGTTGATCCAGCGGTCCAGCGCGATCCATTTGCGGATCTCGCCCGGTCGCTTGCGGTACCACGGGAGGTACTCGCCGAGGTGGCCGTTGGACTCGGTCGAGTAGTGCCCGAAGCGGCGCAGCACGTCGATGCGGAGCTTCTCCTGCACGCGGTACTCGGGGTGCTCTTCGAATAGCTCGAGCAGTCGCGGGATGAAATCGATCCCGCCCCATGCGGCCCGGAGGAACCACGTCTGATGGTTGAGGCCGGCGGCGAGCACGTCGACGTCGTGGCGGTGGAGCTTCGCTTCCGGGGCGATGAGGCCTTCGCGGCGGGCGAAGCGCTCGATGCAGCGGGTGATCTGCCAGTGGGCGCCCTGCACGCCGTGGCAGAGGCCGATCGTGGGGACTCCGCCGTACTTGTTGCAGGCCCACGTGTTCATGGCCATCGGGTTGGCATGGTTGAGGGAGAGCGCGCCGGGCTTCGCGACCTCCCGGATGTCGCGGCAGAAGTCCAACAGGGCCGGGATGGACCGCTGGGCGTACATGAGGCCGCCCGCGCAGATCGTGTCGCCGACGCACTGATCGATCCCGTAGGCGAGCGGGATGTCGATGTCGGTGGCGAACGCTTCCAGGCCGCCCTGCCGGATCAGGCAGAGGACGTAGTCGGCGTCGGCCAGCGCGGTGCGCCGGTCCGACGAGGCGAGGACGCGGGCGGGCAGCCCGTTGGCCTTGATGTCGCGCCGGCAGAGGCGGGCGACCATCTCGAGATTCCGCTTCGAGATGTCGGTGAAGGAGAAGATCGTGTCGGCGAGCTCGGGGACGCAGAGCACGTCGCGCATGAGCCGGCGGGTGAAGCCGATCGAACCGGCCCCGATCATGGCAATCTTGATGGGCATGTGGGTGTTGGTGAAACGAAGGGGCGCGGTCGCCGGCCGGGGTGGATCGGACGTCGCCGCGCTCCGGGCAGGCTCGTGGTCCGCTCCGGAGCGACAACGGTTTCGTCATATGACGGTCCCGCGGGCGCGGGCCGCCGACCGCGGAGTCAGAAGACCGTGGAGCCGCCGGCGTGGTCGATCCGGCGCTGCCCGGCGGCGACGGGAGGCGCGTCGAGGAAGCGCGGCGGGGTTTCGCCGATCGCCGTCATCCGCCGCACGAGCCTCCCGCGCAGCTCCGCCACGACTTCCGCGAACGGGGCCATGCCGATGAGGTTGGTCAACTCCCAGGGATCGGCGAGCAGGTCGTAGAGCGCGTCGTCGGCGTAGACGCCGGACACGGCGCGGGAGACCGGGCGGCCCTCGGGATCAAGCTCCGGATCGCGCACGGAGTACTTCCAGCGGCGGGTGCGCACGGCGCGGCCGGTCTGGCTCTCGGAGATCTGCACGAACACCTCCTCCGGCCACTCCGCCGACTCGCGACGCACGAGCGGCAGGATCGAACGGCCCGCCATCTCCGCCGGGATGGCGAGACCGGCGGCGTCGAGCAGGGTGGGCGGGAGGTCGACGAGGCTCACGAGCTCGTTGATCGCCCCGCCGCCTGCGAAACCCGGCCCGCAGAACGCGGTCGGCACGCGGATCGAGGCCTCGTGGCAGGAGCGCTTGTATTCGGCGTTGCGGGTCTTGAAGTGGCAGCCGTGGTCGGAGGTGAAGAGGAGGATGGTGTTCTCCGCCTGCCCGAGGCTGTGCAGCGCGTCCCGCAGGCGACCGAGGCTCTCGTCGAGGCGTTTGACGAGTCCGCAGTAACCGGGCCAGTGCCGGGGGCTCGTTCCGCCGAGGCTGAGGAGATCGGGCGGGGTCCACCCGCCGGTGTAGCGCTCCGCGTACCCGGTCGGGGCCGGGTGGTCGTCGCGGTGATTCTGGTGGTGCGGCTCGAGATGGGAGAGGAACAGGAAATACGGACGCTCGCGGGGTTCGGCGAGGAAGCGGATCGCCGCGTCGGTCAGCGCGTCGACGCGGTGGCCGGGCAGCTTGTGGCGGCACCCGTCGCCGTCCCAGAGGTTGCAGTCGTAGGCGTCGGAGACGAACTCCAGCAGGTTGGCCGCGAGCCAGTGGCGGTAGCCGCCGCGACCCTCCTCGGGCACGAAACCGTGGTGCTCGTGCGGGACGAGGTGCCATTTCCCTATGTAGCCGGTGTCGTAGCCCGCGTCGTTGAAGTGGTGCGCGAGCGTCCGGAGCCCCGGCCTCGGCGAAAGCCCGTTGTGCCACACTCCCGTCTGCGTCGCGTAGAGGCCGGTCTGGAGGCAGGAGCGGGCGGGGCCGCAGACCGGCTGGCAGGTGAAGCTCTGGACGACGTGCGTGCCCTCGCGCGCCATCCGGTCGAAGTTGGGGGTGAGGTCGAGGGGACAGCCATGGACGCCCGTCGTGTCGTGGCGCTGCTGGTCGGTGAAAAAGACGATGACGTTCGGGCGCTTCGGATTCGCGGGCATGCGGGGCGTGGGTCGGAGTCGGGCACGCTGGAGGAGACCCGCGGGGGCGTCGACCCGCGACCTCGGGTGACCGTCAACGCTTTGGCTCGCGGTGGGGCCGGAATCGGACATCGGATGCCGGGCTCCGACATGCGTCATCCCAAAGAAAATCCTCCCGGCCGCGGCCCGTGGCGGCGGCTCTTCTGGCCGCTGCTGCTCATCGTCGCCATCTTCTTCGCCTCCGGGCGGGGCGAGATCGCCGCCCCGGGCATCGGCGGGATCGACAAGGTCGGGCACTTCCTCGTCTTCGGACTGCTCGCCACCCTCATCCTGCGCGTCGGCTTCCGCGCCGACCGGCCGTGGCGTTCGTTCCTCCTCACCGTCGCGTTGACCTCGCTCTACGGGGCGGCGGACGAGTTCCGGCAAAGCTTCACGCCCGGGCGGGCGGTCGAGGTCGGCGACTGGGTGGCCGACACCGCGGGGGGGCTGCTCGCCGCCGCCCTCTACGCCTTCTGCGGGCCGTGGCGGCGGCTTCTCGAATCCGGCCCCCGGCGGGCGGCGCCGGCGCCAGTGCGGGAACGCGAGGTCGTGGCGGGTCCCGGGATCGACGAGCGATGAGCGAAGACTCCATCGCGCACCGTATCCGTTTCCTGAGGACGGAGGTCCGCCGGCACGACGAGCGCTACCACCGCGCCGCCCGGCCGGAGATCCCAGATGCGGACT
>DAIPIQ010000069.1:0-18143 GCA_036770745.1 Opitutaceae bacterium | reverse complement strand
AGCCGAAAAAGCCGGGGATAAACCCCGGCCCACGACTGCAGGTTGCCACCACTTTTGAGGGCACCCATCCCGAAGGGTCCGCCGAGAATGCGCTCGCTCCGGGCGCGACGGCTGCGCTTTCTGCCTGCGCGGTCCCTGCCGGTGCGAGCCAGTCGTCAACGCGCGGCCTGCGGCGACCGCAAACCGCGCCGAACCCCTTGTCCCTTTCGCCCTTCGAACCGTTCCCGCTATTGCGAGCCCGGGCTCGGCCGTTTCCCTAAGGACGGACCCCGATCATGCAGCGACATCTTGAAGAGGACCCGGTTCCGCGTGAGGTCGACGGCGCCGCGGCGCTGGAAATCCTCGCGCGCGCTCCGGCCGATCAGCCGGTCGTCGTCGATTTCGACGAGACCCTGTTGCTGCGCAATTCGACTTCCGAGTACCTGCGCACGGTGCGTCCCTACCTCGTCGGCCGCCTGATCCTTCTGGTGCTGGACCTGCTCCGGCCGTGGGCGTGGCTGCCGGATCGCTGGTTCGGCCCGGGCTCGCGGGACTGGTTTCGCGTCGTGGCGGTCACCATGCTGTTCCCGTGGACGCCGCTGCTGTGGCGCCGCCGCGCGGCGCGACTCGCGACGGGCTCGGCGAACGAGGACCTGGTCCGCGCACTCCGGGACCGGACCGGCTCGCGGGTGATCGTCTCCTCGCAGGGTTTCCGCTTCGTCATTCGCCCCTTGCTGGAGCGGATGGGCCTCGGTGCGGTGGAGTTCGAGGCGTGCCGGTTCCTTGCGGGCTTCCTCGATCGTCGTCGAGGCAAGCTCGACCGGCTGGTGCGGCTGGTCGGCGAGGACACCGTGCGGCGGGCCGTCGTGATCACCGACAGCGAGGATGACCGGCCGCTGCTCGATGCGGCGGCGCGACCGCTTCTGGTCCGCTGGCCGCCGCCCGCCGCGAGCGGGGCGCCTCCCGCCTACGTGCCGTTCCTGTTCATGGTCCGGGCCAAGCACGGCGGGTGGGGGCATTTTCGCAGCATGATCCTGGGGGAGGATCTGGTGCTGCTCTGGCTGGGGCTTTCGCTGGCGAGTCCCCAGCCGCTGCTGCACGCCTGCGCGATGGTCTTCCTCCTGCTTTCATTCTGGGTCATCTACGAGGTCGGCTACATGGAGAACGACCTCGTGGCGGAACGCTACGAGCGCGACCCGGTGCTCAAGCCGGAGTTCTTCGCGCACAGGGAGGCGATCTCGTTTCGCGAGCCCTGGCTGTGGGCGCTGCTCGCGGCGCTTCCCGGGGTGTGGCTGTTGCAGGTGGCGGACCGCGTGGAGGTCCCGGCGTGGCGGGCGGTGACGGATGGTTCCCTGCTGCGCGCGGTCGAGGGATCGTGGGACCCCGGGGCGCTCCTGCGGGTGATGTCGTGGTGGGTCGGACTCCTGGCCGGCCTCCGGCTGCTGTATCTGGTTTACAACCACGCCGACAAGATGTCGCGGGTGTGGATGTATCCGCTTCTGCAGGGCATGCGCTCCTTCGGCTTCGCCGTGCTGAGTCCACTCAGCCTGCCGGGCGCCGTGGCCTTCCTCGCCACGGTCATCTCGCGCTGGATGCTCTACTGGGTCTACCGGGCGGCGCGGGTCGAGTGGCCCGGCACCGACGTGGGGCAGGCTCTCCGACTCGCGCTGGTCGCCGGCCTGGCGGGGGCGTTGCTCTGTCATGCGGGTGCGCGCGAGGCGATGCTCTCGGTCCAGGGAGGGATCATCCTGGCGTGGTGCGCGTGGCGGGCCCGGCTGGCGTTGGTGCGCATCCTGCGCGATGCACACCACGTCAGGGGAGACTCCTGGAAACGGCCCGGGCGCTGAACGACGATCCGAGACGCGACGACGTCAGGCCTCGAGCCGGCCGCGTGCCGTGTCGAGCAGCCGGTAGGCGCGCTCGAGGTCGTCGAAGGAGCGGTGGACCCAGGTCGCGCCCCAGTAGAAGTTGCAGCTCGTCTCCGCACGGAGGACGCAGCCATGGGCTTCGCCGATCAGCGCACGCGTCTCCTCGGGATCGTTCAGGCCGTCGCGACGCTCGTCGAAGAGCCGCCGGACCTCGCGGCAACAGGCGCTCGCCCTCGAGATCTCCTCGAGCCCCCGGCGTTGGAGGAGCGAGCCCGTCCACTGGAGGAAGTCGCCGCCCCAGTGCACGCCGGTGTTCCAGGCGCCGCGATGCACCTCGACCTCTTCGGTCGGCGGATGGCGGTCGAGGAACTCCGGGATGTGGACCGGACGGAAGGCGAGCGTCCCGGCCCGCGCCTTCGCGAGGGTGGGGAGGAGGAAGCCGCCCCAGAATCCCGAGGCCGTCTCGCCGGTGCGGAACCAGCCGCCGTTGTCGCCGTCGGTCCAGGTCGTGACGAGCGCCGGGAAGTCGCACCACTTCGTGCGCTCGACGACCTCGTGCTCGAACCACGCGGGGTCGAGGCCGGAGAGCTGGGCGTCGGAGAGCTCGCGATCGCGCGGGACCACGATGATCTCCGCCCCGCCGTGCCGCGCGACGTGCGGGCGGTAGCGGAGCTCCTCCCACCGCATCGGGCGCTTCGGCTTGATGTAGTAGGAGTCGACGAGCACGTAGCGGAACCCGTGACGGGCGAGCATCGGGATCATCTCCATGCAGAAGCCCATCTCGGGCGGCCAGAACCCCTGGAAGCGGTCGCGGCCGAGGAGGTGGCGGCCGATGCCGAGCCACCACTCCGTCTGGGCGTCCCAGTCCTCGTGGGGGATCAGTGGATACACCGGGTGGAAGAGGCCGCTGCCGGTGATCTCGAAGGGGCCGCGCCGGTAGCGCTCGAGGATGTCGGGGATGTCGACGACGCCCGCGAGGAGTCCCCGGACCGCGGGGTCCTCGAACTGCTTGAGGAGCGTGCCGGAAAAGCTGAAGTGGAGGCGCGCGACGTCCTCCCAGCCCTCGGCCATGCGCGTCGGCCGGTCGTAGCACCAGAGGATCTGGCGGGCGTCCCAGTTTTCCGTCGGGTTGCGGAAAAGCGCCTCGAGGTTGCCGAGGGGCTGGTGGAAATGCAGGCCGAGGGCGTGGTGGATCCGGCTCATGGGGGAGGGCGCGCCCGGACTCTTCAGCCGCCGAGCATCCAGAGTCCGCAATCGAGCGGGCCGAGCCGCAACCGCGCGGCGCCCGCGTCGAGACGGCCGGAATCGAGGGCGTCGGTCGGGAAACGCCGGCGGTCGGCGAGCTCCCGCCAGCCGCCCCGGTCGATCCCGTCGAGGTGGAACTCCGCGTCCTCCTCGTGCGGGTTCACGGCGAAGAGGAGCCGGCCGGGGCCGAGGGCGCCGTCGGCGTTGAAGAGGAGGGCGGCGCCGGAGCCCCCGGTCGCTGGGAAGAGGCGGAGGTGGCCGTCTCCGGGCCGGTGCTCGAGGCGGAGGATCGCGCCGGGCCCGGAGCGGCGGAAGGCGATCCACGCCTTGAAGTAGTCGCTCGTGGCGGCGAAGCGCGCGATGCGGGCGTAGTCGAGCGCGTTCACGTCGCCGCGCAGGTAGGTGTTGTTCAGGCCGCCCTTGGAGCGGAGGAACTCCATCCCCGAGGCGAGCATGGGGATGCCGAGCGCGCAGAGGAGGATCGCCCCGGCGAGATGGACGCGGGCGATGTCGTTGGGAGTCGGATACGAGCCGTCGTGGCCGGGGTTCCCGGTGATCTTGTCGAGGAAGCAGCGGTCGTCGTGGGACTCGACGTAGTTGACCGACTGGGCCGGCCAGGCCGCGAGGTGGTCGACGCTGCCCTTCATGAAGTGGCGCAGGCCGTCGGCGTTGCCGGCCCCGCGGACGTAGCCGGCGACGAACTCCCGGAAGCCGTCGTTCCACGAGGCGATCCCGGTGGAGCGGAGGCGCCAGGCGATGTTGCCGCGGAAGCTCCACGGCTCGGCGATGAGCACGATCGAGGGTTTCACGGCCTTGAGGGCGGTCTCGATCGCCCCGAGCAGTTCGACCGTGAGCAGCTCGGCGAGGTCGAAGCGGAAGCCGTCGACGTCGAACGTCTTGACGAGGTGGACGAGGCTCTCGATCACGAGCCGGCGGCTCATCGCCGAGTCGGGGCGGATCGTGTTGCCGCAGCCGCTCCAGTTGGTGTGCGAGCCGTCGGGCTCGAACTGGAAGTAGACGGCCTTGTCGAGGAAGGCGAGGTGGGCGGGTTCGCCGACGTGGTTGTAGACCACGTCGAGGATGACGGCGATGCCGCGGGCGTGGCAGGCGTCGACGAGCGCGGCGAACTCCTCGATCTGCGACGCCGCGCCCGGGGCCCGGGCGTAGTGCGAGCAGGGCGAAAAGTAGTTCGTCGTCATGTAGCCCCAGTGGTAGTCCGAGCGCTTCGGGGCGTCGTTCTGCTGGATCGGGAGCAGTTCGAGGGCGTTGATCCCGAGCGAGGAGACGTAGGACTCCGGATGCGCGATCCACTCGGCGAGGCCGAGGAACCCGTCGCGCACGTCGGGCGCGCACTCGATCGGGGCCCGGGCGGTGAGGTCGCGCAGGTGCGCCTCCATGATGACGAGGTCGTGCCACTTCGGAGGGTGGAAGACGGGGCCGGGCGCGACCGCCCGCGGGAGCTCGGAACGATCGATCACGATCCCGGGGCCTTCGGGCCCGACGGTGGCGAGCGCCCACGGGTCGACGATGCGGCGCTCCGCGTCGAACTGCGTCGAGAGGCCGTCCTCGGGTCCGGAGACCCGGAGGTGGTAGAACCAGCCGTGGAGGTCGCCCGGGATGCGCGCCTCCCACGTCACTTCGTCTTCGGTCAACCGCATGGGGAACGAACGCGGCTGCGGATCGTCGAGTTCTTCGCGCAGCTCGACCGCGCAGGCGGTGGCGCGCGGCGCGAAGACGCGGAAGACCGTCGCCTCCTTGCCGCCGCGCGACGGCGCGAACCGGCGCTCCCGACGGACCACGTGGGCTCCGAGCGGGAGCCGCGACTCGAGATCGAAGAACGACAGCCCCGGGGTGAGGAGCACCTCGCGCGAGCGTCCCGGCCGCGCGAGACTCACGCTGACCGCGCCGTCGATCCCGCGACCGCCCTCGACGTCGAAGAGGAAGACGTGCGCGCCGGTGCGCGCGGGATCGAACTCGTAGTTCGCGTTGCCCGCGGGGTCGAAGACCCGGTTGGGCGCGCCGGAATGCACCTTCAGCCAGTGCCACTCCGAAGAGACGAACTTGAAGGCGACCTGGCCGCCGTCCGGCGAAATCTCCGCCACGTCGAACGCGCGCTCCCAGACCGTCGACCCGTCCGCGAGGGTGCGCGGGCGCAGTTCCCAGCGCTCGCGCGGTCCGTCGACGCCCCAGCGGTTGAACGGGCCGGCGACCTGCACCGGCGTGCGCGCGAAGTCGATCTGCGGGTGGTGGCGCGGCTCCTGGCGGAAGACGATCCGCCCGTCGGGGCGGGCGGAGTGGGCGGCATGCCGGCCGAAGAACCCCGGAGCGGCCCCGCGGACGTCGATCGGCGCGAGGTGCGGGGCGGAGAGGTGCAGCACGGGCGGTTCGGGCTCGGTCCAGTCGCGGGTGAGGAGCACGCAGCCGTGGCGCGGGGCGAGCCAGTGGGCCTGCGCGATGGTGACCTTCGATTTCCCCATGGGGTCGAGCACACGAACCAGCAATGCCCGTGCCGAGCCCGAAACTCCGGAAAACCGCGCTGATGCGTCGCGGCGCTTGGCACGCGCGCGGCCCGCGCCCATCGTCCGGGGCCATGAAGCCCCTGTCGGAATACCGAGGTGAATTCCCCAACCTGTGCGGCGACGAGCGACGGATCGAGAAGGCGATCGCGGGTGCGGCCGGGCGGAACGTCTTCCTGGAGCGCAGCCCGATCGAGTTCGGGCGGATCCGCGCCGCCTGCGCGGTCGCCCTGCACATGCCCCAGCCGCTGATCCCGGCGGGCGGCGGCGACCTGCGCACCGCCGCACTGATCGGGAACCTCCAGCACATGATGGAAAACCCGGGGGTGGGGGACAACCACAACTCCGCCGTCTTCGCGTGGTGCTACAAGCGGATGGGCGAGTTCATCCCCGAGCTGGTCGCCGCCGGTCGGGAGCCGCGGGTGATGCTCGAGTATTCGGGCACGCTGTTCCACGGCCTGCGCCGGATGGGCCGGCACGACATCCTCGACGCGTTGCGCGAGATCACCGTCAACCCCGACCTCCGCCGCTGCGTCGAGTGGCTCGGCATGCCGTGGGGCCACGCGGTGGCGCCGTCGACGCCGGTCCAGGATTTCCGGCTGCACGTGCGCGCGTTCCAGCATCACTTCGCGGCGCTCTTCGGGATGGAGGCGCTGGGGCGGCTGCGCGGTTTTTCGCCCTCCGAGATGGCGCTCCCGAACCACCCCGACCTCGCCCACGCCTACGTGCGGACGCTGCGCGAGTGCGGCTACCAGTGGGTGCTCGTGCAGGAGCACACCGTCGAACTGCCCGGGACCGGGCACGGTCCCCGCGAGCGGCACCTGCCGCACCGGTTGGTCTGTCGCAACTCCGAGGGCGAGTCCGCCGAGATCATCGCCATCCTCAAGACGCAGGGCAGCGACACCAAGCTCGTCGCCCAGATGCAGCCCTACTACGAGGCGAAGAGCCTTCAGCGCTGGACGCTCGCCGGTCGCTCCGTGCCGCCGCTCGTCACCCAGATCGCCGACGGCGAGAACGGCGGGGTGATGATGAACGAGTTTCCGCCCAAGTACAAGGAGGTCGTGGCCGAGTGCTCGCACTCCGACGTGCCGTTGATGAACGTCACCGAGTACCTCGAGCACCTCGCCGCGGCGGGAGTGAAGCCGGCGGACTTTCCGGTGGTGCAACCCGTCCTCCAGAAACGCATCTGGGATCGCTTCGCGGACGGATCGGGTCCGGAGGCGCTCGCCCGCGTCATCGAAGAGCTTCGCCGCGAGGACGGTCGCTTCCACATGGAGGGCGGCTCGTGGACCAACGACATCTCGTGGGTCCGCGGCTACGCCAACGTGCTCGGCCCGATGGAGGAGGCGTCGTCACGGTTCCATGAGGCGTTCTTGAAACCGGGCGTGCCGCCGAGCGACCCCCGCTACCTCGATGCGCTCTTCCACCTGCTCTGTTCGCAGACGAGTTGTTACCGCTATTGGGGGCAGGGCACGTGGACCGACTACGGTCGCGAAATCTGCCGGCGGGCGATCGCGATCGCGGATCACGCCTCCTGAGCGGTGGCGATCCGGTCGGAGGGTGGACGCCGGCTTCTGGACGGCGTTTTCCGCAGATGCCCCGCACGCGACCGTCCCCACGCCTCTCGGCGAGAGGCGTGCCCCCCGTCCGGACCACGGAGAACCCTCCCCGGTAGCGCGCCTTTCGCCGAAAGGCGCGAGCCCACCGACGCGGTCCAGGCCCGCGTCCACCTTTCGACGCCGGAGGTGAACCGTGCGGATCACGGCTCCCGAGCGGCGAACCAGGCGAGGTCGAGATCGGGGAAGGCGGGGTCGAGCGCCTCGCACCGCGCGAGCTCGCCCGGATCGAGGTCGCCGCGCTCGAGGCCATCGAGGAGTCCATCGAGGCGGCCGAGAAGGTCGCGCAGGCGACCTTCGCCGGCTTCCGCCGCGGCCCCTGCGCTGATGAGAAACGGCCAGTCCGAGGCCTGGGCAAGGAGGAGCGTGCGCGCCGCCTGGCGGAGCGCACGCACTTCGCCGGGCCGGTCGCGGATCGATCGCCGCAGCCGGTCCCAAGCCCGCGCGAGTTGCGGATACAGCCACGCCGTTTCCGGTCCCACCCAGAAGGCGTTGTCGCCATCGCGCCCCCAGGTCGACGCGGCGGGCATCGCCTCCGGGAGCGTGCCGGCGCGGGCGATCGCCCCGCTCACGGTCGACGCAGCGACGCCGCCGCACGTCGCGAGCTCGCGAAAGAGCGCCTCGATCCAGAGCGGCCCCTCGAACCACCAGTGGCCGAACAACTCCGCATCGAACGGGACGAAGCGGATCCCGCCCGTCGCATCGCCGCGCAGCCGCCCGACGAAGTCGCGCGCGTGCTCGCGCGCCTGCGCGGCCGCGCGTTCGGGATCGTAGAGCCGTTTGGGCGCGTCGCCGCGATCGACGCGCCGGTACTTCAGCCCGGAGGGCAGCCGGTGGGCCGGCCCCTCGAGCCAGGCCGCGACCTCCGCTTCCGGAAGTTCGTGGATCCGGTCGTGGTGGAACTCGCGGTAGTCGGCGTGGCCCGGATACCCTTCGCGCGCACTCCAGACGAGGCGTGAGAGCCCGGGATCGCGACCGAGGGCGGCGACCCCGGAGGGGCAACGCACGGGAGTGCGCACGCCGCGCGGCGGAGCGGGCAAGGCCTGCGTGATCGCGTGCGACTCGACGGCGAACGCGCGCACCCCGAGCCCCGCGAGCACCTCGTCGAGCCCGGGATGAAAGCCGCACTCCGGGAGCCAGACGAACTCCGGTCGTTTTCCAAACACGGCGGCGAAGGCGTCGAGGCCGACTCCGAGCTGCGCCCGCGCGATCGCCGGTTCGTCCTGATGCGCGGGAAGAAACGCGTGGGTCGCCGCGGTGGTGGCGGGCTCCAGCACCCCGGCGCGCGAGAACTCCGCGTAGACCGCCGCCGGATCGCCGCCGCAGCGCTCGTCGAGATCCCGCCGCGCGCGCGCGAAGAAGTCGGCGTGCCACAGCGCGACTTCGCGCGCCGACCACTCGAGCCGGGCGGCGTCGCGGCGGGCGAGGGCCTCGGTGGCGGCGAAGCGCGCCCGCGCCCGCGCGAGCAGCTCCCGATCGCGCAGCATCCCGAGCAGCGTCGGCGAAAGGCTCAGGGTGATCCGCACCGGCACGCGATCGGCGACGAGCCGGTCGAGCGCCGCGATGAGAGGGAGGTGGCACTCGGCGAGCGCCTCGAAGAACCACGCCTCCTCCAGGCTCGCGGGATGATCCGGCCGCCGACAATCCGGCAGGTGGGCGTGGAGGAGGAGGACGAAGGTCAAGAGCCGGCGACCGCCCGCTCCAGCGCGGCGATGTCGATCTTCACCATCGTCATCATCGCCTCCATCGCCCGCCGGGCGCGGGCCGGATCGGGACCCTTGATCATCTCCATCAGGCGTGTCGGCGTCACCTGCCAGAAGACGCCCCAGCGGTCCTTGAGCCAGCCGCAGGCGATTTCCGCGCCGCCTTCGGCCGTCAAGGCGTTCCAGAGGCGGTCGGTCTCGGCCTGATCCTCGGTGTTGATCTGGAGCGAGACGGCTTCGGTGAAGGTGAAGCCGGACGTGTTGAGCGCCACGAACGATCTGCCGGCGAGGGTGAACTCGACGATCAGGACCGAGCCGGCGGGGCCTCCCGGGTAGTCGAGCGGTGCGCGCGTCAACCGGTCGATCCGCGAGTCGGGAAACAGGGAGACGTAGAACCGCGCCGCCTCCTCGGCATGTCCATCGAACGAGAGGAACGGGGAGATTTTTTGGAGCATGGTTTTTTCCGTTGGCCGGGCCCGCGCCCGGGTCTCAGCGCACCGCGCCGCGGTCCGCCACGACGACGAGGTTCGGGAGGAGCAGCGCGGCGGCGGGGAGGTTGCGGACGATGCGGAAGCGGCCGGCGGGGTTGACGGTGATGCCACGCGGCAGCCGCGCCACGTAGGCGGGATCGCGCAGCTCCCCCTCGATCTCGACGCATGAGCGCAGGCAGAGCGGCGCGTCGGCATCGGGCAGGCGGCTCAACAATTCCAGCGACGGCGCGTCGGCCCCGTCGGATTCGGTCGCGGCGTGGAGGAGGAGCGCCCAGGCGGACTCGAAGCCGGCGAGCGGATGGCGGCAGGTGAACGCGCCGCCCGGCTTGGGCACGATCTCGCGATCGCCGATGCGGAGCCGATGCCCGGAGAGGAGCCGGCCGCTGAGCACGAGCGTCGCCTCGAGGCGCACGGGGGCCGCGTCGGCGGAGCATTCGAAATTGCTGGCGAGCCGGTCGGCGGCCGGCGCGGGCGATGCAGGCTCGGCGGGCGCCGGCGCCGGTCGCGGGGCCGTGGGGCGCGGCTCGTGGGCGGCGGCGACGGCGTCGCGCAAGACCCGGAGCACGACCTCGCGCTCGTTGAGAGCCGGGGTTTCCGGGAGGGATTCCCGCGACGCCGGCCAGGTCTCGATACGTGGGATCGTGGCGGCGGCCGCCGGCAGTTCGGCGAGCGAGCGGAGCTCCAGCGGCAGCAGGAGATCGGCCCCGGCGGCCTTCAGGATCGCGGCCTCGTCGAGCATATCGCCGTGGACGTGGGCGGGAGGAGGCGCGGGCGCCGGCGATGGCGGGTGCAGCTCGGCGGTTTCGAGCGGACGGGGGGGCGGCGGCGGCGACCGCCCGGGACTCGCCGGCATGGATACGGGCAGCGTGCTGACGAGGGTCTGGAATTCGTGACCGGCATCGAAATAGCCGAGGGCCGCGGCGACCGAGGCGGCGGGCCGGTCGAGCGAGATGAAACCCTCGTGCCATCCGCCGGGCGCAGGGTAATCCTGAAGGAAGCCGAGCTCGCGACGACCGTGCGCATCCGGCCCGGCCCGGTAGAGGCGCAGGGTCAGCGGGTGGTCCGCCGCGACCTCGCCGGCCCGCCCGAGCAGGTCCGCCAGGATTTCCGGGGCGACGAACCAGTGGGTGAACAGGCGGTGCGAATCCACGGGGATGACGTGGAGGTCGAGCCGCCGGGCGGTCGCGGCCGGGGCGGCGGCGCGGACGGAGCGGGGCCGGGGCTGGGTCTTGGTTTCCAAGCGGATGGTGCGGACGGGGAGACGAGGGCCTCAACGCATGAGCAGATCACGGGCCGGAGGCGAGAGCCGGGTGGAAATTGTCGGGGCCCGGCTCATTTCACCCGGATGTGGTCGTAGGCGTTGAGGTAGTGCTGGCCGGGCGCGTTCCACGAGTAGTCGGCGGCCATGGCGTTTCGCATGAGGTGACGGAAGTGTTCGGGATAGTCGCGGTGGCAGGCGATCGCCCGGGCCAGGGCCGACTCGATCCCGGCGAAATCGTCGGAGTGGAACACGTAGCCGTTGCGCTCGTGGAGCGGGCGGTCCGAGGTGTCCTTGTCGAAGACCGTGTCGGCGAGCCCGCCGACGGCGCGGACGACCGGGATCGTGCCGTAGCGCATCGCAATGAGCTGGGTTAGGCCACAGGGCTCGAAGCGGCTGGGCACGATCAGGAGGTCGGCCCCCGCGTAG
Organism: Opitutaceae bacterium; assembly: GCA_036770745.1. Classification (GTDB taxonomy): domain Bacteria; phylum Verrucomicrobiota; class Verrucomicrobiia; order Opitutales; family Opitutaceae; genus DAIPIQ01. Next base: position 7,038 of record DAIPIQ010000069.1, on the reverse strand, counting down.
ATGAGGTGGGCGAGGTCCTCGTCGAACCCGATCTCGAGGTGGGAGTCGGGGTTGTCGTTGATCCCGGTCTTGATGCGGAGGAAGTGGTCGTCGATCGCGCGTTCGGCCCCGCTGCCGAGGAGGACGAACTGCGCCCCGTGGTTGACGCAGAAAAAGAGGGCGTGGCGCACGAGATCGAGGCCTTTCTGGGGATCGAGCCGGCCGATGAAGGCGACGAGCGGCTTGGCGTTGTCGTCGAGAAGGAGGCGGGCGCGGAGGGCGCGCTTGTTGTCGGCCTTCCGGTCGAGCGTGGCGGCGGAGTAGGGCGCCGGGATGTGGGGGTCGGTCTCGGGGTTCCAGACATCGTAGTCGATGCCGTTGAGGATGCCGCCGTACTTGTGGTTGTGGACCTGGAGGGTCGCCTCCAGGCCGAAGGCGCCGCCGCGGTCCCGGGCCTCGGACGCGTAGGTGGGCGAGACGGTGTTCACGTAGTTCGCGTAGACCACGCCCCCCTTCATGAGGTTGAGCTGACCCGGCGCGGCGCCGCCCAGCCGATCGGGATGAAAGAAGTGCGCGGGCGGCCCGAGCCCCGCGGCGCGGAGGACGTGTTCACCGCAGAGCCCCTGGTGCTTGAAGTTGTGGATCGTGTAGGCGACCCGCGGGTGGTGCATCCCGAGCCGCTGGTAGATTTCGTAGAGGAACACCGGCACGAGGCCGGTCTGCCAGTCGTGGCAGTGGAGGATGTCGGGTTGCTTGCCCGCCTTGAAGAGGAACTCCATCGCGGCGCGCGAGAAGAAGGCGAACCGCAGGATGTCGTCGTGCTCGCCGTAGACCCGGCCCCGCTCGAAGAAACGATCCTGCGAATGGGGCTCGAGGAAGAAGCATTTCCGCCCGTGGACGAAGCCGAAGAACACCGTGCAATGGATCGCGCCGCCACACCACGGCACCCAGAGGTGGTCGTGCGCGACGGTGAGGCCCCAGATGTGCCGCTCGTGGAGGCGGTCGTACTTCGGCAGGATGATCTCCACGCTGTTGCCGCGGATCTCGAGCTCGCGGCTGAGGCCGAAGATCACATCCGCCAGCCCGCCGATCTTTGCCACCGGGGAGAGCTCGGGGGTGACCATCACCACATAAAGCGGCGGGATTCCGGGGCGCAGGTGGCGGGTGTGCACGGGCTCGGGCTCGCACGCTTCCGCCGGGGCGATCGGTGGGATGGGTGCGGGGTCCGGCGGCGGGGCGACGACGGGCGGGGCCGACGATTCCGGCGACTGCAAGGGGGCTTTTCGGCGACGCGACCGCGGGGTGTTCTTCGCCATACGTTCGGAGGGATGAAAGGTCCGGGGTTTTCCGAAGTAAAGGGAACTCCTGCCTCGCCCGGCCGGGTCGCCCGTCGCGCCTTATCCGGCGTAACCGAAGGGCCGATGCCGATGCCAGCGCCACGCCGTCTCCACGATCCCGTCGATCGTGGGGAACCGGATCTCCCAACCCAGCTCCGCCCGCGCCCGGGAGGGGTCCGCGTAGAGCGAAGCGGGATCGCCCTCGCGCCGCGCGCCGAATTTCACGGGCACGCGTTTCCCGGTCACCCGCTCGACGGCGCGGAGGATCTCGAGCACCGAGGTGGGGTGGCCGGTGCCGAGGTTGTAGAAAAGCGCGGCGCCGGGGCGTGCGAGGCGGTCGAAGACGGCGATGTGGGCGCGGCTCAGGTCGTCGACGTGCACGTAGTCGCGCAGGCAGGTGCCGTCGGGTGTCGGATAATCCGTGCCGAAGACGGTCAGCTCGCCGAGCCGGCCCTGCACGGCCCGGAAGGCGAGGGGGATGAGGTGCGTCTCCGGCTCGTGGTCCTCGCCGATCGCGCCGTCCTCGGCCGCACCGGCGGCGTTGAAGTAGCGGAAGGCCGCGAAGCTCAGGCCCGCCGACCGGGCCAGGCTCGCGAGGGCGCCCTCGACGTCGAGCTTCGTGCGGCCGTAGGGGTTGATCGGGCGTTGCGGGGTGTCCTCGATGATCGGGAGCCGCTCGGGCGTGCCGAAGGTCGCGCAGGTCGAGGAGAAGACGAACTTCGTCACGCCTTCCCGCAGCATCGCACGCAGGAGGTGGTAGGTGGCCACGCAGTTGTTGAAGTAGTACTTGAGCGGATCGTGGACCGACTCGCCCACGTAGGCGAAGGCGGCGAAGTGCATGACCAGCTCGATCCGCTCGCTCCGCACGATCGAGGCGACGGCCGGCTCGTCGCCGAGGTCGGCGACGTGCAACGGCACGCCCTCGGGCAGGGCCGCGCGGTGCCCGAAGACGAGGTTGTCGAGCACCACGGGCCGGTGGCCGGCGGCGACCAGCAGCCGCACACAATGACTGCCGATGTAACCGGCGCCGCCGACGACGAGGACGTTCATCGGGGCGTGGTGTATTGATTTGACGCGACCCGAGGCCAACGAAAAGTTCGCGTTTTTGCTCCCGTCACGCTCCCGATGGCACTTCGCCCGACACTCAGTCGCATCGTGATCACCGGGGTCGGTCTCACCGCCCCGAACGGCAATTCGCTGGCGGAATACCGGGCCAACCTGCTCGCCGGCAGGGCGGGCGGGGAGTTCATCGACCTGCGCTACATCGGGCGCGTCCCCGCGGGCGTCTGCCACTTCGACGCGTTGAAGCACCAGAAGCGCAAGGAAGTGCGCGTCGGCACCCGCGCCGGGTCGATCTCGATCTACTGCGCCCGGGAGGCGCTCGCCGACAGCGGGGTCGCGTGGGAGGCGATGGACCGCACGCGCATCGGGATCTACGTCGGCACGACCGAGCACGGAAACGTCGAAACGGAGAACGAAATCCACAACATCTCGAAGTTCGACCACGACGTGCGCTACTGGTCGCACTACCACAACCCCCGGACCGTCGCCAACAACCCCGCGGGCGAGGCCTCGCTCAACCTCGGCATCACCGGTCCCGCCTACGCGATCGGGGCCGCGTGCGCCGCGGGCAACCTCGGCATCGTCCACGCCGCGCAGATGCTCCAGCTCGGCGAGGTCGACCTCGCGATCGGCGGCGGCGTCTCCGAGAGCATCCACACCTTCGGGATCTTCGCCGGGTTCAAGAGCCAGGGCGCGCTCGCCCACCACGAGGACGCGACGCGCGCGAGCCGGCCCTTCGACCGCGCCCGCAACGGGATCGTCGTCAGCGAAGGCGGCTGCCTCTACGTCCTCGAGCGGCTCGACGACGCCCTCGCCCGCGGGGCGCGCATCCACGGCGAGATCGCCGGCTGGTGCATCAACTCCGACGCGACCGACTACGTGCTCCCCAACCCGGAGCGCCAGGCCGAGTGCATGCGCGCCGCCCTCCGCCGGGCCGGCCGCGAACCCCGCGGGATCTCCATCGTCAACACCCACGCCACCGCCACCCCGCAGGGCGACATCCAGGAGTGCGAGGCCGTGCGCAAGGTCTTCGCCGACTGCCCGGACACGTGGATCAACAACACCAAGGGCTTCATCGGCCACACCATGGGCGCCGCCGGCGCGCTCGAGCTTGCGGGCAACCTCCCGTCGTTTTCCGACGGCCTCGTCCACCCCTCGATCAACGTCGACGACCTCGACCCGGCATGCGCCCTTCCCAACCTCGTCCTCGGCCGGCCGAAAGAGGTTAAACGGGTTGACGCCCTATTGAACAACTCCTTCGGTATGCTCGGAATCAACTCCGCACTTATCGTAAGCCGCTATACGGATTAAACCCTTCACCGAGAAAGTATGACGAAAGAGGAATGCAAGAAGCTGGTCCTGGAGATCATCGCGGACATCGCCCCCGATGAGGACCTCTCCAACATCAAGCCCGACGTGCGGTTGCGCGATCAGCTCCAGCTCGACTCGATGGACTTCCTCGACATCGTGATGGAGCTCCGCAAGCGCCGCGGCATCGAAGTCCCGGAGGCCGACTACATCCACCTCGCCTCGCTCGACAGTTGCGCGGACTACCTCGTGCCGAAGTTCCTCGCCGCCGGGGCGAAGGCCTGAGGCCCCGCGACCGTTCCGACCCTTTCCGGCCGGGGGCTTCCGCCTCCGGCCTTTTGTTTTTGCCAACCGGGCCCGTGCGGACACGAAACCTCCGGGGTCGCACCGCCCCGAGCCATGCCTGAACACTACGACGTCGCCATCATCGGCGCCGGCATGTCCGGCCTCGCCGCCGGCATCCGCCTCGCGGGCTTTGGCCGGCGCGTCTGCATCTTCGAGCGACACAACGCCCCCGGCGGGCTCAACGGCTTCTACTCGATCGGCGGGCGCAAATACGACGTCGGCCTGCACGCCCTCACCAACTTCGTCCCACCCGGCGTGAAGGGCGCCCCGCTCGTCCGGATCCTGCGACAACTCCGGATCGACCGCGACGAGCTCGACCTTGCCGAGCAACGCGGCTCGCGCGTCGCCTTCCCCGGTCGCGAGCTGCGCTTCTCCAACGATCCCGCGCTCCTCGAGGCCGAGGTGGCGCACGGGTTCCCCGCCCGGATCGACGGCTTCCGCTCCCTCCTCGCCGCGATCCGCGCCTACGACGACAACCGGCTCGATCCGCCCGCGGCCTCGGCGCGCGACTTCCTCGCGGCGCACATCGACGATCCCGTGCTCACCGACATGCTGCTTTGTCCGCTCCTGTTCTACGGGAGCGCGACCGAGCACGACATGGACCTGCTCCAGTTCGTCATCATGGCCAAGGCGATCTACCTCGAAGGCTTCGCCCGGCCCCACGAGGGCGTGCGGCGGATCCTCCGCGTGCTCCTCGACCGTTTCCGCCGCGCGGGCGGCGAGCGGCGGATGAAGTGCGGCGTCGCCCGGATCGTGCCCGAGGGCGGGCGGGTGGGGCGGCTCGTCCTCGACTCCGGCGAAGAGGTGACCGCCACCCACGTACTCTCCTCCGCGGGCTGGCCGGAGACGATGCGTCTCTGCGGCCACGAGCCGGAAGGGGAAATCGGGTTGAATACGGGGGCGCTGGGCTTCGTCGAAACGATCAGCGTGCACCACGAACAACCCGCCGACTGGGGATGGGGCGATGACACCATCATCTTCTTCAACGACTCCGAGCGCTTCGCCTACGAGGCGGCCCGCGAGCCCGTCGACGTGCGCAGCGGCATCATCTGCGTGCCCAACAATTTCGACTACGGCCCGCGCCGGTTGGAGGAGGGGATCGTGCGCGTCACCTGCCTCGCCGATCCCGGCTACTGGTTCAACGCCTCCGAGCCCGACTACCGCGCGGCCAAGGCGCGGTGGTTCCCGGCGATCGAGGCCGCCGCCCGGCGTTTCCTGCCTTCTCCCCGGCGCGATCCGGCGGCCTCGCGGGTCGCGACCGACATGTTCACCCCGAGCACCGTCGCGCGTTTCACGGGTCGCCTGCGCGGCGCGATCTACGGCGCGCCGCGCAAGCAACGCTCCGGTCGCACCCATCTGGAGAACCTCCTCCTCTGCGGCGCCGATCAGGGCTACCTCGGGATCGTGGGCGCGCTGCTCAGCGGCATCACCATGGCCAACCTTCACATCCTTCGGCCCGGTCGCTGAGGTGCGGCGCGAACCCAGCGTGGACCGTCCCTCCGCCAACGACGACGCGCCCGACGAGGCCGGGCTCGTGCGCCGCGCGCAGTCGGGCGATCAAGCGGCCTTCGGCGACCTCGTGCGGGCGCACCACGCCGCGATCTTCCGCCTGGTTCTTTCGATGGTGCGCAACGAGGCCGACGCCCGGGAGATCGCCCAGGACGTGTGGGTGATCGCGTGGCGGAAACTCGACCGCTTCCGCGGCGAGGCGAAGTTCTCCACCTGGCTGCACCCGATCGCGGTGCGCCGCGCCATCGACCATCTCCGGCGGCGTCGGCGCTGGTTCGACCGCTTCATCCCGTTCCGCTCCGAGGTCGACGAAACCGTCGCGGAGGCCGCGCCCGAGCCCGTCGCCGTGGAATCCGATCCACGCGAAGGGCTCCTCCGCGACGAGCGCCTCCGTCGATTTGAGCGTGCGCTCGCCGCCCTTCCCCCCAAGCTTCGCGCCGTGCTCGCACTGCGCGAGGTCGAAGGCCTTTCCTACGAAGAAATCGCCCGTGCCGTCGACATCCGCCCGGGCACCGTGATGTCCCGCCTCCATCATGCGCGCCGGCTCCTCGCGCAAAAACTCCGAGACCTTCCATGCGACTGACCCAGCTCCTCCTCGCCTCGCTCCTCGTCCTTTCCACCGGCGCCGCGACCGCGGTCGCCCAGACGCGCCTGATGGTCCAGGGCATGCTCGTCACCGCCTCCAACGAGCCCGGCAAGACCGACCCGAGGGTCGCGCCCTACGAGCCGAACCTCAAGCGCGTGCTGCGCTTCGAGAGCTACCGCCATGCCGGCGGCGGCAAGCTCGAGCTCGGCGTTCCCGACAACGGCCGCATCGATCTCGGCGGCGGGCACCGCCTCCAGCTCGAGTCGCTCTCCGCCAACGCCCAGCAGGTGCGCCTGCGGGTGCGCTGGTTCGAAAGGGACCGCGAAGTGATGAACACCGTTCTCGCCCTCCGCCTCGGCACCCCGGCCGTCCTCGGCGGCCCCGCCCGAGGGGCCGACGGCGAGCCCTACGCCGTGATCGTGCTGGTCCTCTGACGGAGGTGGCGGCGGCCGTCCCGGCTGTCCGCATTCCGCCCGCCCGGGAGCCGCGAAGTTTTTTGAATAATCCGCCCCCGCGCCTCGTCCCAACCGGCGAACCTCAAAAGGAGTCCACATGAACAAACTCGCCCTTGCTTCGATCGTCGCCGCCCTCGCCGGCCTGACCGCAGTCCCGCAACCCGCCAAGGCCGGCAACGAGGCCGCGGCCGCCATCGGGGGCTTCATCGGAGGCATCCTCGTCGGCTCCAGCGTCCGCAATTCCTGTCCGCCGCCCCACTACGACCACCGCGGCCCTCGCGGTCCCCGCGTCATCATCGAGACCGGCTCCCGCTGCTCCGGGCACTGGGACTGGGTCGAGGTCAACGTCTGGGTGCCGGGCCGCCACGCGGTGTCGTATGATGATTGCGGGCGCCGCGTCCGCCGCTGGATCCCCGGTCGCCACGAGTGCCGTCGCGAACGGGTCTGGATCGACGCC
>DAIPIQ010000068.1:0-18155 GCA_036770745.1 Opitutaceae bacterium | reverse complement strand
CCCCGTGGCGCACCGCGTAGTCGATGCAGGCCAGCGCATCCGAGGTGAAGCCGGAGCCGGAGCTGTTGAGGAAACGACAGGCCATCAGACGCACGCCGCTCGCGACCCCGACGTGCGGATGTCCGTCGTCGGCCGCGGCCCCGATGATGCCGGCGACGTGCGTGCCGTGGTCGTTGCGGTCCATCGGATCGCCCGAGCCGCCAATCGCGTCGATCCCGAACACGTCGTCGACGTAGCCGTTGCCGTCGTCGTCGATCCCGTTTCCCGGGATCTCGCCCGGATTGCGCCACATCATCCGCGCGAGCTCGACATGGGTGTAGCGGACGCCCGAATCGATGACCGCCACGATCACGTCGCGCGCTCCCGTCGTGGCCGCCCACGCCTCGACCGCGCGGATGTCCACCCTGGCGACCCCGCCGTCCCGCCCCGTGTTGCGCAGGCCCCAGAGCGAACCGTCCGCGAGAAAGGCGTCGTCCGGCGTCGCCTGGATGGCGACGAGCGGATCCGGCTCCACGTAGTGGAAAAGCCCGGACGCGCGCAGCTCGCGGATCCGCTCCGCGAGCCGTCGCCCCGCGGCCTCCGGTGGTTCGGTGGCGGTCGTGCGCGAGATCGCGAGCGGCGCCTCGATCTCGAGTACGAGCGCGCCCGGGACGAACGCACCGGCGCGATGCACCGACACGCCGGAGGCCGCGAGCGTCGCCGAGAGCGCCGCCGCGTCCGCCCCGGCCGCACGACGGGCGAGCACGCGGGTCGGATGGACGAGCCGGCCGTCGATTTCAATCGGCTCGGCTCCTGCGGCGGCGGCGGCTCCCCCGCCCGCGAGCAGCAGGCAGGCGAGCAGTCCGAGGGGGCGGGTGCGGGGCATGGCGGGAGCTTGAGGCGCGAAACAATCCGGGCGCAATCCACCCATTCTCCGGAGGGCGGCGCTCCGACTTGAGCCGTGGAATAAAGGCCCCTTCCATCCGGTCCCACCCGCACCGCCGCCGCCCATGACTTCAGCCCACCGACCCGCCTCCCCCCTTCCGGCCGACAGCGCCTTGCGCGCGGCCACCATGCCGGGATTCTTCCAACCGCTCGACGCCCACAACCAGCGGCTGCGCGAGGCGGTGGCCCCGCCGTCGTGGGAAAACCCCGCGCCGCGCGACCGCTACCACATGGTCGTGATCGGCGGCGGCACCGCGGGTCTCGTCACCGCCGCGGGCGCGGCGGGTCTCGGCGCCCGGGTCGCACTGATCGAGCGGCACGCCCTCGGCGGCGACTGCCTGAACGTCGGTTGCGTGCCCTCGAAGGCGCTGCTCGCGGCCGCGCGGAGTGCCGCGGCGGCGCGGCGCGCGGGTCGCTTCGGCGTCCACACGGGCGAGGTCGCGGTCGATTTCCCGGCCGTGATGAAGCGCCTGCGTCGCCTGCGTGCGGAGATCGCGCCCAACGATTCCGCCGAGCGCTTCCGCTCGCTCGGGGTCGACGTCTTCCTGGGAGAGGCGCGCTTCACCGGCCGCGAGTCGATCGAGGTCGGCGGAGCGACCCTGCGTTTTTCACGGGCCACCATCGCGACGGGCGCGCGTGCCGTGCTGCCGCCGATCCCCGGGCTGGTCGAGGCCGGGGCGTTGACCAACGAATCCGTCTTTTCGCTCACCGAGCTGCCGCCGCGCCTCGCGGTCATCGGCGCCGGGCCGATCGGTTGCGAACTCGCCCAGGCCTTCGCCCGCTTCGGCTCGCGGGTCACGCTCTTCGAATCGTCGGCCGGGCTCCTCGCACGCGACGACCGCGAGGCCGCAGCGGTCGTCGCACGCGCCCTCGCCCGCGACGGCGTCACGATCGTGACCGACGCGCGCATCGCCCGCGTGACCCGGGCCGGCGGCGTGCGGAGGATCCACCTCGAGGGTGCGGAGACGTCGGACGAGCTCGAGTTCGACGCCGTGCTCGTCGGCGCGGGCCGGGCCCCGAACGTCGACGACCTCGGCCTGGAGGCGGCGGGCGTGGCCTTCGACCCGCGCCGCGGCGTCACCGTCGACGAACGCCTGCGCACGACCAACCCCGCGATCTTCGCGGCGGGCGACGTCTGCCTGGCCGACAAGTTCACCCATGCGGCCGACTTCGCCGCGCGGGTGGTGATCCAGAACGCGCTCTTCGGCGGACGCCGCCGGCACACCGACCTCGTCGTGCCCCGCTGCACCTACACCGATCCCGAGCTCGCGCAGGTCGGGATGAGCGAGGCCGGCGCGACCCGGGCGGGGCTGGCGGTGCGGGTCTTCACCCAGCATTTCCACGAAGTGGACCGCGCGATCCTCGAAGAGGGGACCGAGGGTTTCGTGCGGGTGATCGTCGAGGCGAAGCGGGGCCGGATCCTCGGGGCGACGATCGTGGGCGCGCATGCCGGCGAGCTGATCTCCGAGCTCACCGTGGCGATCCAGGCGCGGATGACCCTCGGGGCGCTGGCCAACGTCATCCACCCCTACCCCACCCTCGCCGAGGCGATCCGCAAGACGGGCGACCAATACAACCGCACACGACTCACGCCCGGGGTGAAGCGCCTGCTCGGTCTCTGGCTGCGCTGGTTCCGTTGAGCCCGGAAAAGGCGGGCGGAATGGACACGGAGGCCACGGAGATTTCAGAGGAGCGTCACGGAGCGGCTTTTCGGGAACGTCCTTGCTCCGTGCGTCGGCTCGCCTTCCGGGCAGGACGAAGAATCGCACATACTGGATGCGATGCTCCCTGGCCTCCGCGTGTCCTCCGCGTCCTCCGTGACCCGATCGCTCCGGACGGTTCGAGCCGTATCCGTTTCCCGGCTACGGGCGACGATCGCGTCAACCGATCCGCAGGCCCTCGAGCAGCTCCGCCGGGACGCGGCCGGCCGCGATCGCCCGGCGCAGGCCGGCGAGGTCGTCGATGTCCTCCTTGACCGGCAGCAGGGTGACGCGCAGGCCCGCGGCCCGCGCCCTGGCGAGCGAAACCTCCAGCGTGGTGGACGAGCTCCACGGGATCGCCTCGAAGAGGACCGTGTGCGGCGCGCGGAGCGCGAGCAGGTAGTAGCCGCCGTCCGCGGCCGGGCCGAAGACCGCATCGGCCCCCTCTTCGAGCCGCGCGAGGGCGAGCGCGACCTCCGCCGAACCGAGATCGGGGCAGTCCGCGCCGATCAGCACCACCGGAGTCGTGGCCTCGCGAAAGGCGTCGCACACCGCGGCCTCGAGGCGCGCGCCGAGATCGCCCCCGGCCTGGGGCCGCAACCGCACGTCGTCGCCCAGCCAGGCGTGCATCGCCGCGGTCGCTTCGGGCGGTGCGTGCAGGACGACGACCTCGTGGTCCGCCGCGAGCGCACGCAACTGCCGCAGGCCGAGCCAGCGGTAGACGGCGCAGGCCGCCTCGAGGCCGATCTCCGAGGCGAGCCGACTCTTCACCGCCCCCGGCGCCGGAGCCTTGGCGAAGAGCAGGATCGTCGCCGGCCTCATCCCGGGCCCGGCCGCTCCACGGGCGCGTGTCGGCGCAACGCCCGGCGGGCGAGCCGGGTGACGTAGATCGTGACCGCGAGCGTCACGAGCAGCCCGACGACCGTGTAGGTCGTGCGGAGCGCGTCGGCCCCGCCGGCGGCGGTCTCGAGCCCGGCGCGGCCCGCATGGCCGAGGTAGACGTAGAGGAACGTGCCGGGAATCATCCCGAGCCAGGAGGCCCCGACGTAGCGCCAGAACGGGACCGCGGTGAGACCGAGCAGGTAGTTGAGGGCGACGAAGGGAAACACCGGCGAGAGGCGCAGCATGAAGACGATCTTCGCACCCTCGCGGGCGACGGCCTCGTCGATCGCGGCGAACTTCTCTCCGTGCGCGAAGCGCCGCCGGATCGCGTCGCGCGCGAAATGGCGCGAGACGAGGAACGCCGCCGCCGCGCCGATCGTCGATCCGGCGGAGACGAGCGCGAACCCGTGGAAGACCCCGAAGGCGAAGCCGGCGCCGATCGTCAGCACGCTCGCGGGCAGGGCGAAGACGCTCGCGAGCACGTAGACGCCGACGAAGACGATCCAGCCGAGCGCACCGGCCCCCGCGACCCAGGTGTTGAGCGCCTCCAGCCACGCGCCGACGGGGAGGACCCGCGACGCCGTGACGATGCCGGCGAGGACCAGCGCGAGCGCGACGATCCGTATCCAACCTTTTCCGATCGGTTTCATGGTGAAGGGGCCCGTTCACACGGTCGCGGCGGCGGTCCGCCCGTGCGCCAGTAGTGAAACGTGAGGCGCAGGTCGCGCCAGGTGCGCCGCACCGGCCCGAGCGCCGTGAAGCGGCGCGCCGAGGTCAGGACGATCGGCGCGAGCAGGACCGTGCGCCCCCGCGCCCGCAGACGGCGGGCGAGCTCGAGATCCTCGAACCACGGCCAGTCGGGGAAACCACCCGCGGCGACGAACGCGTCCGCCCGCGCGAAGATCGCCTGGTCCCCGAGGAACCAGCCGAAGGCGCGGCCCCGCAGGTCGGCGAGCGCGCAGGTCGCGCGGAGGAAGGGGCCGCCGCCCTCGAAGCGCCGGCGGAAGGCCCCACCGATCGCACCAGCGACGACCGCGTCGCCGATCGCCGCGGGCGAGCGATCCGAAGGGAGCGCATCGGCGTGGACGAACCAGAGGGCGTCGCACCCCGCCGCGAGCGCGGCTCGCGCCCCGGTCTCGAGCTGGCGGGCGCGATGCGCCGGCCCTGGAAGCACCCGCACCCCGGCCTCTTGGGCGATCCGCGCGGAGTCATCCGAGCTCGCCCCATCGACGACCCAGGTCGCGAGAGCCGGACAAACGCGGGACCGCCACGCGAGCAACCGGGCGAGCGCCGCGGCGTCGTCGCGCACGGGGATGATCAAACCGATTCGGGTCGCGGGTTGCTCCATGGGCGCATTCAATGGTGGGGGCAACCTGCGGTCGTGGGCCGGGGTTCATCCCCGGCTTCTGCGGCGTCACTCGGCCGGAAGCCGGGGATGAACCCCGGCCCACGATCACTGCCGGTCGGGTGGCCGTGGCCGATGCTTCCAGCCCGGCCGCGGAGACGGCCGTCGGCCTCGAGCGTGATCGAAGCCTGCCACCGTTTCCGATCGAATCCTTGCGCCATCCGGGAAGAGACCATGAACGGGTCCCGGATATTCCCGACCGCGTGCGCGGTCGATCCCGATCACTGCACGTCGTAGACCTCGACGAGCACGTTGCCGGCGCCTCCGTCGGCCCCGATCGCCTGGGCGGTGTAGGAGCCGGGCATGAGGACGACCAGGGCCGCGGAGTCGGCGCTGTCGGCCTCGAGGGGGAACGCGCCCACGCTCGAAGTGGCGGCGATGAGCGCGGCGACGTCGGGCGCGTCGTTCCAATCGTCGTTGGTGAAGATCTGGACGGCGCCGTTGAAGAGGACGAGCCGCGGATCGGCGAGCCGACCGCCGACGCCGAATGAGGCGAGCGAGGGGCCGACCGCGCGGACGAGGAGCGTCTTCGCGGCGGTCCCGGTGACGACGAAGCCCGAGATGGCGATCGCATCGCCCGAGCCGGTCTCGGAGCGCGCGGCGAGGTTCGCGAGGCGGCCGGTCGCGGCGGCCGGGGCGGTGGCGTCGTAGACCTCGACCAGCGCGATGCCGGTGGCCCCGCCGACGCCCGAGACCTGCACCGTGTAGGGTCCGGGGGCGAGATCGACGAGGGCGGCCGCGTCGCCGCTGGCGGCCGGGAGGGCGAACGCGCCCACGCTCGCGGCCGCATCGGCGATCGCGCCGGCGTTGGTCGCCGAGGACCAGTCGTTGTTGGTGAAGAGCATCGTGCCGCCGGAAAAGATCGAGAGCGCGGGATCGAGGAGCGCCCCGGAGACGTTGAACGGCGCGGTCGCGAGCGTCGGCCCGACCGCGCGGATCAGGAGGCGGCGCGGGGCGGAGCCGGAGATCACGAAACCCGGGATGAGGATCGAGTCGCCGGCCCCGACCATCGCGCGGGTGGAAAGATTCCCGAGCACGGAGGACGCGCCGGCGTCGAGCACGACGGAAGCGGTCGCGCTCGTGACGGCGCCCGCGGCATTCGTCACCATGACCGAATACGAGCCGGCATCGGCCGCGGAGGCGGCGGCGGCCTCGTGGAAGCGACCGACCTCGCCTGGGATCGGGAGGTTGTCCTTGCGCCACTGATACGAGAGCGGAGCCGAGCCGGAGGCGTCCACCCAGAGGCTGAGGCGGTTGCCCGGCTGGAGGGTCAGGCCCCTCGGCTGGAGGGTGATCGCAGGCGCGATCGGCGCGGCGACGGTCAACGTCGCGGTCGCGCTGAGGGCCTCGCCCGCGGCATTGACCACCCGCACGGCGTAGCCGCCGGCGTCGGCCGACACCGCCTGCTCGATCGTGTAGGAGGAGGCGTTCGCTCCCGGGATCGCGACGCCGCCCTTCCGCCACTGGAACGTGAGCGGGGCCGAGCCCGCGGCCTGGACCGAGAACGTGGCGCTCGCGCCGTAGGCGACGGAGAGCGAGGCGGGCGGGACGAGGATCACGGGGGCCGTCAGGGGCGCGGTCGCGGGCGCACGACCATGGTTGACGAGATCGCGGTGAAAGGTGGGCCACGGCGCGGTGGCGAGCGGACTCCCGCTCCCGTTGAGCGCATAGAGACGGTTGTCGTAGGAGCCGAAGTAGATCGTGCCGTCGGGCGCGATCGCGGGCGTCGAGTCGACGATGTCGCCGGTCGTGAACGTCCACAGCGCGGAGCCGTCGGCCTTGACCGCATGGAGCCGTCGGTCGCTCGCCCCGAAGAGGAGCGTGCCGTCGGCCCGGATCGTGACGCCGCCGAAGACGCCCTGCCCGGCGTCGTAGGGCGCGGCCCAGGCCGGCATGCCGTCGGGATTCAGCGCGTAGAACCGCCCCGAGGTGGAGCCGAAGTAGATGCGGCCGTCGGGCCCGACCGCGGGATGGCCGTCGACGGAATCACCGGTGAGGAACTTCCAAGCGACCGTGCCGTCGGCGCGGATCGCCCAGAGGTGCTTGTCGGCGGAACCGATGTAGATCGTGCCGTCGGGCCCGATGGCGGGCGACGACTGCACGGCGCCCTCGGTGAGGACCGACCACTTCAACGTGCCGTCGGGGTTGAGGGCGTAGACGCGGTCGTCCCACGAGCCGAAGTAGATCGTGCCGTCGCCTCCGATCGCCGGCGAGGAGTCGATCCAGTCGGCGGTCTGGAACTCCCACTTCAACATGCCCTCGGGAGTGAGCGCGCGGAGGGCGCCGTCGCCGGCGCCGAAGTAGACCGTGCCGTCGCTTCCGATCGCCGGCGAGGAGAGGATGTAGGAATTCGTCGGATACGACCAGCGGAGCGTGCCGTTGGCGTTGAGCGCGTAGAGACGGCCGTCGAAGTTTCCCGCGTAGACCGTGCCGTCGGCGGCGATCGCGGGGGACGAGTCGAACCAGTCGGTCGGCGGGAGGAGCACGGAGGCGGCGGGGTACGTCCACTTCGTCGTGCGGTTGGGGTTGATCGCGAAGAGCCGGCGCGATTCGGAGCCGACGTAGATCGTGCCGTCCGGGCCGACCGCGGGGGAGGCCACGATGGAGCCGCCGGTGTTGAAGCCGGCGAGCCACTTCGCTTTTCCGTCCTGCGCCTCGAGCGCGGTGGCGGCGAGGAGGAGGCCGAGGATGAGGGCGGTCGGGCGCATGCGGCTCACAACGGCTTGTCCAACGGGCGGCGGGTCGAGAGCGGAAGCTCGAGACGCATGGTCGTGCCATCGGCCCCCGTGCAGAGGACTGAAAGCGCGCCGCCGGCGTGGCCGGCGAGCTGGTGGCTGATGGCGAGGCCGATCCCGGCGCCGTCGGGCTTGGTGCTGCGGCACGGCTGGAACGGGCGCTGGCGCACCGCCTCGGGCAGGCCGGGGCCGCGGTCGGCGACGAAGAACGCGACCGACGCCCCGGCGGGGGCGGCGGAGACGAGGACGCGCCCGCACCTCGGGGAGGCGTCGAGGGCGTTGCCGATGAGGTTGGCGAGGACGAGGGAGCCGATCCCCGCGCAACGCGCCTCGAGCGGCGTGGCCCCGTCGCCGTGGTACTCGACCTCGATGCCGCGGGCGCGGGCCGGCGCATCGAGGCGCTCGCGCAGCCCGGCGAAGATCTCTTCGGTCGTGACGACGAAATCGGCCCCGTCCTCGACGTCGCGGAGGACGGCGTGGACCTCGTCGACCATCGCGCGGAGGCGGCGGGTCGACTCGCGCGCGGCCGCCCATTCCTCGCCGGAGCCGGCGCCCTCGCCCGCCTGCGCCTCGACGTAGCCGGCGAGGCCGGCGAGGGGATTGCGGATGCCGTGCATGAGGTGGGCGGTGATCGCCCCGATCGCGGAGGTGCGGGCGGCCTGGGCGAGCTCGCGGTTGGCGCGGGAGAGATCCTCGGCGCGGGAGGCGAGCTGGAGGTTGGCCTCGTCGAGCCGGCGGAACGCCCAGAGCAGGAGACCCGCGATGAGGAACGCACCGGCCCCGAAGGCGACGCCGGCCTGGAGCGCGACCCGGCGATCGAGCCGGGCGAACTCGGCCGCGAGATCGAGGCCGTTGATCCAGTACTGCACGACGGCCTCCACCGCAGCCGGATCGTCGACGGCGGCGAGCGGGGCGTTCACCTCGAGCAGCGGCGCGCGCGCGGCGGGCGGGGCCTGAAGGAAGACCTCGTCGAGCGCCATCTCCGGATGAAACCGGACGACGGGCCGGGCCGCGAGGAGGCGCCCGAGATCGGCGGCGGGGAGAGCGCCCTCGTCGACCTCGAGCGGGACCGCGTCGAGGAATCCACCGTCGGTCGCGTAGACACGCACGGCGAGCACGCCGCGGAGCTTGGAGGTCTGCAAGGCGACCTCGAGCGCAGGATCGACGACGAGGCCCTCGAACGTGTCCGCGCTTTCCGCGACGACCGCGCGCTGCATCGCCGCGACGGCGTGGAGCACGTCGCCCTCGCGCTGGAGGACCTGGGCGCGCCATTGTTCGCGCAGTTGCAGGCTCACGACCGCGACGACCGCGGCGAAGATCACGAGGACGATCGCGAGGGCGGCGCCGGCCCGCCGGCGACCGGGCCGCGACACCGGCGGTGGAGGTTTCGGGGTTCCCTTCGCCATGGCTTGATCAGCGTGACCAGCGGACGCCCGCAAACGCGAGACGATCGCCGTAGACGAGGAACGGGTCGTTGGAATCGCTCTCCTCGAATTCGAACGCGGCGAAGAGCGTCAACGCCGCGCCCAGCTCGCGCTCGATCCGGAGCGCGCCGTTCCAGGAATCGCGGTGCTTCAGCGACTCGAACTCGCCAAGGCCCGCGGTCTGCACGCCGTAGGCGTAACGGCGCCAGGCGAGGTCGGCCTCGAAGGTCCACGGTCCGCGCGCGAGGGAAGCGCCGAGCGAGGCGTGCCAACGGTCGAAATCGTACCAACCCTCGCCGTTGTCCCGAACCTGCTGGAACGCGAGCCGGCTCTTCGCGCTCCATTTCCAGCCTTCACCGCCACGGATCTCGTGGCGCGCCTCGATCCGGTCCTGGTCGGTCGCGAGCCGCGTGCCCGGGATCGCGCGACCGCCGGTGGTGGACCGGGCGCGCGTCTCGAAATCGCGCACGAGCCGGCCGAAGGAGAGCGAAAGCGAACCCGGCCGCCCGAGGTCGCGGGTGAGGCCGAGGCCGACCTCGGTCTCGCGGTAGTCGTCGAGCGGGGCGCGGTAGTCGTCGAACTTGACCGCGGTGTCCAACCGCAGCTCCCAACGGTCGCCGAGGGCGAGCCGGAGCCGCGGCTCGAGGGAGAGGCTGTGGAGCTTCGCAAGGACGGTGCCGAGGCCGGAATCGATCGTGGAGGCGTCGATCGCCTCGTCCTGAAAGACGTACTGGGCGCCGAGGATCAGCCCGAGACCGGGCCGCGGCGTGCGTGTGACTTCGGAGCGGACGAGCGCGAGCGTGGCGAGGCCCGAGTCGGGATCCTCGACGGAAAGATAGCGCGTGGTGGTGAGGTCGGCGAAGTTGAGCCACTCCCACCCGTCGGCCGGGAGGCGCCAGGCGAGCACGTCGGCGTGCGCGCGGAGGAGGCCGCTGGAATCCGGGGCGAGGGCGGCGAGCGTGACGTTGTCGCGCACCCCCGCGGCGAGGGAGAGCGAGCCGCTGAGATCCCACGCGGGAAGCCCGAGATCGATGCCCGCCTCGCCCGCGAGCTCGGCGAGCAGCTCGGCGTCGGACGCGCCCCGCACGGGTGCGGCGAGGAGGAGGAGGGCGAGGCCCGAAAGGAGCGCGCGGGTGTCGGGGGTGACCACGGGCATGGTTTCGCGGGGCGTTGCGTGTAGTGGAAAAGTGAGGACGCGGCGGTCGGGGGCTTCACCGGGTTTTCACGGATCGGACGGAGTCCTCCGGAAACGGATTGCGGGCGGGCGCCCCGACGCGCCCGCCCGCATTGTTGTTTCGACCCGGGAGGACCCGGGTCAAAGTCGAAGCGGATCAGCCTTCGGAAGCGGCCGCGCGGCGCTCCCGGCGGATGTCCTGGAGCTCGCGATGGATCTCGCGGCGCAGGTCGCGCTCGTTGCGCACGCGCTCGAGGTTGGCGTCGCGGAAGGCCTGGATGATCGCCCGGCGCTCTTCCTCGGAGGCGTTGCGGAGGGCCTCGACGAGGGCCTTGCGGGCCTCGAGGATGTCGCGGCGCTGTTCGCGGAAGTCGCTGATGAGATCCTTCAGGGCGTCCGGGAGCGGCGGGCGCTCCGGGCGGACCTCGGGAGCGACGGGGCGCTCGGGAGTCGTCGAAGTCTGGGCGGAGGCGACGGTTCCGAGGAACAACGTGCCGGTGATGACGCTGAGGTGGATGAGTTTCGATTTCATGACGCTGTGTGGTTGAGGTTGTTGTTTCTTGGTTGTGGAAAAGATCGGGCTTTTACCTGCCAGCCTCTTCTGCAGCCGCCGTGCCAGAAGGCACCGACGCCCCACAAGGCTTTGTCCTACAACGATTCGAGAGCGTTCGAAGCGTTTCGCGCGACCTCGGCGTCCGCATCGGATCGGGTCAAGACACCCAATCTCCAACCACGAGCCCGGGTGTCCGCACCCGAATCCTTGGGCCGCTCGGAGTCCAACGACGTCTCCGGCGCGGACGCCCTTCCGACCCCGAGGCAGGTGAACACGATCGCGGCGATGAGCGCCGCGGCGGCGACGAGGGCGTAGCCGAGGGCGAGGACGAGCCCGAGGGTCGAAGGCCAGTGGGACGGGCGCATCAGGAGCCGCCTCCCGCGACCGGACCGGGCTGCTGCCTTCGGGCGCGGCGGATTTCCTCGAGACTGCGGCGGACCTCGCGTCGTTGCTCGCGCTCGGCCGCGATCGCCTCGCGGTGCTCCGAGCGGAACGCCTCGAGGAGCGCGGCACGGGTCGCGCCATCCGAGGCGGCGAGTTGCTGGACGAGCCGGGCGCGGAGCTGGAGCAGTTCACGGCGACTCTCGCGCGAGGAGCGGATCAGCTCCGACAACGCGTCGGGAAGCGGTGGCGCGTCGGAGACGTCGAGACCGGGCCGGGCGGCGCCGGCGGCGGGGAGCAGCGTCGCAAGGACGACGCTCCAAAGGGCGGACGAGTTCATGGTTTCTTCCTTTGTCTGGTGGACGGAGCAAGGAAGAGGTCGGGCTTCTTCGCGGGCCGACGTGCATCGCGCGTGCCAGCGGCGAAGATTCCGCACGCGAAGCGCGATGCGCCCTCGGAGAAAAAGGCCGGGCCGTGCGTTTCGCGGTGGAGGAGAACCCGAGGGAATCGGGCGCCCATACCCGATCGGCGCGCCCTCGCGGCTCAGGATCCGCTCTCGCGCGCCTTCAACCGGTAGCGGACGAAGTCCCGCGTCGAGCCGAGCATCCGCGCGGCCGCGGAGACGTTCCCGCCACTCTGGTCGAGCGCGCGTTGCACGAGCAGCTGGATCGCCTCCTCGAGCACGAAGCCCTCCTCCGGAAACACGAAATCGCCGCGCAACCATGCCGGACCGCCGGCGGGCGCGCCGCCTTCCTCCGGGCCCGGCCGGACGGCGAGCGACTCGAAGCGCATGTCGCCGGACTCGAAGACCACCGCCCGCTCGATCTCGTGGGCCAACTCGCGGACGTTGCCCGGCCAGCGGTGGGCGAGCAGGCGCCTGCGCCCGACCGCGGGAATCTCGCGGACCGGCACGCCGTAGCGGCGACACGTGCGCGCGACCAGCCGGCGGGCCAGCTCGAGGATGTCCTCGCCGCGTTCCCGAAGCGGCGGGATCCGCACGCGGAACAGGTCGAGCCGATGGAACAGGTCTTCGCGGAAACGACCCGCCGCGATGGCCGCGCGCAGGTCGAGGTTCGTGGCGGCGACGATGCGCGCGTCCACCGCCTGTGGCTTGTTTCCACCGACGCGCCGGATCGCGTGGTCCTCGATCGCGGTGAGGAGTTTCGCCTGCAGGGCGGGCGAGAGGCTCGGGAGCTCGTCGAGGAACAACGTTCCGCCGTCCGCGGCCTCGAGCAGGCCGATGCGCGCGCTCTTGGCGTCGGTGAACGCGCCCCGCTCGTGCCCGAAGAGCTCGGACTCGGCGAGGTTCTCGGGGAGCGCGGAACAGTTCACCTCGACCAGCGGCGCGGCGGAGCGCGGACCGCGGCGGTGGATCCAGCGGGCGATCGTCGTCTTGCCGGTCCCGGTCTCGCCCTCGATGAGCACGGGCGGGGGATGGGCCTTGAGGCGGGCGTCGGCCTCGAGGATGCGCGCGAGCTGCGCCTCGATCGGCGCGAGGCTCGAGCCGAAGAAAAACTCCTCGACCGCCGGGGCCTCCTGGGCGCGCCGGTGCTCTTCGACGCGCGACTGCTGTCGGCGGCGGCGCGCACGCTCCATCCGCACAGGCAGCTCCTCGACGTCGAAGGGCTTGGTCAGGTAGTCCGCCGCGCCGAGGCGCATCGCCTCGACCGCGCCCTTCACGCCGCCCTCGGCGGTCATCACGAGCACGCTCGTGCCCTCGCCGAAGACCCCGTCGCGCAACAGATCCGTGCCGAGCCCGTCGGGCAGGTTCACATCGAGCAGCGCGAAATCGCAGGCCATCGAGGCGGCCACGCGCCGCGCCTCGGCGATCGTGCCCACCTGCGTGACGTCGGCCCCGGCGCGCTCGAGGTGGGCGGCGATGCGCTTGCGCAGCAGCGTCTCGTCGTCGAGCAGGAGCACCGCGGCGTTCGTGAGTCGGATACCGCTCATGAGGCCCCGCTGTATCAGGCCCGCGCGAAAAACCAATGCAGCAACACCGCGCCCGCGGCGGAGACGTTGAGCGATTCGATCGCGCCGGCCCCGCGGACGTGCACGCGGTGTTCGCACGCTCCGAGCACCGCGGGCGAGAGACCGTGCTCCTCGTTGCCGAGGACGAGCGCGACGGGCCTCGGACCGACGGGTTTGAACTCCCGCAGCGACACGCCCTCCATCGCCGCACCCACCGTCTGGAAATACAGCCGGGCGCCCTTCAAGAACCCCGCGACCGAACGCACCGTGCGCAGCTCGACGTATTCCATCCCGCCCTCGGCGACCCGATGGGCCGCCTCCCCGGGCCGGGCCTGCTCCGCCGTCTCGCCGAGGATCACCCGCGCCACGCCGAAAAACGCGGCCGTGCGCACGAGCGCGCCGAGATTGTGGGCGTTGCCCACCCGGTCGAGCACGAGCAACGGCTCGCCCGCCCGGGACCACGCGGCGACATCGGCGTCGGTCACGCCGTGCGGCCGCTCCCGCGCGGTGATCGCGACGATCCCGCCGTGGTGGACCGTGCCGGCGATCTTCACCAGATCCTCGGGGGCGACCTGCCGGTAGACGCGCCGCTCGCGGGCGAGGAGCGCGCAGAGATCCCCGGCCCGCTTCCCCGTGGCCGGATCGAAGAACAGCCGCCGCACGCTCTCCGGCCGTCGCGCGAAGACCGCGCCCACCGCCTTCCATCCGCAAACCGGGACCTCCTGGGTATCGTCCATCGCCCCAGCGCTACGCCTCCGCGGACGCGCCGACGAGAGTGAACTCCTCCCGGTCGTGGTAGAGGTGGCGGATCACCAGCCGCGGGCACTCGCCCGCGAGCCGTCGTCGGGTCTCGCCGAGAAGCGCCACCGCGTCGGTGCGGCCGAACTTCAAATTCACGACGAAAAACCGGCACCAGCGACCCCGCAGCCAGGGTGCGACGATCGCCTCCAGCACCCGGTGCGGATCCTCCACCAGATCGCAGAACAACCAGTCGACCCGCCCGCCTCCCGGCGGCTGGAAGGCGAACGCATCCTCCCGCCGGTGCTCGATCCCGGGGTGTTCGGCGGCCCCGCCCTTGAGCGGACCGTTGTCGATCGCGAGCACGCGGGCCCCGCGCGAGGCGGCGCTGAAACTCCAGCCGCCGGGCGCCGCTCCGAGATCGACGACCGTCTCGCCCTCCACCGGCTCCCGGCCGAGCACGCCGTAGGCCTCCTCGACCTTCAGGTAGCTGCGCGACGGCGCCGCAGGCGCGTCGGCCATGCGCCGCTGCCCTCCGGCCCAGGCCTCGCGTGCGACCACGACCTTCTGGAAATCCGTAAAGAGGACGAACAGCCCGCGCGCACGGCCGTTGCGCGGCATCCCGCCGTCGGCCAATCGCGCCACCCGCGCCATGTTCTTCCGGATCGTCTCGCGCACGACGGCCTCCACCGCCGAGGCGCGGCGCCCCAGACCGTCGAGCCCCGCGGCCTCCAGCACCAACAACGGCCACGGCCCCTCGAAACGCTCCGCGCGGGCGCTCTCCAGGAAGAATCCCGCGATCGCCGCGGCGAGGGCGTTGACGGACGCACCTTCGAGCCGCACCGGCGCGAGCAACGCCAGATGCGGGAAACACCAGTCGCCCACCTCCGTGGCGTCGGCCTCCAACCAGCCGCCGCCGCCCGGACCGACGGCCACTCCGCCCGCGCGCAACTCGGAGCACAGCAGCGCCTCGTAACCCGCCTGGCAGGTGAGCAACATCGGCGGCAGCGTTCTCCGCACCGGGGGCGCCCGCGAGCCGAAACCGGCTCAGCGATCGAGACGCGCCTGGAGCCGGGGCTCGATCGCCTCGAAGATCCCGCGCCAGGAATCCAGCCCGGGATCGGCGCGCCAGCGGCGCACGCACGCGAGGGCCGCGCGATCGCGCGCCGCGAGTTCTTCGGGCGGGGGCTCCGCCACCGCGGTGAGGAGGTTGTGCGAGGGACCCGCGACATGCCGCGGGAAGAGCGAGGCGAACTGGCTGCGCTCGCCGGCGAGCACGTCCGCGCGCCGGAACCACGCCTCGAGGTGCCGGAGTTGCCGGTCGTCACGCGGATCGACCCGGGCGAAGAGGCTCGCCCGCGCACCCGAAGCCGCGGCGAAGAGCCGCTCGTCACGGTTGAGCTCGGCGAGCACCGCCTCGGGCTCGAGCAGCATCAACTGGTCCGCCGCGCGGAACGCCGCGAAACGCTCCGCGCGCGTCTTCGCCACCGAAGCCCGCTCCGACAGCGCCGCGAGGTGGCGCGTCGAGCGCGCGGCGGCGAAGACGTCGAAAGCCTCCAACCACCCAGGCGGCGCCTCGGCCGACCATTCCGGATCCGCCACCAGGTCGGCGAGGCGCGCATGCAGCAGCTCCGGCCACGCCTCCGGCGACCGCCCGCGCGCCAGCTCGCGAAAGGCCAGCGCCCACTCCCCGGCCCGGCGTGGCCGCGCCTCGAGGAGTCTCGCCGCGAGCACCTTCGCCGCCGCCGGATCGTGCCGGGCGAGAAGGTCGAAGAAATGGATCCGCAGGCTCGGCGCCTCGGAAAGGAAGCCGTCCGTCCCGATCACGAAACCCAGCCCGAGGTCGGCATCCAGACCGGAGGCGAGAAAGGCGTGCAGCGCGCGCACGCGCGCCTCCATCGGCCGGGCCTCGAGCGCGTCGTGCACCGCGACGACGAAACGCCGCGCCTCGTCCGCCCCGCGCGCCGCGTATTCGGTCGCGCCGGCGACGAGCCGCTCCCACCGCTCTTCGGGCGGCGCGCCCTCCCGCGCCGCCGCGGCCTCGGATTCAAACAGCCACTCGTAGGCCGGACCCGCTTCCCCCGCGTGCGCCGCGCCCTCCGATTCCGTGCGCACCGGCGTGAGCACGACCCAGCGGATGAGCAGGAGCGAGCCGCAGACGCACAACCCGACGGCCGCGAGCGGCCACCACACGGAGGTGGGACGCGATGGATTCGTTCGGGTCGGGTCGGGCATTGTTGCGGAAGTTTCGTCGGATCGGGCCGTCGCGCTTCGTGACAGCGACGCCGGCCCCGGGTTCGCGGGCATCTGATGGCAGAGGCGCCTTTCCCGTCAACCGGGGGTATGGGCTTGCGACCGGGCCGGGGGGGCGGCGTGGTGGCGAGGCCATGGCAGAGATCCTTGTCCCCGTGTCGTTTGGCGAACTTCTCGACAAGATCGCCATCCTCGAGATCAAGGCCGCCCGGATCACCGACGCGGCCAAGCTCGGCAACATCGGCCGCGAGCTGGAGGCCCTGCGCGCGACCTGGCGGGCGACCCCCGAATCGGGGCGCGATGTCGCCGCGTTGCTTGCCGCGCTGCGGGCGGTCAACGAGCGGCTCTGGGTCATCGAGGACGACATCCGGATCAAGGAACGCCGGCGCGAGTTCGACGCCGAGTTCATCCGCCTGGCCCGCGCCGTGTATTTCGAGAACGACGAGCGGGCCCGGCTGAAGCGCGAGCTCAATCTCGCGCTCGGCTCGGCCTACGTGGAGGAAAAGTCCTACCAGGACTACCGCTCCGGCCCGGGCCCCGCGGCGTCGGCCACGTAGCGGTCGAAGGCGGCGATCACCTCCTCGACGCCGATCAGGTCCATCACGCCGGGGAACTCGACCCGCTTGCCCCACGGGAGCGCGGAGGCGGGCCGGCCCATGAAGCGCAGCGCGGCCTCTTCGTATTTGTTGATCGAATACCGCAGGTCCGAGTAGGGGCCGCTGCGGCGCGCGTCGGTCGCGGCGTGGAGGCCGATCACCTTCGTGCCGACGGCGTTGGCGAAGTGCATCGGGCCGGAGTCGGGGGCGAGGAGGACGTGCGCCCGCTCGAGGAGCGCGAGCGACTGCTTGAGCGTGTCCCTGCCGATGAGGTCGATCACCGGGGCGCGCAGCGCGGCGCGGATGCGCTCCCCGGTCTCGCGCTCGAGCCCGCTCCGCCCGCCGCACAGGACCACGCGGAAACCGTGGCGCGAGATCGCATGCGCGGCGACGGCCGCGGTGCGCTCCGGGCTCCAGTTGCGCAGCGAGTGGCTGGAGCACGGGCTGATCGCGAGGGTCGGCTGCGGGCCGGGCAGTTGCGCCTCCGCCCAGGCCCGCGCCTCCGCGGGGATCGGCAGGTCCCACCGCGGCGCGCCCCGCTCGAGGCCGAGCGCCTCGAGGTAGCCGCCGAAGGCGTCGAGCACGTGCTGGCGGGGGACGAAGGTCGTCCTGCGGTTGATGCAGAGCCCGTGCAGTTCCTTGCTGCGACGCCGATCGTAGCCGAGGCGGAGGCGGGCCGGGACGAGCGTGGAGACGAGGTTCGCGCGAAACGTCGGCTGGAAGTGGAGGAGCACGTCGAAGCGCCGGCCGCGGAGGGCCCGGCGCAGGGCAAGGGCCTCGCGCAGCCCCCCGCGCTTGTCGAAGACGAGGAACTCCACCCCGGCGAGGTCGCCGAGGAGCTTGTGCTCGGGCCGGCCGATGACCCAGGTGAGACGCGTCGCGGGCCAGGCCTCCTGGAGCCGCCGGACCACGGGCACGACGTGCGTGACGTCGCCGAGCGCCGAGAGACGCAGGATGCAAACGCTCGAGGGCGTCGGGGCGGCGGCCATCGAGGGGATCAGTTGCGACCGAAGCGCCACCACATCACTCCGCCGGCGAGCTGAAAGACGACGTTGGGCAGCCAGAGCAGCAATTCCGGGCGCCATTCCGGCCGGCCCTCCAGCCAGCTCGCGACGATCATGAGGGCGTAGTAGCCGATCACCAGGAGCAGCGCCATGCCGAGGTTGGCGGAGGTTTCGGAGCGCTTCGTCCGGATCCCGAGCGGGACCCCGATGATCCCGAAGGAAAGCACCGAGAACGCGAGGGCCGCCTTCTCGTGGATGTTCATCTTCACGTCGAGGAAGCGCCGCCGGTCCTCCTCCGAGGTCGCGTCGCGCAGGCGCGCGTGCTCCGCGACGAGTTCGGAGAAGTTCATCCACGAGACCTTTTTCGTGAACACCTTGCGGCGGAAGACGCGGTCGAGGGGAAGCTGGAGTGAGGCGC
>DAIPIQ010000067.1:0-18230 GCA_036770745.1 Opitutaceae bacterium | reverse complement strand
GGCCTGCCGGCACGGCCCTCAACGCAGACCCCGTCGGAGAATTTAGGACCTCCCTACAGCCACCCCGGCGCCGTGTTCGTGGGCCGGGGTTCATCCCGACTTCTGCGGCATCTCTCGGTCGGAAGCCGGGGATGAACCCCACGACTTGTCAGGCGGCCGCCGGATCGTCGCCGAGCGCGGTGGCGCGCCGGGCGACGGCTTCGAGCGTGTCGGTCAGAAGCTGAACGTGTTCGTGATCTGCCACACTCGCTGCGGGGCGAGGCGCCACGCCGCAACCGTCCCGTCGGGTTGGACGTTGATCGGGATCAGATCCTTGTCGGCAAAGGCATTGCGGACGTTGATCTGAATCTTCCAGTTCACGCGGTCGCTCAGCTTCTTGTTGAACGCCACCCAGAAGTCGAAGTTGGTCTCGGAGGGTCCCAGATAGGGGTTGTCCAGATCGAACCCGGTGAGCGTCCCGGCCGAATTCACGATCGGATCGTAACCGATCCCGACCTCATCCTCCCAACGGACGGCGCCGCCGAAGTTGAAGCCCCTGAGCCGGCCCTCGCGGAAGCGGTAGTTGGTGACGAGGTTGACGCGCCACTCGCGGAGCTCGGCCACGCCGACGCCCTCGGAAGAGCGGGTCTGCAGGTAGTTTCCGTAGTAGCCGTTCCACTGCTGCAGGGTGGTGCGGCTGTTGGCGGCCGAACCGAAGATGCGAACATTCCCCGCGTCGGTGGTGTTGAGGAACTCGTTCGTGAGGTCCGTGTAGCGGGCCAGGGCCTCGCCGCCGACATTCGAGCGTCGCGCCTCGGTCTTCGAGGCGTTGAGCGTCACGTCCCACGAATCCGTCGGGCGGGCGGTGAACTCCAGTTCGTAGCCCTTCGAGACCACGTCCTGGGTGTTGGTGAGACCGGCCGGAGTGACCCGACCGGTCGAGTTCACGACCGTCGGGCGGGAGAGGTCCATCGACCACGCCTTGAAGAAGCCTTCCGGATCGCCGGTCAACTCACGGGACAGGCCGCGCACCGCATCGACGTAGACATCCCAGCCCGCGACCGCCCGGTCCTCCTCGGCCTGCGCATCCGCCGCCGACTGCCCGGCGCGCGGCTGGTAGGTGTTGCTGGCGAGGACCACGCCGACCCGACCATCGTTGGTCAGGTTGTTGCCGTACAGATTCCGCGCATCCTGCCCCTGACGGAACGTCTGCACGGAGAGCCACTGGTTGGAGATCGAGCCCGCCGGCGTGTTGGCGGAGTTGGACTCGTATTTGGTCAGTCGCATCGAAAAACGCCCGTTCTTGGTCGCGAGCAACACGCTCTCGTCGACGGTCGTTCCGGTCGGCGAAGGGTTGGGCCGGCCGAAGTGGTCGACGGAAAGGGCGGCGGTCTTGAAGTTCTCGCTCTCGTTGTAGTAGAGGCTGACGAGGAACGGCAGGCGCTCGAGCAGCGGCCATCGGTTGAGGTGCGCGACGACGCTCCAACTCGTGGGCTGCCCCTCCTTCACCGCTTCGGGGAGATCCGGGAGCCGGAGGTTCGCGATCGGGGCGATGCCGGTGACGGGATCTGGAGTGACCTGATTGACGTATCCGCGCTCCCGATCCTTGCGCCATCCGTAGGTCGCAACCACCGCGCCGTCCCAGAAGTAGTTCTGAAGCGTCAGTCCTTGGGATTCGAGTTCCGAAGCCGTCAGACGGCCCACCGTCGCAAGGGGCGCCGGGTTGTCGGCGTCGGCCTTCTCCACCGCAAAGGATCGGTTCACCCAACCCACGTAGTTGGCCGGGTTGGAGGCTTGCGGAAGACCGTTCTGCCACGGTGCCGCGGGACTCAAGCCGGCGGGAGCGATCCAGGTCTCGTCGAAGTAGCGGACGTTCAACGCATCCGGGACGGTGATGACCCCCTGGAGGCCCGTCAGGCCCGCGCCCGCGGCGGAGCTCCGGCCCAGGAGGGACGGCCCGACGTAGATCACGGGGGTGGGGTTGTTGATCGAATCGAGGATGCGCGGTGCACCGAAGGCCGCGCGGTATTCCGCGCCCATCGCATGGCGCATCCACTCGACGTAGCGCTCATCGGTGTCGGTGCGGGCCACCAGCCCGGTGAACTGCTGGCGCCCGAGGAGCCGACGCCAGAGCGAGTCGCGGTCGCCCTTGCGGAAGTCGTGCTGGAAGGCAGCCGTCAGGCGATAGGTTTCCCGGGAGACGTCGCTGAGGTTGTTGCCGAAGTTGGCGTTGTCGGTGATCAGGGCGCGACCGACGTTCGGGTTGGGCGTGCCGTCGACGTAGGTGGTGTTCACGTCGATGTAGATTCCGGAGCGCTGGTTGGTCACCAGGGAGGTCTGCGTCTCGAAGTAGTCCTGCTTGTCGTAGACGAGGTTGAGGGAGAGTGCGTGGTCGAAGAAGGACTGGGTGAGCGACAGGTTCGCGTTGTCCCAGTCCTGCCGCTCCGATTTGTTCGGCCCCTCCAGGAGCGTGTTGTAGAAATCGAAGATCGACCGGTCGCTCAGGTGTTGCTCCTTGTAGAGGCCGGTCTGGTTCAGCGGCAGGTTGGCCCGGTTGACGCTCGCGTAGTTCGAGTAGGTGTCGATGCCGAGCATCCGCCGGAAGGGAAAGAGGGAGCCGCCGACCTGGAAGCGCGCGACGTCCAGCTCGCCGACGACCGAGCTCGCGACCCGATCCTGCGCCGAGTCCGGAAAGACGACCATCGGACCGGCGAAGATCTGCCCGAGGTTTCCGAGAAGGGGCAGGAAGTTCGGGTTGCCCGTCTGGTTCTGGCCGCCGTTCGGGTTGGTGTTGTCGAAGACGATGGAGGGATCGAGCGTCTGGCCGCCAAGCCCGCCGAGCCTGTTGAAGCCGGAGGAAGGATCGCCGGCGACGTTGTGGACCGGGCGGAAGAAGCCGGTGATGTTGTCCTTGGGAGTCAGGGTCCGCGGGCGGTTCGCGTTGATCGAACCGTCTTCGAAGTAGGCTTCGATGGTCGTGTGGTTGCGACCTTTCTTGAGGAACTTGGGCTCATAGCGCACGGTCGCGAAGACGCGCCGGTCATCCTCGAACGCCGGGCGTTGCCGGAACTTCTCGTTGTCGTTGAGAAGGATGATCCGGGCGGCGAGCTGATCGTCGATGAGGTCCCAGTTCATGTCGGCGGTGGTGCGGAAGCTTCCCTCGGAATCGATCCGGGCCCCGAGTTCGAACTTGTCCGCGAAACGCGCCCTCGCGGTCGTGACGTTGATGATCCCGGCAGGACTGCCCAGGCCGAAGAGCATCGAGTTGGCCCCGCGCTGAATATCGACCCGGTCGATGTTGTAACCGTCCCAAGGGATGCTGGTGAGGAAGAAGTTCCGGGTGTTGTCGGCCGAGTCGAGACCGCGGACGCGGGTGTTCGTGGACGGATTCTTGAACGAACCGGTCTCGTTGAGCGCGCCGCCGTCGCCCAACCCGGCGAAGTTCCCGGAGGCTCCTCCGACCTCCGTGCCTGTCGTGTATTGGAGGAGCGATCGGTTGTCGGTCGCGCCGAGGTCTTCCATGAGGGCCTTGGTCACCGCTTGGATCGCGGCCCCGACGTCGCGCAGATCCGTGCGGATCCGCGTGCCGGCGAGCGTCGAGGTGGCCGCGTAACCGGTGTCTTCGCTCGCATCGACGGTGAAGGGCGAGAGGATCACCGTCTCCTCCTCGTCCGTGACCGTCTGCGCCACGGCCGCGCCGGGCGGGCCGGCGAGGAGGAACGCCACGGCCGCCCGCAGGGCGGCTCCGGCGTTGGATCGTTTCTTTTCCAGGGATTCGGTCGGAGCGGAGCGGGTTTCAGGAACAGGCATCGGATCGGTGGGTTTGTCTTCGGGAGCCGCCTTTGGCGGATCGGAGCGAACCGATCGGCCGACGGCGATGGCCCCCGTCTGCAGGTCTTGGTCGAAACGCAGCGGCGTGCCCTCGAGCAGCAGCCGCAACGCCTCGACCGGTTTCAACTTCCCCGCCACCGCGTTGGTCTCGACCCCCTCCACCTGGTGCGTGTCGAAGACGATGCTCCGCTGCGCCTGCCGGGCGAACTGCTTGAGCGTGCGGGTGGCGTCGCCCTGCGGTACCCGGAAACTGGCGACGGCGTCGTTCGCCATCGCCTGCGGGGGGACCGAGAGCAGCACCGACACGACAAGGCAGGCCTGCCGGAAAGCCCGGGGGAGTGCATCGACACGAGGTTGGGGGTATGCGGGAGCCATCGGGCGGGACGGGGTCGTTCGTCGGAACAACCCGCGAGCCCGCCGTTTCCGTTAAAGGATTCTGCGGATTTTCTGGATCATGGAAAGTGAAGCCGGCGGGGGCGCGAGCGCTGCGGTGCGCTTGGTGATCGCGAAAGCGCCCGGGGAACCTCCCGCGGCGGCAACGAGGGGCGTGCCGCGCAACATCCGCTCGAGCGCCTTGTCGGGCGCGAGGCGGCCGCGCACTCCGTTGGTGACGAC
Organism: Opitutaceae bacterium; assembly: GCA_036770745.1. Classification (GTDB taxonomy): domain Bacteria; phylum Verrucomicrobiota; class Verrucomicrobiia; order Opitutales; family Opitutaceae; genus DAIPIQ01. The sequence goes on along the minus strand of DAIPIQ010000067.1, from coordinate 13,805 downwards.
GTCGCCCACGCTCCGGGCGTCGAAGACGATCTCGACGCGCGCCTGCCGGGCGAACTCCTTGAGCGTGTGCGACGCGCTTCCCGCAGGGATGTCGATGTCGCAGACCGCGACCCGGCCGCACGCGAGGAAGCCCGAGGCGAGCACGCCGAGCAGCGCGAGCGTCGGGATCTTGGTGCGGAGGAGCGGGGCGAGGATGTGGTTCAAGGCGTGCGGGATTCCGGGGGCGCTGAATTCTCGTGCCGAGGGCGGCGACCGTCGCATCACCGCGGCGGATGCAGGACCACGGCGCCGTCGTCGCGCCGGGTGGCGCGCAGGGAAAAGCTCGATTCCATGAGGCGGACGAAGCCCTCGACGTTGTCCGACCAGAAGGCGCTGCTCAGAACGAGGTTCTCCAGCGAGGGATCACCCACGACCATCTGGACGGGGTTGGCGCGATTGAAGGCGGCGATGATCTCCGGGAGGGGCGTCGCGTCGAAGTCCAGCAACCGCGGCTGCCAGACCAATTCGTTCTCCAGCTCGCCGGGCGCCAGCGTCGCGACCGCGATCGTGCGCGCCCCGGCCGGGGCGTCGAGCTTCACGAGCCCCCGCTGCCCCGGTTCGAGGAGCGGCGGCCCCGCGGGATCCGAAGCCTGCGCTCCATCCGCGGCCAATCGCACGCGGCCCTCGGTGACGATGACGTCGACGAGCGAATCGGTCCGGCGCACGTTGAACGCCGTGCCCACCGCCTGCACGAGCACGCCGGCGACCTCCACGACAAAGGGGCGCCCCGGGTCGCGGGTGACCCGGAAATTCGCCTCGCCCGAACGCAGCACCACCCGCCGCTCGCTCCCGGTGAAGGCGGCCTCGAGGGTCGCCCCGCGATTGAGCTGCACTTCCGTGCCGTCGCTCAGCGTGACCACTTCGATCCGGGGCGGCAGGCGCACCTCCCGCTGCTCCTCGGGGAGTTCCGCAGCCGGGCGATCGCCGGGCCGGAGCACCACGAGCGCGAGCATGGCGGCCGCCGCCAGAGGCGCCGCGACCCACCATGGACGGATCCGTCGCCGGTGCATCCATGGCGTCGCCTCGGGGCTGAGCAGATCGGGATCCACCCGGGCGTGGCGCGTGGTCTGCAGGCCGGCGAGTCGGTCGAGCTCGTCCCAACCGGCCTGGTGTTCGGCCATCGCCCGTCGATGCCGCGGGTCGTCGGCCAACCATTGCACGTAGGCGTCCTGCTCGGTCGCGCTCAAGCCGCGGTCGAGGCGCAGCGTCCATGCCGCCGCCGCCTCGTCGACGCGGGAGTCCTCGGGAGTGGGTGGTTGCGGATCGCTCATGTTCCGGATCGGGGCAGGTAGCCGTTGCGGCGGAAATATTCGATGCACTTGCGCAGGCCGATGCCGCCCTGGACCTCGACGGTGTTGACGGAGATGCCGAGACGCTCGGCCACCTCCTTCTGGGACAGACCGTAGATCTTCCGCAGGGTCACCACGCGGCGACATGCCTCGGGCAGGGCCTGGATGGCGGCGACGAGGTGGTGGAGCTCCTCGCGCACCGCGAGTTCCTCGGGTGGAGAGTTGACCTCGTCGATGACGCTCGTCGGATCGACCTCCTCGGCCTCGCGGGGACGCTCGCGGCCCATCCGGCGGAGCTGGTTGAGCGCGAGGTTGCGGGCGACCACGAAAAGGAACGCCCGGGGATTCGCGACGGGGCCGGAGGCCCGCGCCTTGAGCAGGCGGGAGAAGGTCTCCTGCACGACATCGTCGACGTCGCCCACCGCGGAGAACCGCGCCCGCAACCAGGCCCGCAGGTCCGCCTCGTGGGGCAGGACCTCGTCGAGGAACCATTGGTTTTGCCTGGAATCCGGATCGCGCACGTGGGAGCCGGGCGGGACACCGCCCTCCTTGAACAACACCATCACCGCCCGGTTCCGCTAAGAGAAACCCGAAAGTTTCCAGACCGGGCGCCTGGCTTCCCGCTCCGACGGCCGCCGCCCCGGTCAACCCCGACCGCGGCGGCCCGCGAACACGAGCACGCGGTCGGCGTCGTCGAAAGGCTTCGATACGCCTTCGCCAGAGAATTCGCCTTCGAAGCGCCGGCGCGGTTTCCGACCCCTCCTGGAACCCCCCGGAAGACTATCTGATCTTCCCAATCCACCAGACCTCCGCCCCGCTCCCGCCGAACTTGACGGGCAGGAGTCGGTTGCGCTACCCCACCCGGGTCGGACCGGTCTCTCGAAAGCGGGGCTGTGCCCGGAATCCCGCCAAACGCTCCTCGATACCCCTTCCCCATGGCTTGCGAGAATCTCGAGAACGCCCGTTGGTTCGCTGACGAGGTGCATCCCCACGAGCCGCGCTTGCGCGCGTGGTTGAGTCTGCGTTTCCCCGCTCTGCGCGACATGGATGATCTCGTCCAGGAGACCTACCTGCGTTTGCTGCGCGCGCGCTCCACGGGATCGATCGCCCACCCGAAGTCCTTCCTTTTTGCGACCGCGCGAAACGCCGCCCTCGACCGGGTGCGGCGGGAAAGATCCCTGACGTTCGAGCCGCTGCGCGAGGAAGAGGAGTCGATCGACACTCGGGTCGAGACGCCGGTGCACGCCGATCAGCAATCCCGGAAGGATCAGCTGCTTGCCGAGGCGATCCGCGCCCTTCCGCCCCGCTGTCGCGAGGTGCTGATGCTGCGCAAGCTCCACGGTCTCTCGCACGAGGAGATCGCCGCACGCCTCGGCGTCTCCAAGAACACGGTCAACGCCCACATCACATCCGGCATGCTGCGCTGCCGGGACCATTTCAGGACCCACGGTCTTGTCGGCGGCCTCGCCCATGAAATCGCCTGAAGCCACCGGAAAATCGTCCGGGGAAGGCGGCGTCGATCATGCGGAACTTCTCCGTGTCGCGGCCGCATGGCAGACGCGGCTCGATGCCGGTCTGGACGCCGGTGAACGGGTCGCGTTCGAATCCTGGCTGGCGGCCGATGCGCGGCACGCGGCCGCTTTTCGCGAGATCGAGGAGACCTGGCGTCTGCTCAACTCCGCGGGCCGGTTGTCTCCCGCGCAACTCGGGGTCGGCTCCGACGGGCGCGCCCTCGAAGGGGGCGTCGAGGAAGACCACCACCCGGAACGGTTTCCTCGGCTCGGTCTACGGGCGGTCCCCGGTTGGGCGACCGCCGCCATCGCGGCCGCTGCGATCGTGATCGCCTGGATCTTCCTGTGGCCGTCCATCCCGGCTGACGAGGCCGGGGCGGGGTTCGTGACCGCGGATGCCGCGCCCTTTCAGCGGGTTGACCTCCCGGACGGTTCGGTGGCCCGGCTCAACGCCGGGGCGGCGGTGGAGCTGATCTTCGGGCCCACGGAGCGCCGCGTGCGGCTCGAGCGCGGAGAAGCGCACTTCACCGTGGCGAAGGACCCCGCCCGGCCGTTCGTGGTCGCTGCGGCGGGGCTGACGGTGCGGGCGGTCGGAACGGCGTTCAACGTGGCGTCGCGGGCGGATGCCGTGGAGGTGCTCGTCACCGAGGGTCGGGTCAGGCTGGAGGCCGGATCGGCGGAGACGCAGATCGTGTCCGCAAGAGAGTTGTCGGCCGGAGAAAAGATCGTCGCGCGAAAGGAAACGGGCGTGGCGACGGTGACCACCGAGCCCGTGCGGGCGACCGCCGAGGAGATCGACGCCGTGCTCGGCTGGCAACGACACCTTCTGCGTTTCGACGAGACCCGGCTCGAGGACATCGCGGCCGAATTCAACCGATACAACCGGCAGCGACTCGTGATCGAAGGGTCCCAGCTCCGACAAAGACGTTTCGGCGGGTCGTTCCGAGCGGATGACATCGAGGGCTTCCTCACGCTGCTCGGCGAGGTCGAGGCCATCGAGGTCGAACGCGGGGCCGGCGCCTGCGTGGTGCGTCGCGCGCGTTGAGGCGGCCGGCGGCGCGGCCGCCAACTGTTTTCGCGCGACCTTCGTCTTAGCTGGTATGAACCCTCGTACCCTGATCGTGACGCTTTGCCTCCTCCCGTTCGCGCCGCCGCCCTCATCCGCCTCCACCACGATTCCGCCGGTCCAGAACGAGGCGGCCGCCCTGGAAACGGCGAACGGCGCCAAACGCGCCTTCGATCTGCCGGCCGCCGCGGCGGTGGAAGCCCTCCAGCGCTTCGTCTCGCAGTCGGGGGTGCAGCTGCTCTTCGCCGTTGACGAGGTGGCGGGCGTGCGAACGCGGGAAGTGCGGGGAGAATTCCAGCCGCGTGAGGCCCTCGATCGGCTGCTTGCGGGGACGGAACTGACCGCGGTGCAGGCCCAGAACGGCTCGATCGCGGTGCGTCGACGCGCTCCGGCGGCGCAGGCCTCTTCATCGCCGGCCCCCGCGGCCCCGGTCGCACAGCCCGCTTCGGACGCGGAGGAGGCGGTGGTCTTGAGCCCGTTCACCGTCAGCACGGAGCGCGACAGCGGCTACGCCGCGGCCTCCACCCTCGCCGGCACGCGGCTGAACACGCCTCTGCGAGACGTGGCGGCGGCGATCACGGTCGTGACGCCGGAGTTCATGAATGACTTCGGGGCCTTCACCCTGCAGGACGTGATCTCCTTCACCCCCAACGCGGAGCTGAACGTCTCGACCTTCAACTCCGCCAACAACGGAGCCGAGTCCGCACGCATCCGCGGGGTCCGGGTGGACGAGGGCACGCAGGACTTCTTCCCCAACTTCCTCCCGATCGACGCCTACAGCATCGAGCAGATCAGCATCAACCGCGGCCCCAACTCGTTGCTCTTCGGCGTCGGAAATCCCGCCGGCACGCTCACCGGCACGAGCAAGCGCGCCTTCTTCAAGAACAGCTACGAGGCCGCCGCGAGCGTCGACCGGTGGGGCGGTTGGCGGGCGAGCTCGGATTTCAACCAGGTCGTGATCCCGGATCGCTTGGCGCTGCGCCTTGCCCTCCTGCGCCGCGAAACGAACTCCTTCGTCGAACCCGCCTACTGCGACGAGGATCGCTTCTACCTCGCCGGAACGCTGAAGGTTTCGAAACGACGCGCCTGGTCCACCACCCTCCGCTTCCACGTCGAAATGGCCGAGGCCGATCGCGTGTTGCCGAACCTGCGCACCGCGATCGATCTCGTCACCCCCTGGCTCGGCTCCGGCTCCAATCTGGTGACCGGCGTCCAGCCGGCCCGCGCCGGCGTGGCGCTGCCGCCCGGCGTGATCCGCGCCGCAGGAGTGAATCAGATCGTCGTGGTCGACGGCAGCCCCACGCCCGTGCCGATGCTCAACTGGATCAACACCGCCCAGGGCGGCATCGTCGGCCTGCAAAACCGCTCCCTCGCCGCCGGCGGCCCCGTGCCGTTCGCGATCAACTACAACGGCCCCACCCGCTCCGCCGACTACGTGGGCGAGAGCTTCCGCTTCTTCCTCGAGCAGGAACTCGGGCGCAACACGTCGCTCGAGCTCGCCTACGGCCAGTCCGAAAGGGACTTCGACTGGATCCGCTCCGCCGGTGGCGACCAGGTGCTCGTGGACGCGAACCTCACCCTGCCCGACGGCACGCCCAACCCCAACGCCGGTCGCTACTACACCCAGGGGACCAACCGCGTGCAGCGCCAGATCCGCTACGGCCGGCAGCTCCGGCTCACCGTCTCGCAACTTCTCGACCTGCAGGAAACGCACGCCTGGCTCGGCCGCCACCGCTTCGCCCTGCTCCTCAGCCGCGATTACGCCACCAACCGGCTCAACGATTTCTTCGAAGTCAACGGCACTCCCCTGCCGGGCTATCCCTCCCGTTTCGACAACGCCCAGAACCGGATCTTCCGCCGCTCCTACCTCTTCCAGGGCGCCGGCGACGTCTGGCAGTCGGGCCGCGATTTCGAAGACATCGCCCCGATCAACTCCGGCGGCGTGACCTCCTACTACTTCAACGACCGACCGCTTCGCAACGACGACCGGACCGACTCCCTCGTGCTCGCCGTCCAGAGCAACACCTTCAACAACCGCCTCGCCACCACGCTCGGCTACCGCTGGGACGACCTCCAGGGTTTCTCGCTCGACTCCGCGCTCTCCGCCCGGCGTCCCAACGGCGAAGCCCCGGCCTGGCAGGAGATACCCCTCGAGGCCGCGCCGACCAGCCGGCTGAACAACGGCACGCTCACCGCCGGCTTCGTCTGGCACGCCCTCTCCTGGCTCAGCCTCCAGGGGAACCAGTCGGAAACCTCCACCGCGGCCGGCAACAATCAGGACATGTACGGCCGCACCCTTCCCGTCTCGATGGGCACGGGCGAGGACTACGGGGTCAAGTTCTCCTTCTTCGAATCCCGCCTCACCGGATCGCTGACCCGTTACAAGAGCACGCAGGACGACGACGTCATCTCTTCGGTCCAGAACCTCGGGCCGCGCATCAGCGAAATCGGGCGCGCCCTCGGCAACCCCGTCCTCGCGGCCGTGAGCGATCCGCGCGACACCCAGGATGTCGTCGCCACCGGCTACGAATTCGAGATGATCTTCAACCCCACGCGCGCCTGGCGCATCGCCGCCAACCTCAGCCGCAACGACAACGTGCTGAGCAACGTGAACTCCCGGGCGGCCCGGTTCCTCGAGGAGGAGGTCTACCCGTTGGAGGCCGCCTCGGGCGCCGTCGTGTTGTCCAACGGCCGGACCGTCGCCCAGGAAATCGCCGACTTCCGCACCAGTCTCCGCAACTCCAAGACCGCGGTCGAGGGCCGGCAGTCCGAGGAACTGCGAGAGTGGAACGCCAACCTCGTCACCAACTACCGCCTCGGCGAAGGCCGGTTCGCAGGCCTTTCGTTCGGCGGCAACTTCCAGTACCGCGGGCCCTCCGTGATCGGCGCGATCATCGATCCTGTGACGTCGATCCCCGACTTCGCCAATCCGATCGAAGGCCGGTCCTACACCCTCGTCGGCCTGCACCTGCGTTACGACCGGCGGATCTTCGACCGCTACGACCTCCGGGTCGGCCTGCACCTGCGCAACGTCTTCAACGACGGCCCGCTGATCGAAAAGACCGCCAGCTCCGCCGACGGCGCGGTCCTCACGTGGCAGCAGATCGAGCCGCGGTCCTGGCTGCTCTCGACCAGCGTGCGCTTCTGAGCCGGCCACCGCCCTCCATCGACGCCGGGCTTGCTCAAGCCCGGCCCGCGAACACGAGCGCGCGGTCGGCCCCGTCGAGTTCGCGCCAGCGGCCCGGCGGCAGCGCCGCGAAGTCGAGGCTCCATCCGCCGATGCGCATGCGGACGAGCCGGAGCGTCGGGTGGCCGACCGCCGCGGTCATCCGGCGCACCTGGCGGTTGCGACCTTCGGTGAGCTCGAGCTCGAGCCATGCATCGGGCACGTTGCGGCGGAAACGGATCGGCGGGTCGCGCGGCGGCAGCACCGGCGGCGCCTCCAGCCGGCGCACGAGGCAGGGTCGCGTGCGGCTCCCGTCGAGCACGACGCCGCCGGCGAGGCCGCGGAGCGCGGGCTCGTCGGGTTCGCGCTCGACCTGCACGAGGTAGGCGCGCGGATGGCCCCGCCGCGGGTCGAGCAGACGGGCGTTGAGCCCCGGTTCGTCGGAGAGCAGGAGCAGCCCCTCGGAGTCGGCGTCGAGCCGGCCGAGCGGATAGACGCCCGGGGGCAGGCCGAAGCCCGCGAGCACGCCCCAACGCGAACCCGCCTCGGGCGTGAAACGCGAAAGCACGCCGTACGGTTTGTTGAACGCCAGGAGCAAGGCTTCAAACGAGCGCCGAGCGACCCCGCGCGCCGATGCGGGAGCCCGGATAGGTCTCGAGGAAACGACCCTCCGACTCGACGGTGCCGACGAGGATGAGCGACTCGTCGGCCTCGAGCACGTGGTCCGGCGGCGGGTTGATCCGCATGGCTTCGCCGCGCTGCACGGCGACGATCGAGCAGCCGGTCTGCTCGCGCAGGCGCGAGCCGGCGATGCGCGCGTCGACGAGACCCGCCGGGGTGCGCACGCAGAAGGCGTTGAGCCCCTCGGCGATCATCAGCACGTCGCCGCCCATCAGGTAGCTGCACACCGCACCGGCCGCGAGGGTGGTGTAGGACATCACGAAATCCGCCCCGGCGCGGTGGAGCGTGTCGACGTTGCGCTCGTGGGTGGCGCGGACGATGAGCTGGAGATCCGGCCGGAGGCGGCGGCAGAGGACGGTGAGGTAGATGTTGGCGTCGTCCTCGTGCGAAGTGAGGATCGCGGTGCGCGCGCGCAGGAGGCCGGCCCGTCGCAGCGTGTCCATCTCCGCGGCGTCGCCCAGGACGGTGCGCTCGGGGTCGCCGGTGCGATCGGCGACCTTCTCGATGAAGCGGTAGTCCTGCCCCATCCGCCGCAGGGCGAGCGCGGCCGCGCGGCCGACGCGACCGCCGCCGATGATCACCACGTGCCGCCCCGCCTCGCGGGTCGCGGGAGCCAGCGCGTTGAAGGCGTCGACCTGGGCGCGCGAGCCGGCGACGAAGAGGACCATTCCCGAGGTCAACTCGAGCTCGGGAGTCGCGGGCCGGAAGACGCCGCGTTCCCAACCGCCGACCGCGACGAGCCCGGTCTTCTCCCGCAGGCCGGAATCGCGCAACGTCCGGCCCTCCAGCTCCGAGTCGCCGATCGCGACCTCGGCGATGAGGAGCGGGCCGAACTCCGCCGCGACGTGCGCCCGCGTCGCGCCCACCGCGACGCAGCGGGCGAGGAAATCGCCCAGCATCTCGTCGAGCCGCAGCACGTGGGTCGCGCCCGCCATCGGGAGGATCTCCGAGGAGGGCACCTCCTTCGACGTCGCGACGATCGGGGTGGTGGCGGCGACTCCGCGGGCGTTGAAGACCGCGCTGGTGTTCGGGATGTCGCCGTCGGTCGCGACGATCATCGCGGCGTGGCCGGCGCGGGCGCGATCCCACGTGGCGGTCTCGTCGGGGGCGCCGAGCATGACCTTGATGCCGAGGTCGAGCAGCGTGCGCGCGCTCTCCTCGTCGCGCGCGAGCACGAGGTGCGGCCGCTGGTACTGCTCGAGCCGCGGCAACAGGGCCGCGACGATCGGCTCGTAGACGGTGAAGATCACGTGACCCTCGAGCGTGTCGGGCGCATGCCGCGGAAGCCGGGCCGAGGCCTGCGCCGCCATCCACGGGGCGTAGAAGAACTCGATGAAGGTGAACGGCAGCAGCATCAGCAGGAAGACCAGACCGGTGAGCATCACGATCACGGAGAAGAGCCGGCCGATCGGGCTGAGGAAGGTGATGTCGCCGAAGCCGAGCGTAGTCATCACCGTGAAGGTCCAGTAGACGCCGTCGAAGAGGTGGTGTTCACGCCCCTCGTGCGCCATCAGCACGTGGAAAATCCCGCTGTAGACCACGATCATCGTGGCCAGTACGGCGAGGAACTTGAAGAGCAGGCGGAGGTTGCGTTTGCGCGCCCCGTGCACGCGCACGAGCTCGGCGATGGTGGCGGGGAAGAGCTTCATCGCGCGCGCTCGGGAGAACCGTGACCGCCGCGCGTCACCGAACCGTCCGGGGGAATCATCCGGCGGAGCACAACAGCGCGGCCCCACCGGTGCAAGAACCGCCCTCGCTCCTCACTCCACCGGGTGCGATCGGAAGTGGTGGCAACCTGAACTCGTGGGCCGGGGTTCACCCCCGGCATCTGCAGCGCGTGTCGGCTTTCGGCGAAACCGAGCTCTGCCACCTCGTTTGATCGCACCTCACTCCACCTCGTAGATCTCCAGCAGGACCGCTCCCGAACCCGTGCCTCCCACCGGCACGGTGTAGACGCCCGGCGGCAGCGTGACGAGCAACGCCGCGTCGGCGCTTCCCGGCGCGAGGGGGAAGGCCCCGACGCGTTGCGCGGTCGCCGCGAGGGTCGTGGCGTCGCCCGTCTCGCCCCAGTCGTCGGCGCCGAGGATCCGCCGGCCGGAGCCGTGCCCGGGTGCGCGTTGAAAGACCTCGAAACGCGGATCGGCGAGCGTCTCCCCGATCCCGAAACGCGCCAGCCCGGGACCGACGGCGCGCAGCAGGAACGTATTCGCCCCTTCGCCCGCGATCACGAAGCCGGTGATGAGCGAGGTCCCGCCCTCCCCGACGCGCCCGAAGGCAGAGAGGTTGACGATGCGGGCCGCCCCGTCGCCTTCCGGCGACACGTCGTAGAGCTCGATCAGCCCGACGCCGCCGAGGCCGTCGGCCGCGGAGGCCGCCGCGGTGTAGACGCCCCCGCCCGGCTCGAAGAGAAGCGCCGCATCGCGCGCACCCGCGCCCAACCCGAACGCGCCGGCCCCCCGGGCGAGCGTCGCGATCTCGGCGGCGTTCGCGGCGGCGCCCCAGTCGTCGTTGTTTCCGATCGCCTGCGCCACCCCGCCTGGGATCCGGGTGAGGGCGAGGCGCGGATCGGCGAGCGCATCCGGCACGCCGAACTCCGCGAGCCCCGGCCCGATCGCCCGTAGGAGCAGTCGCCGGGTCCCGCTCCCGGCCACGACGAAACCCGTCACGAGCGGGCGCGCCGGGGCGATGCGCGCGCGGACGGAGACGTTGAGCAGCCGGACGTGCGACGGGGCCGGCGAACGGACCGCGAGCAGGTGGACGCCGCTGGCGAGCGTGCCGAAGGCGTTCCTCACCTCGACCGCGTAACCGCCCGCGTGGAACTCCTGCACGCTCGGAATCGTCAGCGTCGGACCACTCGCGCCGGCGAGGGGCGCACCGTTGCGCAACCACCGGTAGGAGAGCGGACCTTCGCCCACCGCCTCGGCCGCCAGGGTGACCTCCCCTCCCCGCTCGGGCCGGGCGTCGCTCGCACGGAGCACGACGCTCGTGGGCCGCCGATAGGTCCACGAGAGGCGGATCGGACCCGCGGCGTCCTCGTGGCCGTCGACCACCACCCGGTAGGTCGTGCCGGCAGCCGCCTCGAAGGTCACGCGGCTCGACGTGCCGGCGCGCGGCGCGTCGTCATCGGCCGCGATCCAACGAAGCCCGTGCAACGAGTCGCCCGTGTAGACGGCGAGGACCGTGTCGATCGCACTGCCGGCCGTGTCGAAGGCGACCGCGCCGTCCGCCGGCGCCGTCCACCGCCACCACACCGAACGCCCGGGCTCGAGGAACGCGTGGTGCGGCTCGCCCGGTTCCGCGGACGCCGCGAGGTTCGAGGTCATGAGCGAGCCGATCGCACCGACCAGCTCCCCGGCGGTCGCGAAGGCGTCGTTGGCCGGCGGTTGCTCCAGGTCGATCCCGAGCGTGACCGCGCCCATCCCGCCCCCCGCCCCGCCGACCGCGAGGGCGTAGGTGACGCCGGCCACGGCATCGAACTCCGCCCGCCCGGCGCGTCCGGCGAGCCATTGGTTGTCGGCGCCCGCCACGCGGGAAAGCCCGGCGAGCGCCTCTCCCGTGTAGACCACCACGAAGGCCGGGATCGCGCTGCCCCGGGTCGTGACCGTGGCGCGGCCCGCGGCCGGGGCCGTCCAGCTCCACCAGACCGAACTGTTGCGGCGCTGCCCGATGTGCTCGGGCTCGCCCGGCTCGGAGACCGCCCCGCGGTTCGAACCGCTCACCCGCACCGACGGGCCGCTCAGCGGACGCCGGTCCTCGAAACGATCGTTCGGCGGCGCCACCGGTTCGAGCGAGAGGGTGTAGTCGCCCATCCGCATCAAGGAACCGGATACGGCGAACGCGTAGGTCTCGCCCGCCACCGCCTCGAACACCAGGGCGTCGCCGCGATTCGGCCCGGGCGCGCCGAGGACGGTGCGCAGGGTCGCGAGCGCGTCCCCCGTGTAGACTTGGAGCCCCGGGAAAAAATCGGCGGCCGCGACCTGCGCGAGCACGCGGGTGCTGCGCGGCGCGGTCCACGTCCACCACGTCGACATCTGGTGCAGCACGGGCTCGCCCGGCTCTTCCGAGGCCCCGCGGGTCGTCCCGCCCACGACGAAGGATTCACCGTGCACCGCGCGCCGGGCGTCGAAGCGATCGTTCGCCGGAGGATCGAGGGCCGCGAGATTCAAGACGACGTCGCCCCACAGGACCTCCGGACCGCTCACCCGGAAATGGTAGGTCGCGCCCGCCCGCGCCGGAAAATGCACGCTCCGGTGCGGGATCGAGAGCAGGAACGGACCGGGCGTCTGACTGCGGATCGTCTCGAGCGCCGCCAACGTTTCCCCGGTGTGGACCGAGAGGAGCGTCTGGATGCCCGACCCGGCGGTGTCGAGCAGCACGGTGGCGTCGCGCGGCGCCGTCCACGTCCACCACACGGTGGCCCCGCCCCGGTCGAACAAACCCGCGGCCGCGAACGCCGGCTCCCCCTCCTCGAGCGACGCACCCACCGTGCTCGCCCGGACGGTCGCCGCACCCCCGGTGATCGGGATCCGCCCGGCGAAGGCGTCACCCGCCGGCGCCGGCGCGGCGACGAGCTCGAGACGCACGAGTCCCTCGGGATCTCCCGGGACGAGCACCCGGATCTGGTGCGCCACGCCCGCACGGGCGCGGAATACGAAGAGGTCCGGCGGCCCGCCCGGCGAGGCGTCGGCCGCGGGGACGAGCCCCTCCAGCGAGTCCCCCGTGAAGACCTCGACGCGCGCCGCGCCCGGGGTCGTGCAGACGACGCGGGCGGTCGCGTCCGCCGCGGGCGTCCACGTCCACCACGCCGAACCCGTCGTCGCGCCCGGAGGCGGCGGCTCGCCCGGCTCCAGCCCGAGGCGTCCCAAGGAAACGGATACGGCGGGCGCCCCGGCCACGAGCGGGGTGCGGCGCGCGAAGGCGTCGTTCTCCGCCGGGATGCTCGAAACGAGTTGAAGCCCGCAGGCCGTGGTGCGTCCCGGGGCGCCCTCGACGGCCAGGTGGAAGGTCGTGCCCGCCTCGGCGGTGAAATCGACCCATCGCCCGCCGAATCCGACCGGCCCATCGTCGCGCGCCACGAGCGAGAGCGACTCCAGCGCGGACCCCGTGTAGACCGCGACCCGCACCTCGCCCCCGTCGGGCTCGGCACGAAGCCGCACGCGGCAGTCGGCCGGCGCCGTCCACCGCCACCAGAGCGAGGCCCCGCCGGCCCCGGGTGCGTGGACCGGCTCCGCCGCCTCGCGCGTGGCCCCGTCGAAGTCGCCGCGTGTTTCCGCGAAGGCGCCCGACAACACCGCCGCCGCGGCGAAATCGTCGTTGGCGGGCCCCGCCACCACGGAGTAGTCGACCGCCTCCTCGACGGACGTCCGTCCGGCCGCGGAGGCGCGCACGAGCAGCCGGAACGGACCGGGCTCGCGGGGCGTTTCAACGAAGGTCGAGAACACGCCGTCGCCCGCGACCCGGTCCGGGGCCGCGCCGTCGTCGTGCAACGCGGCGATCCCGCCGTCGGCGAAGGATGCCTCGACGCTCGCCTCGCGCACGGTTGCGAGATCGGTCACCCGGGCGGACACCGCCACCCGTCGCCCCGCATGAAGGATCGCGCCCCGACGCGGGCGGACCGCCAGCTCCAGCACGCCGTCCGGCGCGGCCGTGACCGCCGCGAGGGCGTCGACCATGCCTCCGGAGACGCAGCGACCCTCCAACGCAGCGAGCGGCCGCGCCGTCCGCACGAGGAGCTCGCGCAGTTCGGCCGCACCGAGTTCCGGACGGCGCGCGAGGACGAGCGCCGCCACTCCGGAGACGTGCGGCGCCGCCATGCTCGTACCGGAAAGGTGGCCGTGACCGAGCTTCCCCGAGAGCGCAAGGGTCGAAAGGATCGCGACTCCGGGCGCGCCAAGGTCGACGGATGTCGCACCGAAGTTCGAGAAGCCCGCGAGGGCGCCGGCGCGGTCGACCGCCGCGACGGAGATCACGTTGTCGGACCCGTAGCCCGCGGGATAGGAGGGCCGGCGGTCGAGATCCCGCCCGTCGTTGCCGGCCGCGGCGACAAAGAGGAC
>DAIPIQ010000066.1:0-18755 GCA_036770745.1 Opitutaceae bacterium | reverse complement strand
CCGGCCGCGCAGAAGCCCGTCGGCTTTCAGCGGAACCGAGGCATGCCACCACTTTGACTACACCCGCGCGGCGATGCTCCGGTATTGCAGGCTTGCCCTTCCCTTTCGGCGATGTAGCCCTTCGCCACCGCAATGGAAGCCGGCGAATGCAGCACCTTGCAGCGGCGCAGGAACCCGATGATATCCCGGGCCGTTTGCGCCTTGATTTCCGGCGCCCACGGCTGGTCGGCCAAAGCCTCCTCTCTCGCGCGAAACGTGACGGGGGCGCGTTCATCGCCCATGCCGCGAGTAAGGCTTTCGCCGGGAGCCGCACAACCGCAAAAAAGCCTTACCCAGACCCGACCCGCGACACGCCAAAAGACCGCACCCTTCTCGCCGTCAGCATGTTGCGTCCACTTTACCAACCCGCGCGACACACGGCGTCTCGGTTGGCTGTTTCGAGTCCCAATGACACTGTTCGGCAAAAAGACGATGAACGTTCCCGGGCTTAGATCGGATCGCGAAACGGTGGGCGGGTTGGTTTTCTTCGGGCGCATGTTGGACAAGATTCGGCTGCATTCCCAAGGAAAGCTGCCCGCCGACTACAACCTTGGGCATGGCTTCGATGGTCGGCTGTGTCGCTTTCTTCGCATCGACTACGCCGCGCTCGTCGCGAAGGCGGAACAAGAGAAAGACGACGCGAAGGTTTTGGAGTGGTGCTTTTCCACAGGTCGACGACCGACCGACGAAGAGACTTTTGTTTTCAATGCGTTTCTCTCGAAGCGCGGCTGGCAAGATGACGTGTCCGAATGGGTGAAAGAACAGAAGGAAAAGATGGGCCTATCTCACCGGGATGATATTCAGACGGCCTTTGACGTTCACGAAGCCGATGAAGGCAGAAAGTAAAAGGCCGAACCAGTCGGTAGAGCCAACTCCTGGATCTGTCACGAGCCGTGCGATATAATTTCCTAAACCAAACCATCACGAAGGAGGCACGGCTCGCGCCAGCTCCCTCCGTGGCTCACCTTTAGCGTTCGGCAAAGAAGGCCACGGCTGCCAGCGCCGCAAGTCTTCGGTTTTCTCATAATCCGTCTCGAACCACGCATCGACTGCGACTCCGTACCCGTCGCTTTCACGGTGCACGGAGACAGCCGCCCATGCGTTGGATAGTTCGCACCATGTCGCCATGACCGGCCACGGCCACCCAAAGTCCGCGAGGATCAGTGGGCCTTTCGGGGCCGTGTTCGCGGGCTGCCAGATTGCCGAACCAGGCGCTACAGACAACCCCGATGGCGCGTAGTGAAATCTGAGAAGACTTCGTGAGCCGATTGAGGCGACCCGCAGAAGGTGTCCGCCTGTCCGAGCCTGAGCCGGTCGGCCTGCCAGCCCACTTGGACTCCGGTGTATGCCCGCAGCTCGCAAGCGATTCCCGGCTTCCACGCCTGTTTGCGAAGCCTCTTCTTCAGATCGGCCTCCGTCCTCTCGAGCCTTCGCGAGCCCTCCCGCAACGACTGCTTCCAAGCGTCACCCGCAGTGCGTGGTGCTCCACGTTTCTCACCCCTTGGCGACTCCGCCTCCTTGCGTCGGCGGCTACGTGAGGGTGTCGCGCGAGGCGGGCGGCGACCGCCGACTACCGCCGGCGGAGGAACTTTCCGATCGGGCGCTTGCGCTTCGCCGGCGTGGCGGGCTCGGGCGCCTTCCGGCCGCAGGGCGTGATGTGCGGCGGCGGCGTCACGTCGCGCGTCCGGCGCGGCTCGTCGAGGAGGCGGCGCGCCATCGCGGAGAGCCCGAGCTTCGCCATCGAGGCGCGGAGCGCCTTCCGCATCTCGGGCTTGTACCAGAAGAAGAAGCTGCGCTGCGTCTCCTTCTCCACGGGTGTGCGCGCGACGCAGACCTCGGCCCCGTCGTAGGGGTGCATGCCGGTGGCGTAGATCTCGGTCGCCACCGTCATCGGGGTGGGCGTGAAGTCCTGCACCTGCTCGAGCCGGAAGCCGAGATCCTTGGTCTTCAGGGCGAGCTCGGCCATGTCCTCCGGGCGCGAACCCGGGTGCGAGCTGATGAAGTACGGCACCACCGGGATCTTCGGTTTCCCCGCGAGGGCGGCGGCGGCCTCGAACTTCTCCTTGAACTTGTGGAAGAGCGCGAAGCCCGGCTTGCGCATCACCCGCAACACGTGGTCGCTGGTGTGCTCGGGCGCGACCTTGAGCCGGCCGGGCACGTGGTGCGCGGCGAGCTCCCGGATGTAGCGCTCGTGGCCCTCCTTCACCTCGGGGGTGACGCCGTTGTCGTGGAGGAAGAGGTCGTAGCGGATCCCGCTGGCGACGTGGGCGTGCTTCACGCCCTCGGTGTTGCGCACGGCCTCGTAGATCTCGAGCAGGGGCGTGTGGTCGGTATCCAGATTTCGACACACGTCGGGCCAGATGCAGGAGGGCCGGATGCACTCGTCGCAGATCCACTGCTGTTTCCCCTTCATCCGGTACATGTTGCCTGAGGGCCCGCCGAGGTCGCTGATCGTGCCGCGGAAATCCGGCATCTGCTTGATCGACTCGACCTCGCGCAGGATCGAGGCCTTGGAGCGGCTGGCGACGAACTTGCCCTGGTGCGCCGAGATCGTGCAGAAGCTGCACCCGCCGAAACACCCCCGGTGCATGTTGATCGAGTGCTTGATCATCTCGTAGGCCGGGATCGGCCCGCGCTTGCGGTACTTCGGATGCGGCAGCCGCGTGTAGGGCAGGTCGAACGAACCGTCGATCTGCTCCTCGCTCATCGTCGGGAAGGGCGGGTTGACGACCAGCGTGCGGTCGCCGACGCGCTGGAGCAGGCGGCCGGCCTTGACCCGGTTGGACTCGGTCTCGACGACCTTGAAGTTGCGCGCGTAGCGTTCGCGGTCCGCGAGACACTCCTCGTGCGCGTGCAGCTCGAGGTCGGTCCATTTCTCGTTCTTGGGCGGCTTCGCCCCGGGCGGGAGCAGGACGGCCGTCTGCGGGATCGTGCGCAACGAGGCGAACGGGACCCCGCGCCCGAGCAACCGCACCGCCTCCTTGAGCGGGAGTTCGCCCATCCCGTAGACGAGCAGGTCGGCCCCGCTGTCGGCGAGGATCGAGGGGAAGAGACGATCCGCCCAGTAGTCGTAGTGGGTGACGCGCCGCAGGCTCGCCTCGATGCCGCCGATCATCACCGGGGTTTCCGGGAAAAGCTCCTTGAGGATGCGGGTGTAGACCGTCGTGGCGTAGTCCGGCCGGAAGCCGTGGGCGCCGCCCGGGGTGTAGGCGTCCTCGCTCCGGGGTTTCTTCGCCGCGGTGTAGCGGTTGACCATCGAGTCCATGCAGCCCGAGGTGACGCCGAAGAAAAGCCGGGGCGCACCGAGCTTCTTGAAGTCGCGGAGGTCGTCACGCCAGTTGGGCTGCGCGAGGATCGCGACGCGCAGGCCCTCGCGCTCGAGCAGCCGGGCGATCACCGCGGCGCCGAAGGCGGGATGATCGACGTAGGCGTCGCCCGAGACGAGGATGACGTCGAGCTCGTCCCAGCCGCGCGCGACGACCTCCTCGCGGGTGGTCGGCAGCCAGCGGCGCGGATCCCAGACGGGTTCGACGCGGTAGCCTTGGGCGGTGGTGGTGGTGCTCACGAAGGACGGGTTTCGACGGGCGCGACGGTCGGTCAGGTGCGGACGCGGGGCAAGCACGGCCCGCGCGGGGCGAGGCCCGGATTGACCCGGTGGGCCGCTTCGCCCTTCGTCACCGCACCTGCCCATGAATCGTTTCACCGGAAAAACCGTCATCGTCACCGGAGCCAGCCGCGGGATCGGCGAGGCCGTCTGCACCGCCTTCGGGCGCGAAGGGGCGACGGTGGTCGGCGTCGCCCGGAGCGGGATGCGCGAGACCGCCGCGGCCGTTGAGGCGGTCGGCGGCGTCTTCCTTCCGCTGCAGGCCGACCTGAACGCCGGCTCCCAACGCGAGGCCGCCACCCTCGTCGACGCCGTGCTCGCCCGCACCGGGCGCGCCGACATCCTGATCAACAACGCCGGGATCATCCGCCGCGCCCCCGCGGTGGACTTCACCGAGGCGGACTGGAACGACGTGCTGCGGATCAACCTCGGCTCGCCGTTTTTCCTCTCGCAGGCGGTGGCGCGCTGGTGGTTCACCGCGGGCCGCGCGGCTTCGCCGGAAGGCGCGCGCCTGAAGATCGTCAACATCGCCTCGCTGCTCTCCTTTCAGGGCGGCATCCTCGTGCCCGCCTACACCGCGAGCAAACACGGCCTCGCGGGCCTCACCAAGGCCCTCGCCAACGAGTGGGCGCGCGAGCGCGTGAACGTCAACGCCGTCGCCCCCGGCTACATCGCCACCGAGAACACGCGGCCACTCCGCGAGGATCCGGTGCGCAGCAAGGCCATCGAGGACCGCATCCCCGAGTCGCGTTGGGGCGAGCCCGCCGACATCGCCGGCGGCTGCGCCTTCCTCGCCTCGGCCGACGCCGACTACCTCAACGGCGCGATCCTCAACATCGACGGCGGCTGGCTCGGCCGCTGATCCGCTCGCGACGGCTCAGCCGCGCCACCACCACAGGAGGAACGGCGCCGCCACGCCCGCGCCGATCACGAGATAAAGCACGACGACGGCCCGGTGCGCCTTGCGCCGCATCTCCCGATCGTCTTGCGTTTCGCCCCCCATCGCCTCCCCCACCCGAACATGAACCACTGGCTGGTCAAACAAGAACCCGAGGACTACTCGTGGGTGCAATTCGTCGCCGACAAACGCACGTCGTGGGACGGCGTCCGCAATTTCCAGGCCCGCAACAATCTTCGTGCGATGCGCCGCGGCGACCGCGTCCTCTTCTACGCGAGCCTCGGTCCGAAGGCGGTGCTCGGCGTCGCGCGGGTCAACCGGGTCGCCTACCCGGATCCCACGGCCGACGAGGGCGACTGGTCCTCGGTCGAGCTCGCCGCCGTCCACGCCTTGAAGGAGCCGGTGACGCTTGCGACGATCAAGGCCGCGCCCGCGCTCAAGAACATCCTCCTCGTGCGCCAGAGCCGCCTCTCCGTCCTCCCGCTCACCGGGACGGAGTACGAGACGATCCTGAAACTCGGCGGCGGCCCCGCCTGATCAACGCCCCGGCGCGGGGGCGGCCTCGGCCGTCCACTCCGCGCGGAGTCGCTCGAGCTCCGCGAGACGCTCGAGGCCCGCGAAACTCGAGCGCGAGAACTCGAAGTTGATCCGGCGTTGCACGAGCAGCGCCTCCGCGAGCAGCCCGTCGGCCTCGGCCCGCCGCCCCTCCCTCCGTGCCTGTCGCGCCTCGCCCTCGAGGCGCGCGAGTTCCGCGCCCGCCGCCGTGGCGAGGATGTCTTCGAGCCGGGCCGACATCCGCTCGCGGCGCCCCGGAAAGACCGCTCCGCGACCGATCGCGAAATCCAGCTCCGCGAGCCCGGCCCGCAACTCCGTCGAGGCGCCCGCCGTGTCGCCCGCGGCCGCGAGCGCCTCGGCCAGCGCCTCGCGCGCGTCGAGCGGCGCCCCGAAGTGCCGCGCCCGCGCCTCCCCGAGCTTGCGCTCCAGCGCCGCCAGACGCTCCCCCTCCGCGCCCGTCAGGCCCACGAACTCCCGCTCCGCCGCGACGGCGTCCTCGAGCCAGCCGAGTTGCCCCGCGTCGGGCGCCGCACCTTCGAGCACGGCATCGTCGAACAGCAGCTCGAGCTCGAGGCTCTCCGAGAGCAGGCCGTCGCCGACCGGAGTCATCTCCGGGACGTCCTCCACCGGATCGAGCACCCGCACTCGGAGCGGAGCGCCGGTCCACCACCAGCCGGCGACGACCGCCGCGCCGAGCGCCACGAGTGCGAGCACGAGACCGCCGCCTCGCGCCGCAGGTCGATCCGGTTCCTTGCCCATCGCGGAACCCTGTCGCGACGAGGCCGGCCGATCGAGGGAAACCCGCCGGGGGCAATCAAGAGTGGTGACCTGTTTCGGTTCGGCTGAAGATCGACGGGCGTCTCCGCGGGCCATCCGCAGGCATCGACCACAGCCATTTGGAATGCCGTTTTCGTGGGCCGGGGTTCATCCCCGGCTTTCGACCGAAAGACGCCGCGGAAGCCGGGGATGAACCCCGCCTACGACAGCAGGTTGTCGCCACTTTTGATTACACCCATCCGCCGGCGATAAACTCGACAACCCCTTCCTTTGCCCTTCTAAAGCGCCCCGTGTTTTCCTCCCTCACCGTGCTCGCCCCCGGCCTGCTCGGCGGCTCGGTGGCCCTGGCGGCCCGCACCCGCGGGCTCGCCGCCCGGATCCACGTGTGGGCCCGCCGCCCCGAGACGCGCGCCTCGATTGCCGGGCTCGAGTGGTGTGATGCGGTCCACGCCGATGCGACCGAGGCCGTCCGGGAAGCGGAGCTGGTCGTGGTCTGCACTCCGGTCGAGCACATCGTCCCGACGATCGAAGCCGTGGCCGGCGCGGTCGCGCCCGGTGCGATCGTCACCGACGTGGGCAGCGTGAAGGGCGCGATCGTGCGCCACGCCGCCGCGGCGCTGCGGGGGCGCGCCTGTTTCATCGGCTCGCATCCGATGGCCGGCTCCGACCGCACCGGCCACGCCCACGCCGAGGCCGGGCTTTTCCGCGGGCGTCCGTGTTTCGTAACTCCCCTCGAAGGCGACGCCCCCGAGGCGGTCGCGCGCGTCTCCGGCTTCTGGCGCGCGCTCGAGGCGGTCGTCGTCCACGAAAACCCCGAGCGGCACGACGAGATCGTCGCCCACCTCAGCCACCTCCCGCACGCCCTCGCCTCGGTGCTCTGCGCGCTGCTCGCGGCGCGCGATCCCTCGTGGCGCTCCCTCGCCGGTCCCGGTCTGGCGGATGCGACACGCATCGCCGCGAGCGATCCCGACCTCTGGCGCGGCATCTTCGAGCTGAACCGCGACGAGGTGCTCCGCGCGATCCGGGCGTTTCAAGACGAACTCCAGGGCTTCCAGGCCGCGCTCGCCAACGGCGATCTCGCGACCGTCCGCGCCACGCTCGAGCACGGACGGCTTTTCCGAGCCTCGCTCCGCCGCCAGCCTCATGGGAGCTCCTGAATTCTCCGACGGGGTCTGCGTTGAGGGCCGTGCCGGCATCCGCGGCGGCCAGGCGGGGGGTATCCTCGCAGAGGCCATCCCTCGCCTGTCCAACGCCGCGGATGCCGGCACGGCCCTCAACCCGAAGGACGGCAGGGAAATCCGGCCGGGCCGCATTTCCCTGCCGCGCAGACCCCGTCGGAGAATTTAGGAGCTCCCCCATGCCGGTCGATCCGCTTCCGATCCGTCCGTTCACGCGTCCCGCCCGCTCGAGCGTCCACCTGCCGGGCTCGAAGAGCATCACGAACCGCGCGATGCTCCTCGCCGCCCTCGCCCCGGGCGAGACCGTGCTGGAGGGCGCGCTCTTCAGCGAGGACACTACGATCATGGCCGACGGCCTGCGCCGGCTCGGCTTCGCCGTGGTCGAGGACCCCGCGAGCGCGACGATCCGGGTGACCGGGGAGGGAGGCCGGATCCCGGCGCGGCGGGCGGATCTCTTCGTCGGGCTCGCCGGCACCGCCGCACGTTTCCTGACCGCGCTCTGCTGCCTCGGCCGCGACGGTCGCTACACCATCGACGGCGTCCCGCAGATGCGTCGCCGGCCGATCCGCGGCCTGCTGGAGGCGCTGGAGGCGCTCGGGGCGCGCATCACCTCGAACGACGGTTTCCTCCCGATCACGATCGAGGCGCACGGCCTCCACGGGGGCGAAGTCCCCCTCGACGCCTCCGAAAGCAGCCAGTTGCTCTCAGCCCTGCTCATGGTCGCGCCGCTCGCCTCGGGACCCGTCGCCGTGCGGCTGCTGGACCCCGGCTACCGCCGCGAGTACGTGGCGATGACCCTCCGGATGATGGAACGATTCGGCCAGCCCCCGGCCCGGGTCTCGGAAGACGGACTCCTCGTCGCGCCCCCGGCCGGGCGCCCCTACTCCGGGGTCGGTGGCGTCCACCGGATCGAGCCCGACGCCTCGGCCGCGAGCTACTTCCTCGCCCTCCCGCTTGTCACCGGAGGCCGGATACGGCTGCCCGGTCTGCCCGTCGACTCGCTGCAGGGCGACGCCCGCTTCGCAGAGCGCCTCGCCGCGGCCGGGGCGCGGGTCGGCCGCGACGACGAGGGGCTGGTCTGCGCGTTCGATCGGGGCGCCCGCGGCGCGGCGGTGCGCGACGACTTCCACGCCATCTCCGACACCTTCCTCACCCTCGCCGCGATCGCGCCGCTGCTCGAAGGGGTCACGCGGATCACGGGGATCGCCCACACCCGCAAACAGGAGACCGACCGCGTGGCGGGGATGGCGCGCGAGCTGCGCCGCCTCGGTCAGCACGTGGTGGAGGAACACGACTCGCTGGAGATCCATCCCCGACCGCTCGTGCCGGAGGTCGCGGTCGAGACCTACCACGACCATCGTTTCGCGATGAGTTTCGGCGTGCTCGGCTGCCACGATCTGCGCGGCGACGGTTCGCCCTGGCTCTCGATCCGCGACCCCGGCTGCAGCGCGAAGACCTTTCCCGACTTCTTCGATGTGCTCGAGCGCGTGCGCGCGGAGAGCCTCGCCGACTGAATGAGCGCGCCCGCGATCGTCATCATCGCCATCGACGGCGGCGCCGCCTCCGGCAAGTCGTCGACCGCGCGCGCCTTGAGCGAGCGCTTCGACCTGCTCCACGTCGACACGGGCTCGTTCTACCGGGCGGTCACGTTCAAGCTGCTCGAGGCCGGGGTCGCGCCGGAGCAAGAGGAGGAGGTGGCCGCGGCGTTGCGGCGGCTCGCCCCGGGCACGCGGGTCGAAGGACGCACGGCCCGGCTGGAGATCGCCGGCTGGACGCCCGGCACGGAGATCCGCGGCGCGGCGGTCAACGCGAACGTCTCGCGCTTCGCCGCGCTGCCGGGGGTGCGGGCGTTCCTGCTGGAGTACCAGCGCGGACAACGCGAGGTGGCGCGGGGCCACGGATTCCGCGGGCTGGTGATGGAGGGGCGCGACATCGGCTCGGTCATCTTTCCCGACGCGGACTTCCGTTTCTTTCTCCACGCCTCGGCGGAGGCCCGGGCGCGGCGGCGCGCCGCCGAGGGCGGGGACGACCGGATCCAGGAGCGCGACCGGCTCGACACGCAGCGCGCCACCGCACCGCTCGTGTGCCCCGAAGGCGCGACGGCGATCGATACGACCCGCCTCTCGCTCGATGAGGTCGTGGCCGCGATCGCGGCGAAGATCGGACCCCGCCTCGGGGAGTGAGTGGGCGCGGGCGTCCCGCCTGCGTCACCTTTCGCGCAAACCCCCGAGCCTGCGCAGGCGGGACGCCCGCGCCCACGCCGACGGATTCAGTCGATCCCGCAGGCGCGGCGGGCGCGGCCGAGGACCTTCGTCGCGAGGGCACGCGCGCGCGCCGCGCCCTCGCGGAGGATCCGCTCGACGTGATCGGGCGCGGCCGCGAGCGCGGCGCGGCGTTCCCGGGCCGCGGCGAATGCCTCCCAGTGGCACTCGAAGAGCCGCTTCTTGAGGTCGCCGTAGCCGAGCCCGCCCGCGCGGAGCCGCTCCTCGAGATCCGCCGCGACGTCGGGGGGTGCGACGAGCTTGAGAAGCCGGACGGCGATGTTCTCCGCCGCGTCGGGCTTCGGCTCCTGCGGGGTGCGACTGTCCATGACGATCCCCATGATCTTCTTCCGCACCACGCGCTCGTCGCCGAAGATCTCGATCGTGTTGCCGTAGCTCTTGCTCATCTTCTGGCCGTCGAGACCCGGCACCGTCGCCACCTCGTCGCGGATCTCCGACTCGGGGATCACGAACGTCTCGCCATAGGTGAGGTTGAACTTCACCGCGACGTCGCGGGTCACCTCGACGTGCTGCTTCTGATCGCGGCCGACGGGCACGAGGTTGGAATCGTAGATGAGGATGTCGGCGGCCATCAGCACGGGATAGGCGAAGAGCCCGTGGCTCGGCGCGACGCCGCGGGCGACCTTGTCCTTGTAGCTGTGGCAGCGCTCGAGCAGTCCCATCGGCGTGACCGTCGAGAGGAGCCAGGCGAGCTCGGTGACCTCGGGCACGTCGGACTGGCGGAAGAAGATCGTGCGCGCCGGGTCGAGCCCGCAGGCGAGGAAGTCGAGGGCGACGTCGGCGGTGTTGCGGCGACGCTGCGCGGCGTCGGTGAGCGAGGTGAGCGAGTGGTAGTCGGCGATGAAGTAGCAGGCCTCTCCGCGGTCCTGCAGTTCGATGGCGGGGCGCATCATCCCATAGTAGTTGCCGAGGTGAAGGGCGCCCGAGGGCTGGATGCCGGAGAGGATGCGCATGACGGTTCGGTGGGCGCCGGCGCTCAATCGCGCCGCGGGAGGAATGCGGGCGCGCCGGTGCGGGCCTTGGCGATCGTGCCGGCCGGAGCGACGCCGGAGAACGCGGTGAGCGGAAGCACGAGCGCCCGCCGGCCGAGGATCGCGCCGGGCTGGAGCACGGCGTTGCAGCCGACTTCGGCGTCGTCGCCGACGATCGCCCCGAGCTTGCGCATTCCGGTGTCGGCGAGCGAACCGTCGGGCAGCCGGATGACGACCGGTTTCTGGTCGAGCCGGAGGTTGGAACAGATCACGCCGGCCCCGAGGTGGGCGCGGTTGCCGAGCACGGAGTCGCCGACGTAGCTGAAATGCGGGACCTGCACGCCGTCGAGGAGGAGCGCGTTCTTGAATTCGCAGGAGTTCCCCAGCACGCAGCGCTCGCCGACGATGACGTTGCCCCTGAGGTAGGCGCCCGGGCGGATCTCGACGCCCGCGCCGATCCACGCGGGCCCCTGGATGACGCAGGCCGGCGGGAGCCGCACCGTGGGATGGAGGAAGACCGCGCCCTCGAGATGCACGCCCGGAGGCGTCGACGCGCGCCGCTCGACGCCGTCGAGCCCGTCGGCGAGGGCGGCGGCGATCGCCTTCACCCAGAGCCACGGCGGAGCGTCGGCCCGGAAGTGGGCCGCGAAGGCCCCGAGGCTTTGCGGAAGTTCGAAGAATTCGCCGGCTTTCATCCGCGATGAGACGGGCCGCGCGTCAGGGCGCCGCGAAGACGATCGACGAGTTCGTCCCGCCGAAGCCGTAGGCGTTGGCGACGGACACCCGCACCGTCCGCTCCCGGGCGACGTTCGGGGTGAAGTCGAGCCCCGTCGCCGCGCATTCGGGCTCGGGGTTCTCGAGGTTGATCGTCGGGGGCACGACACCATCGCGCAGGGCGAGCACGGCCGCGAGCGCGCCGAGCGCACCGGCCCCGCCGAGGAGATGCCCCGACATCGACTTGACCGCGCTGACGCTGGTCCGCGCCCGGCCAGGCCCGAGCAGCGTGGCGATCGCGGCGGCTTCCTCCTTGTCGCCGTTGGGGGTGGAGGTGGCGTGGGCGGAGATGAAGTCGACCTCCGAAGGATCGATGCGCGCGTCGCCGAGCGCGAGCTGCATGGCGCGGCGCGACCCCTCGGCCTCGGGGGCGAGGCCGGAGATGTGAAACGCGTCGGCGGTCGCACCGTAGCCGCGCACCTCCGCGTAGATGCGCGCTCCGCGGGCCTTCGCGTGCCCCCACTCTTCGAGCACGAAGACGACGCCGCCCTCGCCGAGGACGAATCCGTCGCGGGCGGAGTCGAAGGGACGGGACGCGGCCTGCGGCGCGTCGTTGCGCGAAGAGAGCGCGCGCATCTGCCCGAACGAGCCGATCGCGAGCGGCGTGATCGTGCTCTCGGCCCCGCCGGCGAGCATCACGTCGGCCTCGCCTCGCTGGATCGTGCGGGTGGCCTCGCCGAGGCTGTGGCCGCCGGTCGCGCAGGCCGAGGCGATCGTGTAGTTGGGGCCGCGCAGGTTGAGGAGGATGGCGAGCTGGCCGCTGAGGATGTTGGGCGCGATCTGGATGATGAGGAAAGGCGAGATCTTGCGGTACCCGCCGGTGCGCCAGGTCTCCTGGCAGACTTCGATCTCGGGCAGCCCGCCGAGGCCGACCCCGACGTTGACCCCGCAGCGCTCCGGACGAAGGGTTTCCCGGATCCCGTCGAGACCGCTGTCGGCATAGGCCTCGACGCCCGCGGTCAGACCGATCTGGGAAAACCGGCCGAACTTGCGCGTCTCCTTCGGGATCAGGGCCGCGGTGAGCGGATCGCCCGCCGCGCCCCGGGGCCGGAGGTCGAAGCGGGCGGCCGTGGGATCGAAGCCCTTCACCTCGCCCGCGATGCGCACCGGGCAACCCGTGGTGTCGAAACGCGTGATCGGCCCGATCCCCGAGCGCCCGGCCCCGAGGCTCTCCCACGTCTCCGCGGCGGTGAGACCAAGCGGCGTGACGCCTCCGATTCCGGTGACGGCGACGCGACGGCGGGGGGAACTGGTTTCCTGGCTCATGTCTCTCGAGGTTGTTGGGCCCAAACAAAAAACCCGCGGCCGTGGCCACGGGTCAAGAAATTGGAGCGGGCGATGAGACTCGAACTCACGACGTCCACCTTGGCAAGGTGGTGCTCTACCAACTGAGCTACGCCCGCATCAGGAAGCCGCGGACTATTCCGAGGCGAAAAATCGTAGTCAACACGGAAAACCCGGCCGGACTCCCGCCCCGATCCGCGGGCCTGCGAGACTGGATTCGACGACGGCTGCACGAGCTCCGGGTCAGCGGTCGATCACGTCCAGCTCGGGCCAGCGGGCGATCTTCCGGTGGAGGGTGCGGCGGCTGACGCCGAGGAGTTCCGCGGCGCGGGTGCGGTTGCCCCGGGCCTGGAGGAGCGCCTCCCGGAGGAGGCGTTTTTCGTTCTCCTCGACCGAGAGCGGGCTGGCCGCCGTCGCGCTCCCCGGAGCGGGCCGGACCGGGACCTCGACACCCGCGCCCGGCGCCGCGCCGCCGCGGAAACGCGGCTCGAGATCGTACTCGTGGATCCGCGCGGAGCGGCTGAGGACCACGGCGTTCTCGGCGAAGTTGCGGAGCTCGCGGATGTTTCCAGGCCATGGATACGCGGTCAGGCAGCGCAGCGCGCCGGGCTCGAAGACCGGCGGATCGACGCCGTTCTCCCGGGCGAAGTGCCGGAGGAAATGGTCGAGGAGCAGCGGGATGTCGTCGGCCCGCTCGCGCAACGGGGGCATCCGCACCTGCACGACGTTGAGTCGGAAATAGAGGTCCTCGCGGAACGTGCCCTCGCGGGTCATCGCCTCGAGGTCCCGGTTCGTCGCGGCGAGCAGCCGCACGTCGACCGCGATCGGTTTCGACGAGCCGATCCGTTCGAAGGTGCGCTGCTCCAGGAAGCGCAGCAGCTTCACCTGCGTCTGCAGGCTGATCTCGCCGATCTCATCGAGGAAGATCGTCCCGCCGTCGGCCGACTCGAAGCGGCCGATCCGCCGCTCCGTCGCGCCGGTGAAGGCCCCGCGCTCGTGACCGAAGAGCTCCGCCTCGAGCAGCGTCGCGGGCAGCGCCGCGCAATGCACCGCGACGAACGGGGCCTTGGCGCGCCCGCTGCCCTGGTGGATGGCCTGCGCGATCAACTCCTTGCCCGTGCCCGTCTCGCCCGCGATCAGGACCGTGGCCCGCGAAGGCGCGACGAGCCTGACCCGGTCGATCACCCGCTGGAGCGCCTCCGAACCGCCGATGATCCCCTCGAGATTGAACCGCTCGTCCAGCCGCTCCTGCAGGCGGACGTTCTCCGTCTCGAGCGTGCGCGACTTGAGCGCGCGCTGGATGAGGATCTCCAGCTTTTCCAGGTTGACCGGCTTGGTCAGGAAGTCGGTGGCCCCGCGCTTCATCGCCTCGACGGCGGACTCCACGTTGCCGTAGGCCGTCATCATGATGACGACGGGCTTGTGCGCCAGCGCGAGCGCCTTGTCGATGACCTGCAGGCCCGACTTCCCCGGCATCCGCAGGTCGGTCACGATCACGTCGAACGCCTCGGATTCCATGAGGTTGAAGGCCTCGGTCGCATCCTGGGCGAGGTAGATGTCGTAGGTGTCCTCCAGCGCCTGCCGGAGCCCGTCGCGGGTGTGCTTTTCGTCGTCGACGATCAGGACGGTCGGAACCATGAACGCGCCACTTTCCCGCGGCCCGAACGAGGGTCAACGGGAAACCCCGCACCGCCCGGGTGTGATCGAAAGTGGTGGCAAACTGCTGTCGTGGGCCGGGGTTTACCCCCGGTTTCTGCGGCGTCTGTTGGTCGGAAGCCGGGGGTAAACCCCGGCCCACGACCACGGCTGGTCAGGTGGCTGCGGTCGATGCATCCGACCCGGCCGGGAGACGGCCGTCGATCTTCAGCAGCACCGAAGCATGCCACCACTTTGGATCACCCCCGCACCGCCCAGGACGCTCGGCGCGGATGCTCATTTCTCCAGCAGCCGGACGCGCCGATCCGTCCGCGGAAACTCGAGCGTGACGACCGTCCCGACGCCCTCGCGGCTGTCGATCCCGATCCGGCCGCCGTGGTCGCGCATGATCCGCTGGACGATCATCAGGCCGAGCCCGTGACCGCCCTTCTTGGTCGAATGGAACGGCTGGAAGAGGTTCGCCAACTCGTCCTGCGGGATGCCCTGGCCGGTGTCGCCGAACTGGATGAAGACGTGGTCGTCGTCGGCCCGCGCCTTGATGGCGAGCCGGCCGCCCGAGGTCATCGCCTCCATCGCGTTCTTGATCACGTTGAAGAAGACCTGCTTCACCTGGTTGCGATCGGCCTTGACGACGCCCGCGCCGCTCGCCGCCTCCACCTCGACCACGAGCCCGCGATCCTGGAGCTCGCCGCCCTGCACGCGGAGGACCTCCTCCAGGGTCTCCAGCAGGTCGACCGACTGGAGGTCCGGGGCCCGCGGCCGGATCGCCTCGAGGAAATGCCGGATGATCCCGTCGAGCCGGCGCACCTCGTTCTGACACACCTCGAGCGAGGAGCGCACCTTCGCGACCGCCCCGGCTCCGGCGGATTTGCGCAGCGAACGCTCCATGAGCTGCAGGTGGATGGTCAGCGAATTGAGCGGATTGCCGATCTCGTGGGCCACACCGGCGGCGAGCAGGAGGATCGACGACACCTTCTCGCTCTCGATCCGCTCGCGGGTGGAATGCGTCTCCTGCGTGACGTCGCCGAGGATCACCGCGAAGCGCGGCGGCTCCTCCCCGCCCTCGCCCACCTCGCCGAACGGCACGATGTAGAGCCGCACGATCCGGCGCTCGGGATAGCTCAACTCGATCTCGCGCGAGAGCGCCGCGCGGCCCGCGAGGTCCTCCCCGGCCGCGAGGTCGAGCGACTGGCGCAGGCCCGGCACGAGCCTCCAGAGCGAGGCGCGGCCGAGGTCCGCCTCCTTGAGCGCGATCATCCGCGCGGCCGCGCCGTTCGCGTACTCGATCACGCCGTCGCGATCGACGACGAGCACGCCCTCGCGCACGGCCTCGAAGACCGACTCGAAGAAACTGCGCTCGCGCGCCAGCCTCTGCACGAGGTTGGCGAGGTTGACCGGGTCCAGGTTGTCCACCCGGCCGAGGACGCGATCCAGGGAACGAGGCTTGCGCGGCACGCCCGCCAGTGGAGACGACGCCCCCGCCGAGGCAACCCGCGAACGCCGCGCTCTCAGCGGCGGACCGCGAGCGTGCCCTCGGTGACCCCGAGCCGCGATTCGACGCGGAGCCGCCGGACGAGCGCCGCGGGCGCGAGCTCCCCGCGCAACAGCGCCTGGTACGCCTCCAGCAACGCCCGCACCCGCGCCGCATCCTCGTCGACGAGCTCCACCCGCACGTGCCGGAGGCCGAGCCCGAGGAACGTCCCGAGGTGCGCCGCCCCGCTCTGCGCGAGCGCGTGGTAGACGGTGTTGCGGCAGCCGACATCGACCTTGACCGGATGCTCGACCCCGAGGCGGTCGCGCAACCGCAGCTCGTGCCGGTCGCAGGGCCGACCGCAGTCGAGGTGCGACCGGCCCTCCGAGAGGAAGGCGGCGAAGACGCAGTGCTCCATGTGAAACATGGGCATGTGCTGATGAAGCGTGAGCTCGAACCACTCCGGCGGAGCGGCCTCCAGCAGGTCCGCGACCTGGCGGTGGTTCAGATCGTAGGAGACCGTCAACCGGTCGAAGCCCCGCTCCATGAGCAGCCCGGCGGTGAGCGGGTTGGCGACGTTGAGCGAGAAATCGCCCACCCGCACCAGCGGCGAATCGCGGAAGTGCTCGAGCCCGCCGAGGTTGCGGATCAGCACGCCGTCGGGCCTCGCGTTCTCGATGAGCTTGAAGAAGCCCCCCTCACCCGCCTTCTGGATCCGCGGAGTGGCGAGGAGGAGCCGCACTCCCGCCGTCGCCCGGCCGCGCGCGACGGCCTCCGGGTAGCGCCGGATGTCCTCAAAATCCACATACAGGCGGCGCACGCCGCAGGCGATCGCCGCGTCGAGCTGCTCCATGGTCCGGCACAGCACGGCGAGCGCGACCTCGCGCTCCTCCGGCGCGGTGCGCAGCGCCGCGATCCGGTCGAGGTGCCCGCGCGCCGTCGCCGCGGCGACGGGGCCCCTGGGCGGTCGCGCGCTCGCGGTCGTGCGCTCGCGGAGCCCGTCGACACAGCGGCGTCGAAGGTCGTTGAGGGCGCGCACCGGGAGGAACAGACGGCCTTCGAGCGCGCACGACAGCGCGCCGAGTGCGAACCCCGTCCCTCCGAGCCGGCCGAGCTGCCCGCGGAGCACGCCGGGATCGAGCGCGTGCGCGCGCGCCGGTTGCAGCGGCTCCGTCGACTCGACGACCGCCTCGCCCCCGCGCGCCCGCGCGACGAGGCGCAGCGGCGCGCCCGCGCGACCCGAAACGGTCATCGCCACCGGGACGTCCTCCGGCGCCGGATCCCGGGCGAAGGTCCTCCGCAGCTCCCGTTCCAGCGCGGGGTCGCTCGTCTTCCACACGCGGTCGCCGACGCTCAGCCGGCGGAAGTCGATCCGGCCGTGTTGGAAATAGTGACGCCCGTCGCGGATCTCGAAGATCCGCCCGCCCTGCTCGTCGTCGGGATTGCCGCCGGTGTCGAAGACGACGCCGTCGCCCGGGGCGAGCGCGACCTCGGAGGCGAACTCGACGTGATCGACCCCGACCCGCGCGATCCTTCCCGCGAAGGGTCCGCGTTTGGTCGGGAAGCGCGCCCGCACGAGCGACTGGTGATCGACCCCGTGCAGCCAGCCCGTGCCCAGCCCGCGCGAGAACGTCATCTCCAGCTTGTAGCGATCCTCCGCGGGCGCGGGTTCGTCGCCCCTCCCGGCGAGCGCGCGATCGATCGCCCGCCGGTAGACCTGCGTCACCGCCGCGACGTACTCGGGCGTCTTGAGCCGGCCTTCGATCTTGAAGCTGCAAACGCCCGCCTCGATGAGCGCGGGCAGGTCGTCGACCGCGGCGAGGTCTTGCGGCGAGAGCAGGTAGCGGCGGTCGCCGAGATCACGACGCTCCCCGTCCACGACCAGCTCGTACGGCAGCCGGCACGCCTGCGCGCACTCGCCGCGGTTCGCGCTGCGCTGCCCGAGGGATTCGCTGGTGAGGCACTGCCCCGAATAGGCGACGCAGAGCGCGCCGTGCACGAACACTTCGATCGGCGGCATGCCCTCGGCGCCCTGCCGGAACTTCGCGAGCTCGCGCAACGAGAGCTCGCGCGCGACCACGACGCGCGTGACCCCGAGCGAGCGCGCGAAACGCAGGCCTTCCGGCGAGGTGATCGTCATCTGGGTGGAGGCGTGCACCTCGAGCCCGGGCGCCACCGAGGCGGCGAGGCGCGCCACCCCGAGGTCCTGCACGATGATCGCATCGACGCCCGCCGCCTCGGAGAGGCGGAGCAGGCGCTCGGCCTCGGCGAGCTCGCCGGTAAAGACGAGGATGTTGAAGGTCAGGTAGCCGCGCACGCCGTGCGCGTGGAGGAAGTCCATCAACTCCGGCAGGTCGGCCTCGGTGAAGTTGTCCGCCCGCATCCGCGCGTTGAAGGCGGGCAGCCCGAAGAAGACCGCGTCGGCTCCGTTCGCGACCGCCGCGCGCGCACACTCGCGATTCCCCGCGGGCGCAAGCAGTTCGGGTCGGAGGAGTGCGGACATCCCGGTGGAGAAGAACCATCCGCCCGCCCGGGGCAATTCGTTTGAGGCGTCGCCCCGGCCCGCGGTAAGGTCCCGGCCGTGAGGTGACCAGACGGCGCAGTTCCGGAATCTTGTGTTCGAGGGCGGGGGCGTGAAGGGCATCGCGAGCATCGGCGCGATGCAGGTCCTGGAGGGGCGCGGGATGCTCGCGCCGGTGAAGCGGGTCGGCGGCACGAGCGCGGAGGCGATCAACGCCTTGCTCTTCGCCCTCGGCTACTCGATCGCCGAGCAGCACGAGCTGCTCGGCTCCCTCGATTTCAAGCGTTTCCTCGACGACTCGTTGGGCGTGATCCGCGACGTACGCAGGCTCGCGAAGGACTTCGGCTGGCACCGCGGGGACTTCTTCGCGACCTGGATCGGCGAGCAGATCGCGCGCAGGCTGGGCCGTCCCGAGGCGACCTTCGCCGAGCTCGCCGCGAAGGGCGGAGCGGACCTCCACGTCATCGGCACGAACCTCTCGACCGGCTACGCCGAGGTCTTCTCCCGCGAGCGCCACGGCGACATGCCGCTCGCCACCGCCGTGCGCATCAGCATGTCGATCCCGTTGTTCTTCGCCGCCGTGCGCCACGGCGCGCGCGCCGACGTCTTGTCGACGGCGGCGTGATCTGGAACTACCCGGTCAAACTCTTCGACCGCGAGCGCTACATCGACATGGCGACGGAATCGGCCGCCGCCCGGACCACCGACTACTACAACCGGGAGAACGCGCTCTTCGAGCTCACCC
>DAIPIQ010000240.1:0-4376 GCA_036770745.1 Opitutaceae bacterium | reverse complement strand
CGCCGAGTGGATCGAGAAAGAGGCCGGCGCCGCGCCCGCGCCCGCCGCGGCGCCTTGAGGCGTGCATCCGGCCACCGCACGTCTCGCTGCCATCGAGGCCGGGTTGGCGTCGTTGAACGCACGGCGCGAGGCCCTTCTCGCCGAGCGTATCGGGCTGCTGGCCGACACATCCGCACACTCCGTGCCGGCGCCTGCGCCCGGGCGACTTTCCCCCGACGAAAAGGTCGCGCTCTTTCTGCGGCTGTTCGGCGCGCGGGCCGACGTGTTTGCGCGGCGCTGGAAGAACGTGAGTACCGGACGTGCGGGCTATGCGCCGGCCTGCCGCCACGAGTGGGCGCACGCCGCCAGGCACGCGCCGCGCATCTACGACCATCACGAACCGGCGCTGCCGGTCTCGGCGCGGATGCGAAGCCGGCGATTGTCGGCACTGCGGCGCCTGGGATATGTGGAGGATGCAACCGCGGAAACGGCCACCGAAACGCCGCGGTTGGATTTCACCACTCCTTCGACCGCGCGTGGCGCCGGGACGAGGGGCGGCGCCCCGCGGACCGGGCCGGCGGAGGCTACAAACGCGGGATCGTGAGGCCGCCGTCGACCATCACGACCTGGCCGGTGGAGAAGGGCAGGTCGCCGCGGGCCAGCGAGGCGACGGCCCGGCCGACGTCCTCGGGGAATCCCCAGCGCGGCTGCACGCAGAGGCCGCCGGCGATGAGCCGGTCGTACTTCTCCGTCACGCCCGCGGTCATGTCGGTCTTGATCACGCCCGGGCGCACCTCGTAGACGGGGATGCCGTCGCCGCCGAGCCGGGCGGCGAAGAGCTGCGTGAGCATCGCGAAACCGGCCTTGGCGATGCAGTACTCGCCGCGGTTGATGCTCACGACCGTGGCGGAGATCGAGGTGACGTTGACGATCGCGGCGGCGAAGGCCGGATCGGCGGCGCGGCGCGCGACCATCGCGCGGGCGAACGCCTGGGTGAGGAAGAACGCCCCCTTCAGGTTGGTGTCGACGACGAAGTCGTAGCTCTCCTCGCTCGTATCCAGAAGGTCGGCACGCACCTTCGGGGCGACGCCCGCGTTGTTCACGAGCAGGTTGATCGCTCCGCCGGCGAGGGCGTGGGTCGCCTCGACGATCGCCGCGCGGCCCCCGGCCGTGCCGACGTCGCCCCGGGCGTAGCCGACGGCGACGCCGAGGGCGCGCAGTTCGTCGAGCGCGGCCGCGACGGCCTCGCCGGGGCGGACGCCGTTGACGACGAGATCCCAACGCTCGGCGGCGAGCGCCCGCGCGATGCCGAAGCCGATGCCGCGCGAGCCTCCGGTGACGAGGGCGGTGCGTTTCATGACCGGAGGCTCACGCGAGGACCGGGACGTCGACCCAGCGCCGTTCAGCCCAGGACTTCAGCCCGAGCTCGGCGAGCTGCACGCCGCGGGCGCCCTCGAGGAGATTCCACGGGAAGTCGTCGCCGCGCACGACATGCTTGAGGAAAAGCTCCCACTGCACCTTGAAGGCGTTGTCGAAGACGTCGTTGGTCGGCTGGGTCGTCCAGCCGTCCTTGTAGTCGATGGGGCTGTCCATGTCGGGATTCCACGTGCAGCGCGGCGTGGCGGAGCCGTGCTGGACCACGCAGTTGCGCAGGCCCGCGACGGCCGAACCGTGGGTGCCGTCGACCTGGAGGGTGAGGAGATCGTCGCGCCGCACGCGGACGGCCCAGGAGGAGTTGAAGTGGCAGACGACGCCGTTGTTCAACTCGAAGGTGGCGTAGGCCGAATCGTCGGCGGTGCAGGCGTAGGGTTTGCCGGCCTCGTCCCAACGGCGCGGGACGTGGGTGGCGCCGAGGCAGGAGACGGCCTTGATCGAACCGAAGAGGTTCTGGACCACGTACTGCCAGTGGCAGAGCATGTCGACGATGATGCCGCCGTCGTCCTCCTTGCGGTAGTTCCATGACGGCCGCTGGAGTTTCTCGTGCTCGCCGGGAAAGACCCAGTAGCCGAACTCGCCCCGCACCGAGAGCACGCGGCCGAAGAAGCCGGTGTCGAGGAGGTACTTCAACTTGAGCAGTCCGGGGAGCCAGAGCTTGTCCTGCACGACGCCGTTCTTGAGGCCCGCCGCGGTGACCTCGCGGTGGAGGGCGAGCGCCTCGGCGGAGGTGGTGGCGGTGGGCTTCTCGCAGTAGATGTGCTTGCCGGCCGCGATCGCCTTGCGCACGCCGACGGGGCGCTGCCCGGTGAGGGTCGCGTCGAAGTAGACGTGGTTCCCCGGGTTCGCGAGCTCGGCGTCGAGATCGGTGGAGACGCGCCCCACGCCGACCCGGGCGGCGAGCGCGCGGAGCTTGTCGGCGCTGCGGCCGACGAGCACGGGCTCGGGCAGGATCACCTCGTCGTCGCCGAGGCGGACGCCACCCTGATCGAGGATCGCCTTGATCGAGCGGATGAGGTGCTGGTTGGTGCCCATGCGTCCGGTGACGCCGTTCATGATGATGCCGATGCGATGTGTCTTCATGGAAGGAAGGTGTGCGGTGGCGGAAAGGGGTCAGACGTGCTCGCGGTAGGCGGCGACGATGCGGCGGAGGTACTCGTCCTGATCCGCGGCCCAGAGCCGGTTGGAGAACACCTCGACCTCGCTGAACCCGTGGAAGCCGGCGCGCTCGACCCAGCCGCGGATCCGCCGCAGGGGGATGCAGCCCTCGCCCATCAGGCCGCGATCGTTGAGGAGGTCGACGGTGGGCGTGCGCCAGTCGCAGACGTGGTAGGCGAAGAGCGCACCGAGGCGGCCGCAACGCCCGATCTCGGCCTCCAGCGCGGGATCCCACCAGAGGTGGTAGACGTCGAGCGCGACGCCGACGTGCGGCGACGCGAGCCGCGCGCACAGGTCGTTGGCCTGGGCGAGGGTGTTCACCGCCGAGCGACTGTCGGCGTACATCGGATGGAGCGGCTCGATCGCGAGCTTCACGCCGGCGGCGGCGCACGCGGGCAGCAGGGCCGCGATCCCGTCGTGGATCTGGTCGCGGGCCTCGGCGAGCGGCATGCCGGGAA
This sequence comes from Opitutaceae bacterium, assembly GCA_036770745.1. Classification (GTDB taxonomy): domain Bacteria; phylum Verrucomicrobiota; class Verrucomicrobiia; order Opitutales; family Opitutaceae; genus DAIPIQ01. The sequence goes on along the minus strand of DAIPIQ010000240.1, from coordinate 1,347 downwards.
CGGCGCCGCAGACCAGCACGATCAAGGGCGCCCCGAGGGCGTGCGCCTCCTCGATGGCGCGGCGGTTCTCGTCGATCGCCTTCACGCGATCGGCCGGCGCGTGCGCGGGAAAGAAGCCTCCCCGGCAAAGCGCCACCGTCGACAGCCCGGCATCGGCGATCCGCCGGCGCACCTCGGGGATCGCGCGGCCGATCAGGGTGTCGCGCCAGACCGTGACTCCCTTGACGCCCGCGGCGGCGAAACGCTCGATCGCCGTTTCGATCGCCCACGGCCTGGTGGTGATCGTGTGGACGCAGAGCCGGTCGAGCTCCGCGGGCGGCGGTCCGGGATCCGTGGACGGCAGGTTCATGGGAGGCAGCCGAAGAAGGTGTACTCGGGTTCGCCGCGGGCGATGCGCTGAAGGTGGAGCGCGACCTCCCGGATGTGGTAGTCGCCCCACATGCAGGCCTCGCCGCAGGGCACGCGACGGCCGGCGGGCACGTGGTCCCAACCGTTGGGGCGGTGGTAGATCGTGTGGAGCAGGAGGCCCTCGTGGTCGGACTCCGTGCCCAGGTAGGGCTCGTCGAGCAGGGTGCGGACGACCGTGAGCCCGGCCTGCCAGTAGCGCCGGCCGTCGGCCGTATCCACTCCGAGGTGACGCCCGAGGCGCAGCAGCCCCTGGGCGCCGATCGCGGAGGCGGAGCTGTCGACCGGCTCGAAGTCGTTGAACGGATCCGCCGGGCGCGAACGCCAGTCGCCCAGGCGATGCAGCGAGGGCGCCCCGCCGTCCCAGTAGGTGACGCCGTCGAGCGCGGAGTTCGCGAGGTACCACTCGCAGGTGGCCCGGGCCGCCTCCAGCATGAGCGACTCCCAGCGGGCGCGCCCGCCGAAGGGCTCGAGCTCGGCGTCGGCGAGGCGTTTCAGGAACTCGAGCTCCTCGGCGAAGCCGACCATCGCCCAGGCGAGCCCGCGCGTCCAGGTGGTGAAGCCGGAGAAGCCCTGCTGCGAATTCGGGCAGCGGAAACGCCCGTCGGCGGGGTTGAAGACCGCCTCGTGCGCGGTGCGCCCGAGCTCGTCGTAGGCGTCGCGCCCCCTGCCGTAGAAGACGGAATACTTGGCCGTCGCCTCGATGTGCTGGAGCGCGCGACCGAGGAGCGGGATCACGACATCGTTCTCCCCCATCAGGCGGTGGCCGAGCGCGTGCGCCACCATGAGGATGCGGCAGCTCCGGATCGTGTCGACGAACAGGCTGTGCGGCCCGTTGAAGGAGTGGATGAAACCGCCGCCGCCATGGATGGGCGACCAGCGGGCGGCCTGCACGGCGCCGGAGGTCTTGAGGGCGAGCTCGCAGAAGTCCACCCGCCCGTC
>DAIPIQ010000239.1:0-4423 GCA_036770745.1 Opitutaceae bacterium | reverse complement strand
GAGGCGGCTCGCCGGCGATGATCTCGAGCGCCTGCTCGCCGCGCGCGTCGCCCACCACCACAGCGGCCTCGGCTACGCCCAGCGCGCGGGCCTGGTCGAGCCCCTCGCCAAGGCCGGCCAGCTCCGCGTCGTCGTCGCGACCACCGGCCTCGCGGCCGGGATCAACTTCTCGATGCGCTCGGTCCTCGTCACCGAACGGGAGTTCACCGCCGACAACACCCCCCGGAGCATCCGGCCCGACGAGCTCCTCCAGATGTTCGGCCGGGCGGGCCGCCGCGGGCTCGACGAGGTCGGGTACGTGCTTGTCGCCCCCGACCGCCCGCGACTCGGCGATGGGCGGACGTTGTCGTTGCGCCGCACCGACGCGGTTGAGTGGCCGGGCCTGCTCGCCGCGATGCACGCCGCCGCCTCCGACGGTCGCGATCCGTGTCGGGCCGCGGTCGAGCTCGGGTCCCGGTTGTTCAGCGCGCAGACGGTGCCGCTCGGCCTGGAGGAGAGCCTCGCGAGCGGTCCCATGGCCTGCGGGATCGCGATCGACGGCCAACGGGTGCGGCACGCGCGTTCGACGGTGGTCCGCATGCGGGGTTTTTCCGGAGCCTGGGAGCCGCGGCCCGCGGAGGAGACCGTGCCGCTCGCCGAGGCGTGGACGCGGGTCGACGGCGGCTGGCGGCCGGCACTCGCCGTGGCGGACGTCGCCGGTCGATTCGGTCGCGGGCGGCTCTGCCTGTTGCTGCGCGGAAAGGAACGCCGTTACGGACGCGAGGCTCCGCTCGCGCAGGCGGCGCGGGGTGAGCCGGGGAGCGTCGTCCTCTTGAAGGGCGTGCGCCGTGCGCTCGCGGCCGCGGGAACGTCGCGCGTCGACGGGCGGCCGCTGCACGCCCCGATGACGGAGGCGCGCCTTCGCGCCCTGATTCCACCGCTCGTCGCCGGGCTCTCCGGTGGCGGTGCGCTCGCGGAGATCGTCGAGCGCGGCGGAATCCTCGTGGCCCGGATCGACCTCGGCGCGCTCCGTGTCCCGGCGTTCCGCGACGCCTCCGGTCGCGCGCTCATGGACCCGGAGTTCCTCGAGTCCGGGCCCGCGGAGTGTGCGTCCTGCGAGCGTCTCCCGGTCTGCACGACGACCGGACGCGTCCGGGGCGGCCCGGCCCTCGCCTGGTTCCAGCTCGGCCTGATCGACGCGGGCGGCAGGCCGACGCGGCGCGGGGTGGTCTTCGGTTTCTTCCACAACGGCGAGGGCCTCGCGGTGGCCGCGGCGCTGGAGGACCCCGGCTACGACATCGACGCGCTGGTCGTCGACCTCGCGAACCTCCGGGCGGGCCACCGCTTCGCCGACCATGCCGGCGCGAGCGGCCGCCTCGCGATCGCCTGCCGCACGCTGTATGGAGAAAGCGACTACGAAGGCTGCCTCTTCCGCGGGGTGCCGGTGAACTACGGCGATGGCGCGGCCGAGGTCCTTTCCGGGAACGTTCCTCGGCGCGCCCGCCACGGCGGACTCTCGCCCGAACTCAGGACCGGGGACATCGAACGGGCGCGGCTCGAATGGCGGAGTCTCCTGCGCCACGTCGTCCATGCTCCCGATCTCCCCTGGGAGCGCTGGCGGAGCCTCAAGAAGGCCGCCGCCCGCCTCGTCCAGGAAGCGTCTTCTCGACGGGCGATCACCGCGGCGCCCGCACTGTCGCCCGACCAGAGGCGCCGGGTCGATCACCGGCTGCGGTTTCGCTGAGGGGATTTTACGGCAGCTTTACCCGGGCGTGGAGGCAAGCCGCCCGCGGTCCGGGCCGATGAAGCGAGAGTGCCGCCGTCCGCCTCCCGCCCGGTCCCAATCCGCCCGATGCCCGCTCCGCGCGAACCGTCGGGCCGTTCGTCGCCGTGAGTGTTCCCCGCTTCCGTTGGTGCGCCTTCGTGCTCGGCTGTCTCGTGGTGATCCTCGCGGGCGGGATCGCGCTTCGTCACCGCGTCGTCGCACCGGAGGTTTCGAGTGAACCGGGAGCGGGTCCGTTCCTCGTACGGGAGGACCTCCCTTCGGGATCGCACGCGCCCGGTGGGGACGACCCGCGACCGGAGGCGGCTCCGTCGCCGTCGGGGCGCGCGGTCGTGGATGCCGCGGCGGCCCTCCGGCGATTCGATTCGTGGACCACGCGTTGCCTCGTGGAGACCTCTCCCGAGGAGCGCGTCCGGATGGTCGCCGAAGGCGTGGAGGCGGCCGAAGCGCGACGGGTCGCGCTGCACGCGTTGATCGCCGACGATCCGGAGGCGGCGTTGCGGGCGGCCGTCCCTTGGCCGGTGCGCGTCGCGTTGCCGGAATCCGTGCGGGGCCTGCTGGAGGAGGTGGTGGGCGGCGTGGGCGATTTCCGCGTGGTCGCGGCGCTGCCGGCGACCGCCGGGTCCGAGCCGGAATTCCGGGCGGTGCGGCGCGAGGCGCTGCTCGACGAGCGCCGTTTCGAGGTGTTTCCCGCCGGCCGTCGCAAGGGGATGCCGAGCCGTGTCGACATCGCGATGCACGGGATCGCGATCGACGGTCGTATGGCGATGGCGGATACGCCGGTCCGCGTCCTCGATCCCGGGGAGCCGACTCCCCAGGGCCGCGAGGTGGACGCCTTCTGCGGCGTCTCGGGAGCGGCTTCGGGACCGGAATCCATCCCTGCCGGACAACCGGTCGTCGCCGTGGATACCGGGCGCAGGGTCGTGCACCTCTGCTCCGCCGGACACATCGCGGCCTTCGCCGCGAGCCTGGAGGGCGGGACCGCCGCGGCGGGTTACGCCGCGACGGCGACGATCGGCGCGACGGGGGTGAAGCGGTTGCTGATCCTCCGCGTGCGCTTCGCCGACCAGCCCGCTGGTTTCGAACCGCAGAGCGAGGCCTCCACAGTGGCCATGGCGTCGGCCGCCGGGGCCTTCCTCGCCGAGAACTCCGAGGGCCGCTTCACGATCCAGACCACCGTCTCTCCCGTCTACACGCTCCCGAACTCCGCCCAATGGTACCGGACGAACGACGTCTCGGGCTACGCCGAGAACGTCCTCGCCGCCGCCCGCGCGGTGGGCGCGGCCCCGCAGGGCTTCGCCGGCAACGCCGGGCTGGGCGCGTACGATTTCCGCGAGTTCGACCTCGAGGTGGTCCGCTACCAGGGAGGGCCGGGGAGCTTCGCCGGGCAGGGCTACGTGGATGCGCGCGGCATCTGGCTGAAGACCGACAGCGCGGGCGTCCTTGCACACGAGATCGGACACAATCTGGGATTGTGGCACGCCAACGCCTGGCGTCCGCACGACCCGCAGACGATCACCGGTCCCGGCGCGAACCTCGAGTATGGCGACGCCCACGACACGATGGGCGCCTCGCCCGGCGGACACCGGCACTTCAACATGCTTCAAAAGGCGCAGCTCGGATGGATCGCCGCCGGGTCGGTCGTGCAGTCGCCCTCCGAAGGCGTGCTCGCGATCCGTGCGCACGACATCGTGAGCGATTCGGCGTTTCCGCGGGCGGTGGTCCTGCGAAGCGGCGGACGTGACCTCTGGCTCGAGTTTCGCCGGCACCCGGGATGGGGCGCGAACCCCTGGATCGGCAACGGCCTCGGCGTGCGCTGGGGGCCCTGGGACGCGAGCAACGGAGGCACGCAGTTGCTCGACATGACCCCGTTCACCCCGGAGGCCGAGACGGACGCGCCGCTCGGTCCCGGAGCGATGTTCGTCGATCCCGTCGCGGGCATCGCCTTGACCGTCCTTGGTCGAACCGGTCCGGCGGAGGAGTCGTTGCAGGTCGACGTGCGTCGCACGGCCGCGACGTCCAACCTTCCTCCGGTGGTCGCGCTCGAGGCGTCCGCCGAGGCGCCCGGAGTCGGGTCGGCCGTCGTCTTCGAGGCGCGCGCGAGCGATCCCGATGGGGACGCCCTGGCGTTCGCGTGGGAGACGGCGGACGGAGTGACGCACCCGAACGCGCAGCGGATCACGACGTCGTGGTCGTCGCCGGGCGCGCGCCGGGTGCGCGTCGTGGTTTCGGATCGTCGCGGAGCCCGCGCCTCGGACTCGGTGGTCGTGCGGGTCGGGGGCGTCGGGGACGGGCTCGTCGCCGGAACGGTCCTCGACCTCGACGGCCGCCCGGTTCCGGAGGCGCGCGTCTCCAATGGCTTTCCGGTCGGCGATCCCCGTCTTAGGCAGGCCTTCAGCGACTCCGACGGCGCCCACGCACTCGTCGGGACGCCTCCGGGCGACCGGATGCTCCGGGCGCAGCGGCCCGGCTGGCTCTTCTTTCCGCTCGGTTTCCGCAATCCCTTGGAAGCTGCTGACGAGGCCCCGCGGGCGGACTTCGTCGGCCTCGAAGCCGGCCACCGGGTCTCCGGGACCGTGCGGGCCGCGGATGGGGCCCCGATCGTCGGAGCGCTTGTCGCGATCGCCGATCGTAGTGAACCGACGGATACCTCGGGCGGCT
>DAIPIQ010000065.1:0-18959 GCA_036770745.1 Opitutaceae bacterium | reverse complement strand
GCGGAGGCGCAGGACATCGCCCAGGAGACCTTCCTCAAGGCCTACGAACGCTACGCCGCGCTCCGCGGCCAACCCACCGTCGGCGGCTGGCTTCGGACCGTCGCCACCAACCTAGCCCTCAACCACCTCACCCGCCACCGCCGCCGCTGGCGCCTGTTCTCGGAGATGCACGCCCGCGACGAGGATGAATCGCCCGGCTTCGAAGCGACGTTCGTCGCCCCCGCCTCGCCGGAACAGGAGACCGCGGACCGACGCGACATGCGCGCCGTCCTCGAAGAGGCCGTGGCGGCCCTCCCGCCCGACCAGCGCGCCGCGATCGTCCTCTTCCACTTCCACGAAACGTCCTATCAGGAAATCGCGAAAAAACTCCGCGTGTCCCTCGCCAAGGTGAAGACCGACATCCTGCGCGGCCGCGCCACGCTCCGGCGACGGCTCGCCGGCCGGCTCGACGAACTCGACTTCCCAACCTCCCCATGACCACGCCGCACTCCGACGACCCCTGGGAAAAACGCCTGCACGAAGAGCTGCGCCGGCTGCCCGATCTGGAAGCGCCGGCCTCGCTCGCGTCGGACGTGCTGGCCGCGATCCGCGCCCGCGAGGCCCGGCGCGTCGCCGCATGGTGGCGGCGGCCGGCGACGACCTGGCGACCGGCACTGCGCGCGAGCTTCTCCGCCGCCGTGCTCGCGCTCTTCGTCGCCACGATGCTCGCCCTGCCGTCCCCCGCTCCGACCGTCCGAGGCGGCGGCCTCGCGGCCACGATCGTCGGATTCTGGTCCGCCCTCGCGACCCTCGGCGACGCCTTCGCGCTCGTGCTCCGCGAAGCGCTCTCGCCGACGGTGCTCGCGGTGGCGATCGGCGTCTCCGTCTCCAACCTCGCCCTGCTCGGGCTCGGGGGCGCGCTCTGGCACGCCGCGGTCCAACCTCGCCGATGACGACGAACACCATTCCTCACATGAGACTCCACGCCCTCCTCCTCCGGTTCCGCCGAGCGGCCCGGCTCCTCCTTTTCGCCACCCTGGCCTCGTGTGCCGCGGCACCCGCGACGCCGCTGGTCGCCCAAGAGTCCGCCGAGGCGCCCGCGGCGCCGACGCCGCCGATCCCGGACGCTCCTCCTTCGCCTCTGGAGCCGCCCGTCTCCACCCGCGAAAACGACCGGCGCGACAAGCGCTCCGAGCGTCGCGAGATCGTCGCGATCGGAAACGACGCGCGACTTCCCGCCGGCGAGCGGGCGCGCTCGATGGTCGCCGTCTTCGGAGACACGTTGATCGACGGCGTCGTCTCCGGCGAAAGCGTCACGGTCTTCGGAAGCGTCCTCGTCAACGGGCGCGTCGAGGACGATCTGGTCTGCGTTTTCGGCACGATCACGCTCGGACCGGACGCGAGCGTGGGTGGCGACCTCGTCTCCATCTTCGGCGGCGTCGAGGCCGCTCCCACCGCGACGGTGGGCGGGGAAAGAGTGCGGGTCGGCTTTCCCCTCGCATGGTCCTCGCCGCGACTCGCCGGGCCGGGCCAGTGGATCTCGGAGGGCCTGCTCCTGGGCCGACCGCTGCCCCACGCCCGCACATGGGCCTGGATCGCCGCGGGATTCCTGCTGCTGCTCAACCTCGCGGTCTACGCGATCTTCCGTCGGCCGCTGGAGGCCGCCGCCCGCGCACTCGAGGAGAAGCCCGCGCTTTCCCTCGTCAACGGCATGCTTGCCGTGCTGCTTTTCGGGCCGCTGACGTTCCTGCTCATGGTCACGATGGTCGGGCTGCTGCTCGTGCCGTTCGCCATCGCGGGGATGTTCCTCGCGGCCTTCGGCGGCTACCTCGCAGTCTACCGCGACTGCGGCGCGAGGCTCGGCCTGCGCGAGGCGCCGTTCGCCGCGCTGTTCGTCGGCAACGTCGTCTTCACCCTCCTCTACGCCGTCCCCGTGATCGGTTTCGCCGTGCTCGGAATCGCCGGCGTGCTCGGCATCGGTGCGGTGCTCACGGCCCTGGTCGAGCGCCTGCGCGTCGAAGCCCGCCGCCCGGGACGACCGCAGGCGATCCCGACGACGCAACCGGACCCCGCCGCGACCGCGCTCGTCGCCCGAGACCCGGCGCCGCTTCCGGAGCCGACCGCCCTCTCCGCCCCCTCCGCGCCAGGTGAACGCGTCGGCTTCTGGCCGCGCTTCGGGGCGACCGCCCTCGACTTCCTCCTCGTCGGCGGGCTCTCGACGTTCCTCGGGATCCTCTTCCTGTTCCCCTACCTCTGGCTCGGCTACCACATCGCCTTCTGGGCCTGGCGCTCGACGACGATCGGCGGCGTGGTCTTCAACCTCCGCATCGAACGGCTCGACGGCGGGCGGATGGACCCGGGCATCGCCGCGGTGCGGTCCCTCGGCGCCATCTTCTCCGGCATGGTCCTCGGCCTCGGCTTCATGTGGGCGGGCTGGGACGAGCAGCGCCAGTCCTGGCACGACAAGATCGCCGGCACCACGATCGTCCGCGTCCCTCCCGGCCGGTCCCTGCTGTGACGGGCGGAGACTTCAACCACGGATGCACACGGACCGACACGGATTGGGAAAGCAGCTTCCGACGACGATCGCACCCGGAGAGCCCTTCCCGTTTTTCGTCCTTCATCCGTGTGCATCCGTGGTTCTTTTGATTCGTGTGCCTTCGTGTCCATTCGTGGTTCCCCACCGCCCCGATAACCGCCAGTCTCCCGCTCGATGCGCTTCGCGATCAAACGCCAGCTCACGGTCGCGCTCCAGAATCAGCCCGGTCGGCTCGCCGAGATCAGCCAGATCATCTCCGCCAACGGCCTCGACATCGAGGCGCTCTGCGTCGTCGACAACACCGAACAGGGCGTGGCGCGCCTCCTCGTCGATGACGCCGCCCGCGCCCGGGAGATCCTCAACGCCGAAGGCTTCTACGTCGTCGAGGCCGAGGTGCTCGCCATCAACCTGACCGACCGCCGCGGCCGGCTCGCGGACGTGACCAAGGCCCTCGCCGCGGCCCACGTGAACATCGACTACGCCTACTCCACGGTCGACCACCGGGGCGCGCACACCAGGCTCGTGATGAAGGTCTCGAACCTCCGCATCGCGGAGAAGATCCTCGCCGAACTCACCGGCTGACCCTCCCCACGGGCCGGCCGTCGCCCCCGGCGGTTCACTTCCGCCCCGTGGGCCGTGCTTCACGCCCGGCGGTCCGCCGTGCGATCTCCACTTCGGCCGCGAGGGTTTCCGGCGCCGGTGCGGTTACACCGGATGTGCGTCTCCCGGCCGCTGTTTTCTGGTTTCTCGTTCCTCTTGTCGCCCTTGTTCCCGCGACGCGCGGGCAGGTGTTGACCCTCGAGCAGGTCGTGGCCGCCGTGCGCGAACGTCACCCGGCCCTCGAAGCGGGGCGCGCGCGCATCGGCGCGGCGGAAGCCGCCGCGACCGGTGCCGGCGCGTGGGACGATCCGCTGGTGGGCGTCGAGATCATGCGCGAGGGCACGACCGATCCCTTCGATCCCTCGGCCTTCGAGTGGATGATCGAGCAGAGGCTTCCGCTCTCGCGCCGCAACCGCCTGGCGGCGGATGTCGCCTCCGCGAGCACCGGGCTCGCTCGCGCCGCCCTCGCCGCGCGCGAGCTCGCGCTGGTCGCCGAAGCGAAGGCCGCCTTCGCCGAATACGCCGGCGCGGAGCGCCGCCTCGAGTTGAACGCGCACCATCAGGGACTCGTGCGCCAGCTCGTCGGGACCGCGCGCAGCCGCTTCCAGATCGGTGGCGAGCCCCAGGCCACGGTCCTGCTCGCCGAAACCGACCTCGCGCGGCTGGAGCAGGAGCGCCTCGCCCTCGCGAGCGCCGGCGCGGCCGCACGCACGCGATTGCGAACGCTCATGAGCCTCGAACCGGGAGCGACGCTCGGCCGGCCGCACTTGGAGGAAACGCCTCCGCTCCCGCCCGCTGCGGCGGCGCTGGAGTCGCTCGCCCTCGGCCGGCATCCCGAAGTGCAGTCGGCCGTGTCCGCGCTCGAAACCGAATCGGCCCGCCTCGCGCTCGCGAAGCGCAACCGCTTCCCCGATCCGGCCGTGCGCATCGCCGCCCGCACCCGCAACGGCGGCGGTCGCGTCATCGACGACTACGACACCGCGATCGTCTTCAACCTCCCGTGGGCCAACCCGCGCCGCACCCGCAACGAGGTGCTGGAGGCCGAACAATCCGCCCGCGCCGCCCGGGCCGAACTCGATGCCGTCCGTCTCGAAGCCGAGGGCGCCGTCCGCGAACAGTGGGAGCGGCTCGACGCGCAACGCCGTCGGCTCGCGCTCACCGCCGATCGCCTGCTCTCCCTCGCACGACAGAACGTCGATGCCGCCCGTATCGCCTACGAGACCGGCCGCGTCACGTTCCTCGAACTGATCTCCGCCCTCCGCACCGCGACCGAATTGGAAGGCGGCTTCATCGCCGACCTCACCGACTACCACGCGGGCCTCGCCCGGCTCGAAGCGCTCGCGGGTGGAACGCTTCCGAACGATTGAGAAACAAGCCCGTGCTTCGAGCGATCCCACCCCGAGCGGCTTCTTCGCAGTTCCTTCGTCGTCTCCCATGAAACCCTCCCGCCTCGCGCTCGTTTCCCTGCTCGTCCTCGCCGCCGGCGCCGGCGGCTGGTGGCTCGGACGAACCACGACTCCCGCACCCGCCGACGCCTCCGGGTCCCGCCGGGTGCTGCTCTACCAGAGCCCGATGCACCCTTGGATCACGTCGGAACAGCCCGGCAAATGCACGATCTGCGGCATGGACCTCACGCCGGTCTACGAGGGCGAACCCGGGCACGAGGCCGCTCCCGGCACGGTCCGTCTCGGCGCCTCCGCCGTCCACGTCGCCGGCGTATCCACGACCGAGCTACGCGAGCAGCCGCTCGTCCGCACCCTCCGTGTCGCCGGCGTGCTCGAGGACGACGAGACGCGCCACCGCGTCCTTTCCGCGTGGGTGGAAGGACGGATCGAGCGGCTTTTCGTCAACCACCTCGGCGCCGAGGTGCTCGCAGGGCAGCCGCTGGCGGTGATCTACAGCCCCACGCTCTTCACGGCCCAGCGGGAGTACCTCGACCTCCGCGCCCGCGGGGACGGAGACGGCCCGCTCCTCGCCGCCGCCCGCGAGCGGCTTCTCCTGCTCGGGCTGGGCGCCGGTCAGATCGACTCCCTTGATCCTGAGGCGCCGCCCTCGCCCTTCACCGAGATCCTCGCGCCGATGAGCGGCACGGTCGTGAGCCGTTCCGTCTACGAAGGCGGCTACGTGAAGGAGGGCGACCCGCTCTTCGAGATCGCGGACTACGCCCGCATGTGGTTCCTCTTCGACGCCTACGAATCCGACCTCGCCTGGCTCCGACCGGGCCTCGAGGTGGAGGTGAGCGTCGAGTCGCGGCCGGGCGAGACCTTCAGCGCGCCCATCGCGTTCATCGATCCCACGATCGACCCGCGCACGCGGACCGCCCGAGTACGCGTGGAGCTGGAGAACCCGCTGGAGGAAACCGCGCGGGGAACGCGACGGAAGCTGCAACACCGGCTCTACGCCGAGGGTCGGATCGCGCTGGAGAGTCCGGTCGTGCTCGCCGCGCCCAGGAGCGCCGTGCTCGACACCGGCACGCGGGCGGTCGCCTACGTCGACCTCGGCGAAGGCGCCTACGAACAGCGGACGCTCCGCCTCGGTCGGCGCGGCGACACCGCGATCGAAATCCGCGAAGGCCTGCGCGTCGGCGAACGCGTGGTCACCCACGGCGCGCTCATCCTCGACGGCCAGGCGCAGCTCGAAGGCGGCATCGGTGGCGGCGGGTCGCACGACCACGGGCACGCCGCCGCGCCGGAACTCCGGCTCGCGCCCGCCGTGCTGGCGGAACTACCGCCGCTGGTGGACGCCGCCGCCCGCGCCAGCGCCGCTCTCGCCGCCGATCGACTGGAGGACTACGCCGGGCCGCGCGCGGAATTGGCGAGCGTCGTCGCCGCGCTCGCCCGCGAGCACCGGCCCGCCGGCTTCGAGAGCGTCGCCGCGCTCGCCGGGGAGCTGGTCGACGGCCCCGAACTGAAGGCGACCCGCAGCGCCTACGAACCATTCAGCACCGCGCTCGCCGACTGGCTGCTCGCGGTGAGGAAACAGCATCCGGAGGCGGCCGTGTTCCATGTCTTCGAATGCCCGATGACGCCCGTGCTCGGCGCCGGCCGCTGGGTGCAGCAGGACGACGACCTGCGCAATCCGTTCTTCGGAAGCGCCATGCTCACCTGCGGCAACGAAGTGCCCTGACGCTCTCCGGCGATGATCGACATGCTCATCCGCTGGTCGCTCGAGAACCGCTTCGTCGTCCTCTCCCTCGCGCTCGTCGTCGCCGGCTGGGGCGTGGTGGCGCTGCAGCGCGTCCCGATCGACGCCATCCCGGATCTGAGCGAGAATCAGGTCATCGTCTATGCCGACTGGCCCGGGCGCAGTCCGCAGGAGGTCGAGGACCAGGTGACCTACCCGCTATCCGCCAACCTCCAGGGTCTGGCGGGCGTGCGCAGCGTGCGCGCCACGTCGATGTTCGGCTTCTCGCTCGTCACGGTCGTCTTCGAGGACCGGATCGACAACTACTTCGCCCGCACCCGCGTGCTGGAGCGGCTCGACTACCTCGGCGACGTCCTTCCCGAGGCCGTGGTCCCGCGGCTCGGGCCCGACGCCACCGGGCTCGGCTGGGTCTACCAGTACTACCTGCACGTCGACCCCGAGGCGTCACCGGACGGTGGATACGACCTCGGCCGGCTGCGTGCACTACAGGACTACTACGTGCGCTACCAGCTCGCGGCCGTGCCCGGCGTGGCCGAGGTCGCCGGCATCGGAGGCTTCGTCCGGCAGTACCAGATCGAGGTCTCGGCGCTGAAGCTCCGGCACTACGGCCTCGTGCTCGGCGAGGTGGTGGACGCGGTCGAGGCCTCCAACCTCAACGTCGGCGGGCGCACGATCGAGGAGAACGGGATGGAGTTCGTCGTGCGCGGCATCGGGCTGGTGGAGTCGGTCGAGGACATCGAGGCGATCATGGTCAAGACCGTCGAGGGCACGCCGGTTCATCTGCGCGACCTCGCCACGGTGCAGATCGGCGGCGACTTCCGCCGCGGCACGCTCGACATCGATGGCCGGGAGGTCGTGGGCGGGACGGTCGTGCTGCGCTACGGCGGGAACGCCCACCGCGTCATCCGCGACGTGAAGGCGAAGCTGGAGGAACTCGCCCCCGGGCTGCCGCCGGGCGTGAGCATCCGCCCCTTCTACGACCGCAGCGACCTGATCGAGCGCGCGATCGACACGCTCCGCGGCGCCCTCGTCGAAGAGATCATCCTCGTGACGCTCGCCCACGTCCTGTTCCTCTTCCACTTCCGCAGCATCCTCATCGTCACGCTGCCGCTGCCGGCCTCGATCCTGATCTCGTTCATCCTGATGGAGCGCTTCGGGATCGGCTCGCACATCATGTCGCTCACCGGCATCGCGATCTCGATCGGCGTGCTCGTGGACGCGGGGATCGTGATGACGGAGAACGTCATCCGCCACTGCGAGCGCGCCGCCACGGAGCGGGGCTCCGCCGACCGGCCCTCCCCCCGCGACTACGCGGCGCTCACGCTCGCCGCCGCGCAGCAGGTGGGCCGGCCGATCTTCTTCGCGATGGCGATCATCGTCCTGGCGTTCCTGCCCGTCTTCGCCCTCACGGGTCAGGAAGGAAAGCTCTTCCACCCGCTCGCCTACACCAAGACCTTCGCCCTCGTCGGGGCCACGCTGCTCGCCGTCACGCTCGTGCCCGTGCTCTGCACGCTGCTCGTGCGCGGGCCGTTCCGCCGCGAGGAGGACAACCGGGTGATGCGCGGCTGCCTCGCGGTCTACGAGCCGGTACTCGACTGGGCGCTGCGCCGGCGCGCGCTCGTGCTCGCCGCCGCCGTGCTGCTTCTCGCGGCGGCGCTCGTCACCGCCTTCGGTCTCCCACGGAGCGCGCAGCACTGGTTGGGCGAACGCGGTTGGGACGGTCTCGCCGCGGCGACGACGGGCTTCGGCAACGAGTTCATGCCCGCGCTGGAGGAGGGTTCGCTGCTCTTCATGCCCGTCCTCCTCCCGAGCAACTCCCTCACCGAGGTGAAGCGCATCATGGCCTGGCAGGACCGCGTCATGAGCACCCACCCCGAGGTGACGAGCGTGGCGGGCAAGCTCGGCCGGATGGACACCGCCACCGATCCCGCTCCGGTCGAGATGATCGAGACCACGATCCTGCTGAAGCCGAAGGCGGAATGGCGCCCTGGCGTGACGAAGCAGCGGATCATCGCCGAACTCTCCGAACGCCTCACCCAGGTGCCCGGTTACGTGCCGGGGTTCCTCCAGCCGATCGAGAACCGTATCCTGATGCTGAGTACGGGCATCCGCGCGCAGGTCGGGGTGAAGGTCTTCGGCGACGACCTCGACGCGCTCCAGCGCAAGGCCTACGAGATCGAGGCGGTCGTCCGCACCGTGCCGGGCGCGGTCGGCGTCGCCCCCTCGCGCGTGCAGGGCAAGCCCTACCTGGAGATCACGGTGGATCGCCGGGAGATGGCGCGCTTCGGACTGCGCGCGAAAGACGTCCTGACGGTCGTCGAGGCCGGGCTCGGCGGACGTGAGGCGGGGTTCACCATCCAGGGGCGCGAACGGTGGCCGCTGCAGGTGCGGCTCCAGCGCGGCGACCGCGAGGATCTCGACCGGCTCGCCGCCCTCCCGATCGCCACGCCCTCGGGCGCGAGCGTGCCGCTCGGCCGCGTGGCGCGGATCGAACGCGTGCTCGGCCCGAGCGAGATCGCGAGCGAGAACGGCCGGCTCCGGGTGTTCGTGCAGGCCAACGTCCAGGGGCGCGACCTCGGCGGCTTCGTCGAGGAGGTGAAGGAGCGCGTCGAGCGCGAGGTGCGATTCGACGCCGGGATGTCGCTCGGCTTCAGCGGTGAATACGAGAACCAGCTCCGCGCGAAGCGGACGCTCCGGCTCGTACTGCCGGCGGTGGTCGCGATCATCTTCGTGCTGCTCACGATGGTCTTCCGCTCGGCCGCCGAGGCGGCGCACGTGCTCCTCGCCGTGCCCTTCGCGCTCACCGGCGGCGTGTTCCTCCAGGCCCTGCTCGGCTTCGATTTCTCCGTCGCCGTGTGGGTCGGCTATATCGCGCTCTTCGGCACCGCCATCCAGACGGGCGTGGTTATGGTCGTCTACCTCGAGGAGGCGGTGGAGCGGAAACGCGCGGAACGCGGCGACGCCTTCTCCCGGGCCGATCTCGTCGAAGCGATCAAGGAGGGCGCGCGCCTGCGCTTGCGACCGAAGGTGATGACGGTCGCGACCACCGTGGCCAGCCTACTCCCGATCTTCTGGGCCGACCGAACCGGCGTCGAAGTCATGCAGCCGCTTGCCGCGCCCGTGGTGGGCGGGATGATCAGCAGCCTGCTCCACATCCTGGTCGTCACCCCGGTGCTCTTCGCGCTCCTGCACGAGCGGCGGCTGGCGCGGGGGAACGGATCGTAAGGCCTATCCCCGCGCGCCGACGGCCAGCAGTTCGCCGACCCTCCGCGCCAGTTCCACCGGGCTGAAGGGCTTGCCGAGCACGAGGTCGACCCGCAGGGCGGCGCACTCGGCGGCGAGATCGGCGTGGCCGCGCGCCGTGAGGAGGACCACGGGCAGCGCGGCCCCGGCGGGGTCCGCGCGGACGGCGCGCAACGCCTCGATGCCGTTGAGCCCGGGGAGCTCGTAGTCGATCAGGAGGAGGGCGACGTCTCCGTCGCGTATCCGCTCGAGCACTTCGTCGCCCCGGGTGCCGAAACGGATCCCGACCGGCGTCCGCCGGAGGCTCCGCTCGATGAGCAGGCGCATGTGGAGCTCGTCGTCGACGACGAGCACCGTGGGGACGAAGTTGGCGGGGGTTTCAGGCGACGCGTTCACAGATGAGGAGGGTCCGGTCGTCGCCGGCGGGATGGCCGGAGGATTGTTTCTCCGCCGCGAGCATGATCGCGTCGACCATCTCGTCGGCGGTGCAACCGGCGGTCGCGCCGACGACCGAGCGGAGCAGGTCCAGCCCGAGCGCCGGATCGGGCGCGGGTCCGATCTCGTAGAGGCCGTCGGTGAAGAAGACCACCGCATCGCGCGGCGCGAGCGGGACTTCGGTGGAGGTGTAGCGGGCGCCCTCGAGGACGCCGAGCGGCACGCCGCCGCGCGAGACCGATTCCACGGCTCCGTCCCCGCGGCGCACCAGCACCGGACAGTGCCCGGCGGACGCCAGCCGCAGCAACGCGCCGCCCTCGGGAATGAAGCCGACGAGCGCGGTGATGAAGATGTCGACCGCCAGCAGATCGGGGCAGATCTGGCGGTTCACCTCCATCAGCAGCATTCCGGGATCGGCGGCGGCGCCCTCCCGGGCGCGGATCGCGCAGCGCAGCACCGAGGCGACGAACGCCGCGGGCATCCCCTTGCCCATCGCGTCGGCGATCACGACGATCGTCCCCGCCCCACTCTGAAAGACGTCGTAGAAGTCCCCGCCGACCGCCTGGGCGCTCCGGCAGATCCCGGAGAAGCGCACATCACGCCGCTCCGGAAACACCTCGGGGAGGAGCCGCGCCTGCATCTCCGCGGCGAGCCGCAGTTCGCGCTGGCCGACCTCGAGTTCACGCTGGCGCGCCTGGAGGCCCTCCGTCGCCCACGCCACCCCGAGGAATTCCGCGAGGGTGTGCACGAGCTCCACGAAGCCGGCCCCGAAATAGCCGGCCCCGCGCCCGCGCACCACGACCACGACGCCGATGCGTTCGTCTTCGAAACAGATCGGCACCACGAGCGCCGCTCCGCCAAGGCCGTGCAGGGGATCGCCGGGGGCGAGCGCGTCGCAGGACTCGACGTGCTGCGTGCCGAGCGTGAGCACGGCCCGCGCCTCGACGCCCTCGTCGCCCAGGGAGATGCGCGGGACCGGGGGCGACGCGGCGCCCAGACCACGCACGAACTCCAGGTCGGCGCGCGTGACCTTGCGGACGTGGGCGAGTTCGAAGGCCTCGATCTCGCGCAGCCGGGCGAGCGCCCGTTCGACGATCTCGCCGGGCGCGGTGGACTTCGCGAGCAACGTGACGAGATGCCGCAGGCCGGCGACGGTCTCGTAGGTGGTCTCGAGCTCCGCGGTCGCGGCGCGCACCGCCTCGAAGGCCTCGAGCGCGCCGTCCACGCCCGCGGGTCGTCGGGCGAGTACACATTCGAGATGCAGGGTGTGGCCGTCGCCGCCGTTGCGGTGCTCGACGACGGGGAATGCCCGCCCGATGAGGTATCCCCCGCGTCCGCCCTCGGAGAGCGGATCGTCCGGAAGCTCGCCCCATGACGCGCCCGGCGTGAATGCGCCGGGATCGCGGATCTCCAGGATCAATCGCGTCTCGCGCCACGTGACGCGGACGAGGATCCCGCCGTCGGCCCGATCGCGACAGCCGTGGACGATCGCGTTGTTGATCCCCTCGACGATCCCGAGCTCGAGGGCTTCCCACGAGGCGCGGTCGAGGCCGCGCAGGCGGAGGTGGTTTTCCAACTCCCGCGCGACCGCCCGGACCGCGGCGAGGTCGGGCGGCAGCCGGTATTCGAGGGTCTCGACCAGCGCGGACTTCATCAGGCGGGCACGAGGAAGAGCAGCCGCGGGAGCGCCCGCAGCACGAGACCGCCGCTGCGCGGTTGGGCCGCGGAGAAGAGGGCGTGCGTCGGCTCGTCGCCGGCTCCGGCGACGTGGCAGCCGTGGACGTCGGCGACGGAAAAGACGCCGGGGTGGACCGAGCGGAGGAGGTTGGCCGCATCGGTCGGAAGCCCCTCGAACGCCGCCGCCTCGCGCGGGAGCGGGCCGATGAGGCGCATCCGCCCCGCCACCACCGCGCCGAGCCAGTGGGCCCGGCGCGCAAGCAGCGGACCTTCGAGCCCTTCGCAAAGCGTGATCGCTCCGAGCGGCGTGAGCGGCGCGCGGCGAACCAGCCCGCCGCGCCGGAGCGCGAGCACCCGGGCCGGCAACCAGAGCAGCAACGCCAGCGCGCGCTCGGACAGCGGCACCGCGGCCTCGCGCCGGCTCGTGCCGGAAAGGATGAAGCTCTCCGCGATCTCGACGCGGCAACCGCGCTTCGCATCGACCAGCAGTCCGCCGTCGGCGACCATCTGGTGGAGCGCGACGAATCTCCCCACGAAGGTGTCCTCCAAAACGGTGGAATCCCGCACCTCGGCGTCGGCCTCGATCACGCAACGCGGGCCGATCACCGCGCCGGGTCCGACTTGCGCGCGCGCCCCCACCCGCGTGCCCGCCCCGATCCAGCACGGCGGATGGATCCGGGCCTCGGGATGCACGGCGACCCGAGGGCCGATCCAGCCCCCTGAGTCGTGAAGTTCGTCGAGCAGGCGCGCGCGCTCGTCGCGACTGGCGAGCCAGGCCGCGTTGCGCACGTGCCACCAGAGCGCGAGCGCCGCTCCGTCGCGCGGGGCGACGACCGGCTCCTCGCCGGGCAGGCGGTCCGCCCACTCGATCCCTTGCGGATACCTTTCGAGGGGCGTCGGCACGACCTCGACCGGACACGACCAATAGACTCCGCCGTCGAGCCACGCCCGGACGAGGTGCGGACGGTCCGCGCAGAAGATGCGGACGCGTGAAGCCCCGCGCGTCCGGGCCTCGTCCATCCAGTGCGCGAGCAGCGGCTGACCGCCGACCGGCCAGAGCGCGGGGGGATCGGGACGGCGCACGACGGAGTCGAGCTCGGCCCAGTCGGGGACGCCGATCCGCATCTCGACGGCGTCGGGTTTCAAAAGGCCCCCTTTCCGAAGAGCACCGCCGGGACGGTCTGCACGATCAGCTTGAGATCGAGCCAGACGCTCTCCGAACGGATGTAGGCGACGTCGAGCCGCACCTGGCCCTCGAAGTCGATCGAGCTGCGCCCGCCGACCTGCCAGAAACACGTGAGCCCGGGCTTCGCGAGCAGCCGCTGCCGCTCGTCGACGGAGTAGAGCACCACCTCGCGCGGCACGGCCGGGCGCGGGCCGACCACCGACATGTCGCCCACGAGCACGTTCCAGAACTGCGGGAGCTCATCGACGGAATACTTGCGGATGAACCGGCCGACGCGCGTGATCCGCGGGTCGTTCTTCATCTTGAAGGTCACGCCGCCGGACATCTCGTTCCGCTGGAGAAGCGCGTCCTTGAGCTGGTCGGCGTTGACGACCATCGAGCGGAACTTCCACATCCCGAACAGCCGGCCGCGCAGGCCGACGCGGTTCTGGCGGAAGAAGATCGGGCCGCGATCCTCGAGCTTGATCGCGGCGATCGTGGCGGCGAAGACCGGCGCGAGCAGCACGAGCGCCGCCGTCGAGACGACGACGTCGATCGCGCGCTTGAGGCCGCGGGCGCCGCCGACCGCGACGGTCCAGACGACGCGCTTGCGCAGCACGCGCGCCTGCAAACGCAGGCGGCCCGCCCCCGTTCCGGCCCGGCTCCAATAGGCGACGAGATCTTGATCCGACATGTGTTCTCCCCCTCCGGATTCGGTCCCCGTACCGGCGACCTGAGTTGAATCCTTCAACCCCCGTTCCCGAAGACTCCCCGGATGGGGTGAAACCTCCCGAGTCGACTCCAGTGGGACCACCCGCCGCCGATCAGCCGGGCATGGCATCGGTCCTCACCGCCTCCCGACAAGGCGAGCTCCTCCAACTCACCATCACCGCGGCCCGTCTCGACGCGCAGGCGGTGCGCGACTTCAAGGGCTCGATCGACTCGGCGTGGTCCGTCGTCGTCCGCCGCGTGGAGATCGATCTCGCGGCGGTGGAGTTCCTCGACAGCTCGGGCGTGGGCGCCCTGCTCGGCGTCTACCGCCGGCTCCCCGCTCCGGCGAGCGTCCGCCTCCTCAACGTCCGCCCCGCCGTGCAGACCGTGCTCGAACTCCTGCGCCTGCATCGGATCTTCGAACTCGCGGCCGACGACGTCGCCGCCTGAGCCGCGGCCGCGGAGTTTTCCCTCCGGAGGGAATACCGCGCACCGGCGCGCGTTCCCACCCGGCATGAATTCCCTCCTCCGGATCGCCCTGCTCGCCCTGCTCTCTCCTTTCGTCCCGCTCGCGCATGCGGCGGAGACCACCACCGGGATCCCCGGGCTCGCGGTCGGCGCGAAGGCCCCGGGATTCTCGCTGCCTTCCTCGACCGGGGCCGACGTCGAACTCGCCGCGCTTCTCGCGCGCGGGCCGGTGGCCCTCGTGTTCGTGCGCTCCGCCGACTGGTGCCCCTTCTGCCGGACGCAGCTTCAGGAGCTTCAGAAGGAACTCGCGCAGATCGAAGCCTCCGGGCTCCGGCTCGTCGCGCTGAGCTACGATGCACCGGAGGTCAACCGCGCGGCCGCCGCGAAACTCGGCCTCGCCTTCCCGCTGCTCTCCGACGTCGGCAGCCGGGTGATCGACGCCTACGGTATCCGGAATCTCGAGGCGAAGGGCCGCGGCGTGGGCGTGCCGCATCCGGTGGTCTTCCTCATCGGCGGGGATGGTGCGATCGCCGCGAAGCTGAACCGCGACGGCTACCGCGAGCGCCCCGAGGCCGCCGAGATCATCGCCGCGGCCCGGTCCCTCGCCGGCCGCACGCCGTAGGCGGCCGGAAACGGGGCCTCGAGGGGCCCGCGATCGGGGACAGGTCAACAATATGACCTAGGCTCCGGTTTTCGCGCGGGATGGGAGTGGCATGGTGATGTGGGGAGCGGCACGACGCCCGTTCCCCACGCAACCTCAACCCCCGAACCCGCTCGATGAACCTCTCCCCCGTGCCACATCCCCTGTTTCGCCTCGGCGTCGCGCTCGCCCTGGTGCTTCCCGCCTCGTTACCCGCACAGACGACCTCCTCCGATGACGAGATCGTCGAACTCGAGGCCTTCGAGATCGAAGCGATCGCCGAGGGTCAGGCCCGCGCCATCCAGCAACAGCGCGACGCCGACAACATCAAGATCATCCTCACCTCGGACGCCGTGGGCCGCCTTCCCGATTTCTCCGTCGGAGAAGCGCTCGCGCGCATGTCGGGCGTCTCGGTGCAGAAGGATCGCGGCGAGCCCGAGTTCATCACCATTCGGGGCACCTCACCCCGGTTCAACTCCGTCGCGCTCAACGGCGACCGCATCCCGTCCACCGCGGATCCGACCGAGAACCGGAACGACCGCTCCGTCACGCTCAACGCAGTGCCGACCGGCCTCATCTCGTCGATCGAGGTCACCAAGACCCTGACCCCCGACATGGACGGGGACGCGATCGGAGGCGCCGTCAATCTCGTGACCCGCAGCCCGCTCGACCTCGACCGCCGACTCCTCGACATCAAGCTCGAGTACGGACGCAACGACCTCCCCAACGGCGACCTCTATTCGGCCAACTTCACCTTCGGCGACAAGTTCGGCCCGGACGCGAAATTCGGCCTGCTCATCGGAGCCTCCTACCAGTTCAACGAGCGCGCGATCGACGAGATCAATACCAACTACGGCGACATCACGATCTTCGGCTCCAATCCTCCGGTGACCTTCCGGGGCACTCGGGACATCGACTTCCGCTACCGCTTCATCGAACGCGAGCGCCAGGGCGTGAACGCCCAGCTCGACTGGGAGCCGAGCAAGGGCACCCGCCTCTACGTCCGGGGATTCTTCAACGAGTTTCGTGACACCGAGGAGCGCATCCGCATCCGCAACCGCTTCAACACCGACGGTCGCGCCCTCGTCGGCTCCGGGGCCGATCCGAACATCGGGCTGGTCGACGGCTACCGGACCATCCGTCAGGACCGCCAGGGCTACAAGGACTCCCAGACCCGGCAGATCGCCTTTGGAGGCAAACACGACAACGGGGAGACCGTGCTCGACTACGCGCTCTCCTACGCCAAATCCCGCTTCAAGGTCGATCGCGTGGTCGCGAACTGGCAGAACCGACTCACCGATGCGCCCAACCAGCGCGACGGCGTGGCCGACGTGGTCTTCGACGCGACGGACTTCGAGTTCCCCTCGATCAACTTCGTCAATCCGGCCACCAACGACCCCGCGCGCTTCGTCATCCGAAACGGACGCGGCGACTTCATCGACCAGAACGACCTCAGCGCCGAGACCGACCTCAACGCGTCGCTCAATTTTCAGCGGGATGTCGAACTCGCCGGACAGACGGTGAAAGTGAAGGCGGGGTACCGGGGACGCTTCAAGGAGACCGAATCCAGCCCCGGTTCGCTCACCTACGAGCGAGTCTCCGGATCCCCGACGCTTTCGCTGAACAACTTCCTCAGCGACGACGGCCCGTACGGCATCTTCGACGACCGCTACTCCGTCGGCAACCGCACCGACTTCAACGCCCTCCGCAGCGCCTACTTCGACAACCAGGCGCTCTGGGAGCTCGACGAGCAGGGAGCGATCTTCGACAACGTCCTCGCCTCCTACCGCGGCGCCGAGGACATCAACGGCGGCTATTTCATGGGGACCACCGACTTCGGTCCCGTGCGCGTCGTCGCCGGCCTCCGCTACGAGCACACGGGCAACGACTACCGCGCCTTCCGGATCGTCGAAGACGGCGACGACGTCTCGGTCGAGGAAGTCTCCGATTCCAGCAGCTACGACAATTTCTTCCCCGGCATCACGGCGACGTGGCGGCTTCGGGAGGATCTGCTCCTGCGCGCCGCATGGACCAACGCGATCGCCCGGCCCAACTACATCGACCTCGCGCCGTTCGTGGAGAGCAATGTCGACACCGAAGATCCGACACTCACCGAAATCTCCCTGAACCTGGGCAACCCCGACCTGAAACCCTTCGAGTCGATCAACTGGGATCTGTCGCTCGAATACTATTACGCCCGCACCGGCTTCGTCTCGGCGGGGTTGTTTTACAAGGACATCTCCAATTTCGAGTTCGACCTCTTCACCGAGGAGTTCACCACGGCCCCGCCGCCGGAGCTCGGCCCCATCGTCGGGGCCGCGCCGAACTATCGCATCACCCGCACCCGGCCGATCAACGGCCCCTCGGCCACGCTGAAGGGCATCGAGCTCGCGATCTCCCACAAGTTCGAAAACCTGCCCGCTCCCTTCGACAAGCTCGGCGTGATTGCAAACGCCACGTTCATCGACGGCGAGTCGGAGCTCCCTCCCGACAACGCCCGCGTCGCGCTCGATCTGGTTCCCGACCAGGTCGAGGAGGTCTTCAACCTGCAGGTCTACTGGGAGAACCACCGCTTCGCCGCCCGCGTCGCGTGGAACTACAACGGAAACTACCTCGAGAGCCTCGGCGCCGACGTCATCCGCGACAACTACGTGGACGTCGCCGAGACGATCGACCTGTCGTTCGAGTGGAAGGTCACCAAGAACCACAAGCTCTACTTCGAGATCAAGAACCTCACCGACGAGCTGACCGAGCGGAAATATCAGGGCTTCACCAACAAGCCGACGCTGCGCGAGGAGGCCGGCCGGGTCTTCCTCGCCGGGGCCAAACTCGCTTTCTGACGCGCCCGTCCGAACCGTCTCTCTGCACCGACGCCGGGGCGGCCCTCCGCCGCCCCGGTTTCGTTGACGCATCCCGCCCACCCGCGAAACTCGCCTCCGCCATGCCCCACTCCCGTCGTTCGTTCCTCTCCCGCACCACCCTCCTCGGCGCCGCCGCGCTCGCCGGGGGCGTCGACCGTCTCGCCGCGGCCGACCACCGGCTCGGCGCGCACCGCGGAGCCCTTCGCATCCGTTCGATCGAGGCCTTCGCCCTCCGGCGGCTCGTGCTCGCGCGGGTCGAGGCCGACGACGGCACGGTCGGCTGGGGCGAATGCGGCCACAGCGGCGGCGCGCACGTCGCGCGGATGGTCAACGAGGAGATCGCGCCCCTGCTGAAGGATCACGACGTCTTCGCCGCCGACTCGGCCTGGCGTCGCGTCTACTACGAACTCGACGAGATGGGGCCCGGCGGGATCGTCTCGCAGGCCCTCGCCGGCGTCGATTGCGCGCTCTGGGACCTGCGCGGTCGCGCCCTCGGGCTCCCCGTCCACGCCTTGCTCGGCGGCAAGGTCCGCGACCGCGTGCGGCTCTACGGCTCGTTCAGCCGGAGCGCGGGCGACGGGTTTCTGACGCCGTCCCAATGCGCGGAGACCGCCGCCGGGCTCGTCGCCGAGGGCTTCCGCACGATCAAGCTCCGCCTCGGCATCCGCGAAGAAAACCTCGATCCCGCCGACGACCCCGCCGAGCCCTGCACCCGGGCGGTGCGCGAGGCGATCGGCCCCGACGTCGACCTCTGGGTCGACGCCAACAACGGCTACTCAGCCGCCCGCGCCATCCGCGTCGGCCGGATCCTCGCGGAGAAGTTCAACGTCACGGTCTTCGAGGAACCGTGCGCCGCCTACCACTACCCCTCGATCGCCCGGGTGGCCGAAGCGCTCGACATCGACGTCGCCGCGGGCGAGCACGAATATACCCGCTGGATGTTCCGCGACCTCGTGCTCCACGGCCGGCCCGATGTCCTCAATCCCGATGTCGCGAAGATGGGCGGGCTCACCGACGCGCTGCGCGCCGCGACGCTGGCCGAGCTCTTCGACAAGTCGATCTGCGTCCACAACGCCCGCCCCACCCTGCTCACGGCGGCGCACCTCCACTACGTCGCGGCCGTGCCGCTGGCCAGCCGCCCGCAAGAGCACCCCGCGCGCGAGCGACTGACCGAACTCTGGCGCTACTTCCGCAACCGCACCGAGGTCGCCGACGGCTGGGCGACCGTCTCCGACGCCCCGGGGCTCGGCCTCGAGGTCGACGAGGACGCCGTGCGTCGCGCGGCCGGCGCCTGACGCGCGGCCGGGTGCTACAGGGAGGTCCAAATTCTCCGGCGGGGTCTGCCGTTGTGGGCCGTGCCGGCACGCCGCAAGGCGGGGAGGCGGGGGGTATCCTTGCAGAGGCTATCCCCCGCCTCCCCAACGCCGCGGATGCCGACACGTCCCTCAACCCGCAGGGCGGCAGGGAAATACGGCTGGGCCGGCGTTGCGCGCGGCG
>DAIPIQ010000238.1:0-4442 GCA_036770745.1 Opitutaceae bacterium | reverse complement strand
GCAACCCGGCGGGGATGGGACCTTCGGCGACGTGGTTGGCGGGCCGGTAGGACTTGCCGACCGGCCGGTCCCAATCGGCGTCGAGCGAGGCGCAACCCGCGAGGAGCGCGAGCGCGCCGGCGGAGACAAGGAAGGAGCAGAGCCCGCGTCCCGGCGAGGGACGGGGCGCGAGGCGCGGGAGTTGGGAAGGGAGCACGACGGATTACTTCAAGTTCAACGTGCTTTGCAGGGCCGAGAGCTGGTTGTTCGCCGCCGATTGGGCCTGCTCCATGCGAATGAAACTTGCTTCCAGCCGAGTCCGTTCCGCTGAAAGGCGCCGCTCGAGGTCGGCGATCTGGGTGTCGAGCGAACGGTTGGCCCGTTCGAGAGTGGATTCCTGGCTCGCGACGTTGCCGCCTGTCGCGGTGAGGTTCGCGAGGTAGGTGTCGAGTCGCGCGCTCAGGCCGGTCGTGGCCGAGGCGAAGAGCGCGGCGACTTCCGGCAGCCGGCCGGAGATCGCCTCGGAGAGTTTCGCCTCGTCGCGGACCGCGAGCTGCGAGGAGCCGCCCTCGAAATCGATCCCGAGCGACTCCAGCCGCCGGATCGTGCCGGAGAGGCCGGAGACCTCGGCGAAGGCGATCGTGCGCACGCCGCGCGCGATGTCGGTGAGTTCGCGGTTGTCGGCGAGGAGCGCGGCCGAGACGCGGCCGTCGGTCCCGGTGGTGACGCGCGTCTGGTCGTCGACGAAGCGCTGGAGGTCGTTGTAGCGCGCGATGAAGGTGCGGATGTCGGCCTCGACCCCGGCCGCGTCGGTGGCGAGCGAGATCGTCTGCGCGCCGAGGCTGGTCGCGGTGACGGTGAGGCCGGCGACGCCGTGCTCGGAAGCGGCGAAGGAGTTGCTCGCGCTCACGACCGTGCCGCCGCCGTTGACGGTGAACTCGGCGTTGGTCCCGCGGGCGACCGAGGCGGTCGGGCCGAGGCGGAGCGCCGCGAGGAACCCGCCCGGGGCCTCGGTCACCTCCAGGCCGAAATCGCCCGTGTTCTTGTTCGTGAGGGTGAAGCGGTCGTTCACCGCATCGTAGGCCATGGTGACGCCGGCGGCGGAGTCGTTCACCCGCGTCATCACGCCCTGGATCGTGTCGGTGTTTCGGTTGAAGCCGATGGTGACGCCGTTGATCGAGAACGAGCCCGCGCCGTCGCCGTCGACGGCCGTGATCGCATCGCGCAGGCCGGAGTCGGCGATCGGTTCGGAGAGGGCGAGCGTGCCGAGGGCGGAGGCGCTCGTGATCGTGCCGGTGTCGTTGTTGTGGAGTTTGAGGGCGTAGAGGAAATTGCTCGTGTCGACGCCGGAGCCGAGGGTGATCGCGCCGCCGCTCTGGAGCGTCACGCGGTCGGTCGAGGCGTCGTAGCCCGCGGTGACCGCTCCGCCGGTCGCGGTCGCGATGCGGTCGAAGACGTCCTGGAGGGTGTCGGTCGCCGCGACGGTCACGGACTGTCCGTTGACGGTGAACGAGCCGGCGCCCACGGCGCGGCCGAGCCGCATCTCGGAGACGACGAGCGCGGAGACGTCGTTGGTGGCCGCGAGGCCGAGGCTGGCGTCGGCCGCGCCGGTGCGGATCGAGCGCGTGGCGAGCCGGGTGACGTTGAAGGAATAGTCGCCGGTGGCGGCGCCGCCCGCGGCGGTCGCGGACCAGTTGAGCGACGGGTCGCCCTGTGCGACGGTGCGGTTGCTGAAGCTCGAGGTGGTGGTGAGCGCCTTGGCGGCGTCCTGCAGCGAGGTGAGGCGCGTGCGCAGGGTGGAGAGCGCGGTGAGCTTCGAGGTGTTGCGCGTCTTTTCCGAGCGCAGCCGGTCCTGCGGAACCCGCTCGAGTTGGATGAGCTGATCCACCACGGACTTCCAATCGAAGCCGGAGGCGAGACCTGAGAGCTGGAGTCCTGGCATGGGAGCGAGAGTGGGGGTTTTGGCTGGGTAATCGACCCCGCTCGCGGCCGCTTAACGGACTTTTACGGGGCGCTTACATCCGGGCCCGGGAGCGCGAGCCGCTCCAATCTCCGGAGCAGAAACCACGCGCCCTCGGCGATCGCCCAGGCGTGCTCGACCGCGAGCGCATGTTCGGGGGCGGGCGCGGCGCCTTCGCGCAGCCGGGCCTGCGCTTCGCGGCAACGGAACAACTCGAGCCGGGTGCGACCGCCTTCGAGCAGGGCGTGGTCGCCGGAACCGGGCCGCAGGACCCGCCGCAGCCGCTCGCTCGCGGCGGCGACGGCGCCCGGCTCGTCCGCCCACGCGACCGCGAGCGCCGCCTCCAGCGTCGTCCGCGCGTAGTCGCGGGTCGGGGCGAGCGCCGCGAGCAGTTCCTCGACCCGCGGGCCCGAGCCCAGGGCGCGCGCATGGACCGCCGCGAGGCTCGGCGCGATTTCGTCCGCCCCCGTCGGCCCGAGCCACGCCAGGGCCTCGGCGAAGGTCGCGAAGGGCGCGCCCGCGATCCGGGCGCCGAGGCGGGCCGTATTCAGAAACTGGAGTTCCGGCCGCGCCGCGATGAGCTGCTCGAACGTCTTGAGGTAGACGTAGAGCTTCGCCTCGACCGGCACCTCGGGGAGCGTGTTCCCCGGCAGGCGTCGGCAGGCGTCGACCCGCACCGAGTTCGCCTCGAGGTCGGTGTAGAAGGAGTCCGTGGCGTGGCTGCGGCCGTCTTCGAGCACCGCGAGATCCTGGCCGACGAGGCAGATCCGCGTGCAGCCGGCGAGCCGCGCGAAGTCGATCGCGCAGGCCGACACGGTGCCCTGCTCGAGGAGCGTCGTGCCCGCGGCCCAACCGAGGCGGCGCCGCAGTTCCGTGAAGCACTCGTTCGCGCCGCTCCAACAAAGGACGCGACCCTCGAAGAGCCGCGGCACCGCCGGGTCGACGATCGGCGTCGTGACCAGCCACGTGCCGTCCACCGGCACGCCGCCGAAACCTCGGGCCGTGAACTCCCGCGGATCGGCTGCGAAGACGAGGTGGGGGACGATCCCGGCGCGGCGCACCGCTCGGTAGGAAGAGTTGACCGCCGCGATCACCACGCCCGGCGGGGCGCTGCGAAGAAAGTCGAGCGATTCGTCGAGCGAAGGGCCCGCGGAGACGAGGATCATCGCCCGCCCGCGGAAGACGCCGGCGAAGGCCCCGACGTCCGGGGCGGCTCCGAGCACGCGGAGGTTGGCGAGCGAGTTCTCCTGCCAGAGCGCCGCATCGACCACCGCTGTACCGAGCAGTTTGCGCCGGAAGTCGATCTGCCGCGCACACTCGAGGAAGAACCGGCCGTGGTAGGAAGGGTTGCGGTTGTACTCGGGCGCGAAGACGAGCGCGTCGACGTCCGTCAGACGCAACACGTCCACCTGCGCGAGCGGGGCGAAGAAGGCGTCGTCCGGCGGCCCGACGCCGAGAAGGAGCCGCGGTGCTTCCAGCAGGGTCCGCAGGTCGTGGTCCTCGAAGCTCCGGCGCAGTCTTCCGGGATCGTCGACGCCGACGAAGACGAACCCCTCCGCGGGAAGAACCTCGAGGAGCGCGCGCACATGGCTCCCGTCGCCCAATCCGGAAACGGCGACGAAAGGCCGACCGCTCCACGAGCGCCCTTCCAGCCAGAGTCGCGCGACCCGGTCCGCCGCGGCTTCGCCGAGGCCTGCGTCCGCGGTCGCGGGTGCTGCGGCGGAGACGAGTTCGTGGACCCGGGGGAAACGCCTTTGCAGCGTCGCGGCGTTGCCGCTCCAGCGGGTCATCGAGCTCCGCCCGCGACCGCCTCGACCGCGCTCCGGAGCTCGCGCAGGGCAGGGACGATCGTGTCCTCCAGGAGGAGGGCGAGCCGGGCGGTGTCACCCTGAAGATTCGCCACGGTCGTCTCCTCCTGCGCCTCCACGAAACGCACGAGCGGGGGGCGGAGCGTCGGTACGGCCTCGCGGGCGAGCCTCTGCAACACGGCGGTGCCGTTGAGCACGGAGTCGCAGGCCGTCAACCACGCCCTGCGCGCGGACGCGAGGGCGGCCTTTGGCTCGCGCAGGGTCCGCCGCGCGAGCTGGCCCGTGGCTTCGATGAGCGCGGCGATCTCCTGCGAGAGCGCGGCGGCGAAGACGGCCGGGTCCACCTCCACCTCCTTCTCGATGCTCGTCGCCTCGATCCGCTGGAACGCTTCGGGCGACCGCTTGAAGTCCTCGAACTCGACGGTGCGCCCGTCCAACCGGAGGTCGCCCAGCTCGCGCCCATGCGGCTCGACCGCTCCGGCCAGCAGCGCGACGAGCAGGTCCACCGTCGCGGGAATCGGACCCTCGAACACCACCGGTTCCCCGTCGAGATGAACCTCCACACTCATGCCTCATCGAGGGGACTACCCGGCACCCTTGGGAATTGCAGCTAAAGAATCCCCGCCAAGGCCGATAAATCCCCGCACAGGGACCAGCTCCCAACGGTGAGGTCAGCCACCGCCCTCAAAATGGCC
>DAIPIQ010000237.1:0-4450 GCA_036770745.1 Opitutaceae bacterium | reverse complement strand
CGGGCGACCGCGTATTTCTCCAGTGCGCGCCAGCCCGGGGTGGTCTTGCGGGTGTCGAGCAGGCGGGTGGGGGAGCGGCCGAGGGCGCGGACGTGGGCCGCGGCGTGGGTCGCGATCCCGGAGAGGTGCTGGAGGAAGTTGAGCAAGACCCGCTCGAGCTCGAGCAGGCCCCGCGCCGGACCCTCCAGGACGCCGAGCGTGCCGCCGCGGCGGACGGGGTCGCCATCGGCGACGGCGGGGCTGAAGACGGCTCCGCCGCCGTAGACCTCGAGGATCAGCGGCACGAGCGGCAGCCCGCAGGCGACGAGCGCCTTCCGCGCGCGGACCTCCGCCCGCCCCGTCTCACGACCGACGAGGGCCCGGGTCGTCGCGTCGCCTCCGCGCCGCGGTGGCCTGGCGAACCCCGCGCCGCGGAGGTCCTCGGCCCGGGCGAGCCGGATGTGCCGGCGCAGGGCGACCTCGTCGAGGTCGGCCCGGGCAATGCGCTGGCAGAGCGCGTCCAACGGGACTACCTTGTGCGGCCTCATGCGGGGACGATTCCAAGCGCCCCGGGTGGGTGCAACCGCAACCCTTTTCCGTAGCCACTTCCGATGACCCTCGATGCCTTCAACCTAAGCGTGGCCTCCGCCGCGACCCCTCCGGCCGGGCTGGAGCCCGCGCTCCTGGCCCTCTGGTGGGACGCGAAGGGCGACTGGGAACGGGCGCACCGCCTCGCCCAGGACGATCCGGGCCCCAACTCGACGTGGGTCCACGCCTACCTCCACCGCAAAGAGGGCGACGAGACCAACGCGGCCTACTGGTATGCGCGCGCGGTCAAACCGGTTGCGACGGGCCCGTTCGCCCGCGAGCGCGACCGCATCGCCGCGGCCCTGCTCGCCGACGCGCTCGCAGGAGGGTGAGACGCGGAGCGAACGGCGACGCCGGCGCCGTCAATCGCCCGGGAGCCCGGGCGGTTGACGGCGGCACGGGGTCGGAACAGCCTGTTCGGGAAATGAAGGGCCAACGTCACATCGCGTCGCCGCGCGTCGCCGCGGAAGGTCCCGCTCCGCTGGCCGAAAGGTTGACCCACGCCCAGCGGGTTTTCGACGAACTCCATGCGAAGTGTTTCTGGAGTTGGGATCCGCGGACCCGGATCACGGAAGAGATGTTGCCGTCGGTCGCCCATGCCTTGCGCACTCAGGGCGGCCGGCGGGAGTTTCTGTTGTCCACGAAGCCATGCCCCTCGACGACCTACAGAGAGCTGTATTTGCCGCGATACGCGGGCAAAGAAGCCCCGAAAGCCGCGTAGCCGGCGCCGCGGCTTTGAACCGCGATCCGGCGTCGCCGCGCTTTTCTGAAGACGTGGATCGCTTTCACGACGAGGAGCGCATCCTGGTCGAGAACGTCGCGGCGGATCGGACGGCGCTGCTGGCGGCTGGTTTCGACGTCGAGATGGATCGGCGGTCGCCGTCCTTCCAGCGTGCGCGGGTCGGCCGCGATGGGCAGGGCATGAAGATCGAATGGGCGGTGGATTCGGCTTTCCGGTTCTTTCCGGCCGTGCCGGATCCGGTGCTCGGCTATCGGCTGCACGACGCGGACCTGGCGGTGAACAAGGTGCTCGCGGGCGCCGGGCGGGTGAAGATCCGCGATCATCTCGACCTGATTCATCTCGAGGACCGCGGTCTCTCGCTCGGCGCGCTCGCCTGGGCGGCAACGGGCAAGGATCCCGGCATGGCCCCGATGCTTGTGCTCGACGAACTCTCGCGCCACGCGCGCTACTATCGCCCGGAGGAGTTGAACGAGGTGCGGCTGGCGCGACCGGTCACCCTGCAGGAGTTGAGACGGAAATGGCTCGAGATGATGCGCCGGGCGCGTGCGTTGGTGGAAACGCTCCCGGAAAACGAGGTCGGCTGCCTCTATCTCGACGCCGCCGGCAACGTGACCACGCCCGACCCCACGAACGCGGGATTTCATGGGCTGACCCGGCATTTCGGATCGCTGCGCGGGACCTGGCCGCGCGTCGTCGACTCCTCCGACACGGCGGTCGGGTAGTCGCCGCGGCGCCCCGTTTCACCCGCGCGCGGTGGAAGATTTCGCTTGGTCTCGGCGCCCTCGAAAGCATGCTTCGCGGTCGCTTTCGGCCCGGGCAGCGCCGGGTCGGGGCGATCCAACCCCTCCAGTCCCGCACTCCCGGATCCCCGGGGGTGTTGTTTTTGAAGCTACCTCACATGTCATCGAATCAACTCAGTCATCAGGGCATCGCGCCCAACGCCAGCCGGCTCCTCTGGGCCGGCTTCACCGCCATCTTCGCCGCCGGCATGGGCTTCGGCATCCGCGGGGGCATCTTCGACAACTGGGCCGGCGAGTTCGGCTTCACCGCCACCCAGCTCGGGGCGATCGGCGGCGCGGGCTTCACCGGGTTCTGCTTCGGCATCATCGTCGGCGGCCTGGTCTGCGACAAGTTCGGCTACGGCAAGCTCGTGATCGCGGCCTTCGCCTTCCACGTGCTTTCCGCGGTCGTGACCTTCGGCGCGAGCACGCCCGAGAACGCCTACCAGATGCTGACGATCGGCATGTTCCTCTTCGCCTACGCCAACGGCACGCTCGAGGCCGTCTCCAACCCGCTCGTCGCCACGCTCTATCCGAAGAACCGCACCCACTTCCTCAACATCCTCCACGCGAGCTGGCCGGCCGGGATCGTCGCCGGGGCCGCGGTCGGCTGGGTGCTCGACGACAAGATGCAGGTGGGTTGGAAGATCCAGCTCTCCCTCTACCTGATCCCGACGCTCGTCTACGGCCTGATGTTCCTCGGCCAGCACATGCCGAAGTCCGAGGCCTCGGAGAAGGGCGCGAAGCTCGGCGAGATGTTCAAGGACGTCGGCCTGCTCGGCGCGGCCGTGGTCTGTTATCTCCTGAGCATGTTCGTCTCGGGCCCGCTCGCCGCGCTCTTCGGCCTGGAGAGCTTCCCCGCGTCCATCGGCTACCTGGCCGGCGGCGCGCTGCTCATCGGGGTGGGCGTGCTGACGCGCTTCTCGCTCGGTTCGATCCTGCTCTTCGTGCTCTTCATCACCCACGCCCTCGTCGGCGCGGTCGAGCTCGGGACGGACGGCTGGATCGCCAACATCACGGGCAATCTCTTCACCTCCGAACAGGGCAAGTGGCTCCTGATCTGGACCTCCGCGATCATGTTCGGCCTGCGGTTCTGTGCGCACTTCATCGAGACGAGGCTCGGGCTCTCGCCCGTGGCCCTGCTGCTCGTCTGCTCGGTGCTCGCCTGCGTCGGCCTCCAGCTCACGAGCGGCGTGCAGACGGTCGCGATGGCCTTCGTCGCCCTCTCGATCTACGCGGTCGGCAAGACGTTCTTCTGGCCGACGATGCTCGCGGTGGTCTCCGACCGCTACCCTCGCACGGGCGCCGTCGCCATCTCGATCATGGGCGGCATCGGGATGCTCTCCGCCGGTCTGATCGGCGGCCCCGGTCTCGGCTACGGCAAGGACCGGTTCGCCGCCGAGGCCCTGGAGGCGAAGAATCCCGCGGCCTATGCCGAAGCGCAGGCGGCGTCGCCCTCGCGCTTCCTGGTCTTCTCGGATGTCGTCGCGATCGACGGCAGGAAACTCGCCGAAGCCAAGGACGCGGTGAAGGCCGGCGCGGCCACGCAGGCGCAGCAGGACATCGTCGCGGCCGACCAGATCGGCGACCGGAAGACGCTGAAGGCCGACTCCTACATCCCGCTCGTGATGGCGGTGATCTTCCTCGGCATCCTGATCTACTTCAAATCGATCGGCGGCTACCGCCCCGTCTCGATCTCGGAGTCGAAGGCCTGACGCGCCGGCACGGGTTTTCATGAGTCATGCGGCGGGCCCTCGAGGCCCGCCGTTTCTTTTGGGTCCGCGATCGACGGGGCTCCAAGAGGGTAGCGGCGGCATCCTTGCCGCCTTGTGCGACGTCCAGCCGGTGGTTGGAAAACCACCGCTCGAGGTCGGGCTTCGGCGGTGCGGTCGCTCAGCCCGGCGGCCACTTCAAGGAGCGGCCGGCGAGGAGGTGGACGTGGAGGTGCGGAACGGTTTCGCAGGCGTCGGGGCCGTTGTTGACGACGAGGCGGAAGCCGCCGGCGAGGCCGAGTTTGCGGGCCACGACGCCGGCGGTGACGAGCAGGTGGCCGAGCACGGCCGCGTCGTCCGGAGTGGCGGCGTCGACCCGGGCGAGCGGACGCTTCGGGACGATCAGCAGGTGGACGGGTGCCTGCGGCTGGATGTCGCGGAACACGAGGCACGAGTCGTCCTCGTGCTCGATCGTGGCGGGGATTTCGCGGTCGATGATTTTCTGGAAGATCGTCTTCATGGCGGGAGGTCGGGCGCTCACACGAAGAGCAGGGTGAGGAGCGAGCGCGGGCCGGCCTGACGGGCGGCGACCGAGCGGAGGAGCGCGACGCTCTCGGCGTGTTCGCGGGACCGTCGGGTCGCGGCGCGGG
>DAIPIQ010000236.1:0-4477 GCA_036770745.1 Opitutaceae bacterium | reverse complement strand
CCTCGGTTTCGGCCCGGAGGATCCGCCGCGACTGCTCCGCGCCGAGGCGAGACCGACGACGGCCCCGGCTTCGGCCCACTTCTGCGAGGCGCTCCTGCCGCTGGGGCTTCGCGCGGCGCACTTCGCCCCCGTGGTCTTCCCCTCCGCCGAGGACCGCGCCGCCGCCGCCGCCCTGCTCGGCGATCCGCGGCCCGAGACGCCGCTCTTCGCCTGGCATCCCGGGAGCGGCTCGCCCGCGAAGAATTGGGATCCTGCGAACTGGCTCGAGGTGTTCGCAGCCCTGCGCGAGGAGCGGCCGCACCGCCTGGTCGTGCTTCTCGGCGAGGCCGAGCACGGGTGGTGGAGCGCGAGCGGTCCCGGCGCGCGGCTGCCCGGCGACGCGCTCGTGCTCCGCGACACGCCGCCCGAGACGCTTGCGGCCGTGGCCGCGCGCTGCGCCCTCTTCCTCGGCCACGACACCGGGCCTTCGCACCTCGCCGCCGCGGCCGGGTGCCCCTGCGTTCTTCTCTTCGGGCCGACCGATCCCGCGATCTGGGCCCCGCCGCACGCCCACGTGCGGGTCGTGCGGCGCGGCGCATCGATCAGCTCGATCCGCGTGCCCGACGTGCTCGCGGCGATCGCCCCGGGTCCGGCGTCGAAGACCAGATGAACCGCCACGGCTTCGCCGCCCACACCGGCCCAGCGTAGTCGACGCCGATCCGCGGGGTCGCCCGCACCGCTTCCGCGGGAGGGACGAAGCCGTCGTCCTCGATCCACAGGCCGGTCGCACGCGAGGCGGGCAGTCCGTTGAAACGCCGGTCGATCGCGAGCGCGCGCGTGAGCCGCCCGGGGCCCGCGACGCCCTCGACGCCGCGGATGAGGACCGCCGCCGGATGACCGGCCGGGCCGGTGACGAGGTTGAGCAGCTCGTGCATCCCGTAGACGAGGTAGACATACCAGACCCCGCCCGCGGCGAACATCACTTCGGTGCGCGCCGTGCGACCGCGACTCGCATGGCACGCGCGGTCCTCGGGTCCGTCGTAGGCCTCGGTCTCGACGATCCGCCGCGCCTCGCGACGGCCGTCGCGCGTGGTCACGAGCACCTTCCCGAGCAGCGCGCGGGCGAGCGCGACGGTATCGCGCGCCCTCACCGAGGATGGACGCAGGAGGCGGGCCATTTCCCGGAAGCGTGGGCGACGACGGGTTGGAATCAAGAGTGGCGGCAGCATCCTGCCGCCATGGCCGCTGGTCTCTGGCGGAACCGAAACCCGCCACCCCTTTCGATCGCACCCGCGCCGACGGCGGGCGGCGGAAGCCGGTTGAATTTCTTCCCCCGCTGGTCGAGCGTCGCCGCTTCGTGAACGACTCGAGCAAGTCCTCTTCGGAGCCGCGACCGCCCACGGTGACGCGCCGCAACCTCGCCATCTGCACGGGCGAGGGGTTGGCGGCCATGCCCATCGTCTACCTCACCCTGCCGGGCAATTTCCTCATCGCGATGCTGCTCACCCAGACCTTTCCGCTCGGCGAGGCGATGTTCGGGCTGATCGTCTCGCTCCCGGCATGGTGCAACGTCGTCCAACTGCTCGTCGTGCCGCTGCTCGCACGGGTGTGGAGCCAGAAGACCTCGACGCTGGTGTTCTCCTGGCTGCACCTCCTGGTCTGGATCGCCCTCGGGATCGCGCTCCCGCTGATCCCGCCCGACGACACCGCGGCGGCGGGCCGCGCCTTCCTCGTGCTCTTCGGCCTCTCGGCGCTGCTCCAGGCGATCGTCGGCGTGTCATGGACGTCGTGGGTGCAGGAATGGGTGCCGGACCGGCTGCGCGGGAAATACTTCGGGCGGCGCAACCGGCTGCTCCAGATCGCGACGGTCTTCTTCCTCATCGGGGCCGGCGAGGCGCTCACCCGACTCGAGGACGTGAGCCCCGTGCTCGGCTTCCAGGTGATCATCGCGGTCGCCGTCGTGTTGCGCGCGCTCTCCGTGCTCGCCCAATACCGCATCCTCTCGACCTCGCGCCACCGGCTGAGCGAGGGCGGCGTGGACATCCGCGGCCAGCTCCGGCTCATCGCGGCGAACCGGCCGCTCCTCTGGCTCTTCGGCTTCGGCGCGGCCTTCGGCCTGCTCGCGAACTTCTTCGGGCCCTTCTTCAGCGTCTTCATGTACGACGGGCTCGGGATGAGCGTCGCCGACGTGAGCACGCTCGTCGTCATCTCCAGCGTGACGAGCGCGATCGCCATGCCGGCGTGGGGCCGGTTCCTCGACCGCTACGGCAACCGCTCGACGATGACCTTCGCGCTCATCGCGTGGATGGCCCCGGGTTTCTTCTGGGCGGTGCTGACGCCGTCGAACACGTGGATCCTCAAGCTCCTCTTCGCCTCGGGCGGGATCTTTTCCGCGGGCTTCGTCCTCGGTCAGTTCAACCTCCTGCTCAAGCTCGTGCCCGCCGAGGCGAAGACGGCCGCGATCAGCCTCAACGTCGCCTTCACCTCGATCGCGGCGGCGATCGCGCCGATCGTCGGCGGCCTGCTGCTCGACCACGCGTGGGAGGCGGGCTTCGAGAAACTCCCGGTCTACCACACCATGGCGATCGTCCACCACCTGATCGTGCCGCTCGCCGCGCTCGTCCTCCTGCGGATCGCGGAGCCCGCCTCGCTGCCCTTCGGCCAGGTGGTCGGCGCGATGCGTTCGCACCGCCAGCTCTTCGCCCTCCTGGGGATCTCGTTCCTCGTGAACTACGTCTTCACCCGCGGCTCCCGCGAGGACGACGACGCGTGAGGCCCGCTCACGGCGCCGCGACCACGCCCACGCCCGCGACCCGCTCGCGGAAGCGCGCCGCCTCCTCCGGGATCGCGGCGAGGTAGCGCAGCGGCTTCATCCCCACGTCGAAGGTCCGCAGCGGGAACACCGGACCGTCGAGGAAGTGCACCTCGATCCCCGTGACCCGGCAGAAGGCCCACGCCGCGGCGATGTCCCAGACCTTGACGGTGAGGTCGACGCACGCGTCGATCCGGCCGAGGGCGACGTAGGCGAGGTGGAGTGCGCCGCTGCCGAAGGCGCGCACCTTGTAGCCGGCGATCATCGCGTTGACGAGGGGCAGGTGCCGGGCGCTCACCGGGGCGTGGAGCGCGACGATCCGCTCCTCGCGCTCCGGTTCGAGACGCCGCGCGACCGGGGCGCCGTCCTCGAAGAGGCCGAGACCCGGCCCGCCGTGGAAGAGCACGCGCAGCCCGAGGTCGTAGATGAAGCCGCACGCCGGCACGCCGTCGTCGAGCAGGGCGAGGGAGATCGCGCAGAAAGGGATTCCGAGCGCGTAGTTGTTGGTGCCGTCGATCGGATCGAGGACCCACGCGAACCGTGCCCGGAGCGCGCGCGGCGCCTCTCCGGGATCGGTCTCCTCGCTCAGGAACTCGTCCTCGGGAAACGCCACGGCGAGCGCCCCGAGCAGCGCCCGCGAGATCGCGAGGTCCGCCGCGGTGACCCGCGAGCCGTCGTGTTTCCACTCCGATTCCGCCCGCGCGAACCACGCATGCAGGTGGCCGACCTGCGCACGCACCGCTTCGATCCCCTTCGCAACCCTCGCCCCGACCGCCTCGTCCATCCGCGCAGCCAAGAGGCCGCGCCGCGGAAAGGGAAAGGGAAAGTGCGACTCGGCCGTAACGATGCGGTTGGAAGGTGGACGCGGGACTCTGGAGGGCGTTTCTCGCGGACGCTCCCGCCCCACGCCTCTCGGCGAGAGGCGTGCCACCATGGTCCCACGGAAGCCGAACGCCAGGTAGCGTGCCTTTCGCCGAAAGGCACGAGCGCACACACGCGGTCCAGGCCCGCGGCCACCTTCGCCCATTGTCTACGACTCAGTAGTCGTAGAGCGAGGGATCGCGCGAGGGCATGCGCCCCCCGCCGAATCCGCCCATGCCACCCATCCCGCCCATGCCGTCGTCGTCGCCCTCGCCGGGACCGCCGAGCACGTCGCCCATCTGCTCCTCGAGCTTCTCCGGATCCTGCCCCTCCTCGAGCTTGCGGACCATCTCCTCCATCTCGCCGTCGAGACGCTCGCCGGAGAGCTCGGACATGCGACGCATCATCCGGCCCATGGCGCGCGGGTCGTTCTCGTCGACCGATTCCATCTCGCGCTCGAGCTGGGAGAACGCCGCCTCCATCCGCGGATCCTCGGCCGGATCGGGCCCCTCGCCCGCACCCGGTCCCGGAGGCGGCGCTCCCTCGGGCCCGGCCGGCGGCTCGCCTCCCCCGGAGGCCTCGTCGCGCGACTTGCGGGTCGCGCCGCCGATCGCGAAGCCGGAGACCATCTTGACCATCCGGAAGGCCGGGTTGTCCGGACACTTCGGGATCGATTCGGCCTGCGCGCGCGTCTTGGCGAAGAACTGGTAGATGCGGTTGTTGTCCGGGCAGTAGTATTCGTAGATGGGCATCGCGAAATGGTATCGGCCCGGCGGCGGCGATCCTTCGCCGGGCGGCTGCGAAACGCTTTCTCGAGCCGGCCCG
>DAIPIQ010000235.1:0-4532 GCA_036770745.1 Opitutaceae bacterium | reverse complement strand
CCGCTGCGGGGCGTCGTCGAGGACGAGCGTGGAGTGTCCCTGGTGGTTCAGCCGGAAGATCGTCCACCGGTCCCCGTCCTGGGAGCGGTCCCAGAGGTTCATCCCGCGGCTTTCGATGCCGTGGTACCCCTCGACGCCGGGATCGACCGACCAGCGCACCCCGAGCGCGTCGAGGACGAACGAGCCGACGTCCATCTGACCGTGGTTGCTCCCTGGCGTGCCGCCGCAGACCCCGAGGTGGAGCGCCGCCGGATCGTCCCACGCGCTCCGGAAGACGGCGACCGGCTTGTGTCCGCGCGCGACGAAGTCGAGGTCCGGATACGCGGTGGCGCCGGGCGGGGCGGTCGCGCCCCAGAGCAGGGCGAAGGCGGCGAAACGCCGCCGTTCGAGGTCGCGACGCGCGGCGTCCGCGCCGAGGCGGTCGGCCCGGGCCGACCAGTCGGGCCGGGCGAAGGCGGCGGCCAGCCAGTAGAGTGCGGGTTCGAACCGGTCCGGCTCCTCCCGCGAGTCGGCGTAGTTGAAGCGGAGCCCGGTCGGGCCCGCGACCTGGGCGAGGTAGTCCCCGGTCCGGGGAAAGCCCTCGACCCGCTCGAGGGCGAAGCTCGTGCCGAGGACGGACCGCAGGGTGTCGAGCAGGATCACGTTGAAGGTCGTGCCGTAGGACCAGTAGCCGGGGCCCTCGGGATAGGCGCCGTCGGGAGCGTAGGAGGCGCGCATCGCGATCGGGAGGTTGACGACCGCGCGGTGGACGACCCGCGCCGCGAGGTCGGGCTCGGATCCCCGCAGGGCGAGCGCGCCCGCGACCATCCCCGCGTGGCAGACCTGGTTCCAGTTGTTGTCGTTGGAGATCCAGCCGTGGCGCCGGGCGAACGAGGGTTCGATGCCGAGCCGGAGGATCGCCTCGCGGGCCGTCCGCAGCGTGTCCGCGGGCAGGCGGTCGTGCAGCCAGTCGTAAC
This sequence comes from Opitutaceae bacterium, assembly GCA_036770745.1. Classification (GTDB taxonomy): domain Bacteria; phylum Verrucomicrobiota; class Verrucomicrobiia; order Opitutales; family Opitutaceae; genus DAIPIQ01. The sequence goes on along the minus strand of DAIPIQ010000235.1, from coordinate 3,576 downwards.
CGAGGGCGACCGCGAGGGTCATCTCGGCGGTGTCGAGGAAGTGCGCCGGGTTCCAATCGGGAAACGCGCAGACCGCGAGAAGTTCGGCCTCGGCGCGGGCGGCGAAGAGCGGATCGTCGGTGAGCCGGCTCGCCGCGGCGAGGGCCGTGATGCGCAGCAGCGCTTCGCGAGAAACCGCGAGCAGGCGGCGACCGGTCACGACATGCGTCACCGGTTCGGTCGCGAGGAGCCCGCGGGCGCGCTCGAGCACGCCCGCTCGGAGCGTCGAGGTGCGCGCATCGACATCCGTCGCGGCGAGGCGACGGAAGAGGCCCGCATCCGCGAGGAGGCTCGGGTGCGACGACGGGGCGGCATCGATAAGCCGGCGGATCTCGTCGAGCGGAGGCGGGGCGGCGTCGACGGTGGAGGCGAGCCAGAGGAGGGGCGCGATGACGAGACGCGCGCGGGACGGGGCGGGAAGCGAGGTGGACACGAGGATGGGAGAAAGACCGCGCCTTGACCCTGGTCGGAGACGGCGTTCGTGTCGATTCCGTCGCTTCCGTGCCGCCCCCAACCCGCCGTCCCCATGTCGCGTCTCTTCCCCGTCCTTCTCGCCGCGTCCCTCTGCGCCGGTCCGCTCTCCGCCGCAGAGCGGACGGCGCGGCCGAACGTGCTCTTCCTCATCGCCGATGATCTGAACAACTTCCTCGGCTGCTATGGCGACCCGATCGCGCACACGCCCAACCTCGACCGGCTGGCGGCGCGCGGCCTGCGCTTCGACCGCGCCTACTGCACGTTTCCGCTGTGCGGGCCGAGCCGGAACTCCTTCCTCACCGGCCTCCACCCCAACAGCTCCGGCATCCTCGCGAACGCGCAGATCTTCAGGCAGACGATCCCCGAGCAGGTCAGTCTCCCGCAGGCCTTCCGGCGCGACGGCTACTTCGCCGGCCGGATCGGCAAACTCTACCACTACAACGTGCCCAACTCCGTCGGCACCGACGGCCACGATGATCCCGCGTCGTGGGAGCTCGAACTCAACCCCGCCGGCGTCGATCGCCTGGAGGAGCACCCGCGGATCTTCAGCCTCGTCCCCGGTTCCTTCGGCGGGACGCTGAGCTGGCTCGCTTCCGACGCACCGGACGAACGGCACACCGACCACATCCTCGCGAGCGATGCCGAGTGGGTGCTCGAGCGCTGCGCCCGCCGTCCCGAGCGCCCGTTCTTCCTCGCCGTCGGCTTCTTCCGGCCGCACACGCCGTATGTCGCGCCGGAGTCGTGGTTCGACCGGCATCCGCTGGAGCGCATGCCGGTCGCGGCCGGCGCGGGGGAGGGCCGGGCCGATCTGCCCGCGGCGGCGCTGGCCAGCCAGCGACCGGAACAGGAGCGGCTCACCGACGAGCTCCGCCGTCGGGCCATGCAGGCCTACCACGCCAGTATCAGTTTTATGGATGCGCAGGTCGGCCGCGTCGTCGACGCGCTGGACCGCCTCGGGTTGGCGGAGAACACGATCCTCGTCTTCACCAGCGATCACGGCTACCACATGGGCGAGCACGGGCTGTGGCAGAAGCGGAGCCTCTTCGAGGAGAGCGCGCGCGTGCCCTTGTTGATCGTCGCGCCCGGCGTCACCCGGCCGGGTGGAGTCGCCGGCTCGCCGGTCAGCCTGCTCGATCTCTACCCGACATTGACGGCTTTGTGTGGCGTGCCGGGGCCGGACAACCTCCAGGGTCAGGACCTCGGGCCGATGCTGCGGGATCCGTCGCACGTCGGGCGGGGCTGGGCCCTCACCCAGGTCGAACGGACGCGGCCCGAGGAGCCCCGCCGCTACTTCGGCTACAGCCTGCGCACGCCGCGCTGGCGCTACACCGAGTGGGACGAAGGCGCGATGGGCCGCGAACTCTACGACCACGAAGGCGACCCCAAGGAATCGACCAACCTCGCCGCGCGCACGAGCCACGCCGCCGTCGTCGAGCGGCTTTCCGCCGAGCTGCGCGCCGCGGTCGCCTCGACGTTTCCCCCTTCGGGCCGGACGCCCCCGCTGCGCGAAGGCCTCTGGGCCCCGATGCTGGTCGCGCCCTGAGGCGGCCGGTTCAGCCGTAGACGTGCGGTTGGAGCGGCGGCTGCGGGCGCAACCTCCGACAGGGGAAGCTGCGAATCGGGAAGGTGGCCGCGGGCCGCCGGACGGCGCGGTGCGCCCGCGCCTTTCGGCGAAAGGCGCGCTACCAGGGAGGAGGCTCCGAGGTCCACTCGGGTGGCACGCCTTTCGCCGAGAGGCGTGGGGAGGTCCGCGGGAAACGCCGTCCAGAGGCCGGCGGCCACCTTCCAACCGCTTGGTTACGGATCAGTCCACCGTCAGCTCGGCGATCGACCAGTTCCGGGCTCCGCCGTCGCCAGCCTGTCGGAGGCGGATGTAGCGGCCGCGGACGCCTTCGGGGAGCGCGATCTCCGTCCGGCCGCGGGCGCCTTGCACGGTGGCGCGGACCTCGCCCGCCCGGGCCGGATCGTCGCTCACGAAGACCTCGAGGCGCTCAGGGAAATCCCCGGGGCGGACGCCGTGGTCGAGGGTGATCCGGCGGACGGGGCGGGCCTGCTTCAGATCGATCGCGACCCATTCCCCCGCGGCGCCGGGCGCGGCCCAGGCGGTGGAGCGATCGCCATCGACCATTGCGCCGAGGGCGGCCGCACCGCTCGAGGCCTCGAGCGCCGGTGGCCAGGCGAGGTTGGCGGTGATTGCATCGACGGCATCCCGCGCGGCGGCGGCGACGGCCGGGACTTCGAGGAAGCGGGCGGCGGTGGCGCGGGCGGACTCCTCGCGGGAGGTCGCGAGCGCGCCGAGGAGCGGGCGTTGCAGGTCGGGAGAGAGCGGCAGCGCGAGCAGGCGGGCGGCGGTCGCGCCACGCTCGGAGCGCGGGAGGTCCTCGCGCTCGAGGAAACGCAGCGCGGCGCGCGCCGCGCCCTCGCGGACCGAAGCGGCCCCGGTCTTCGCGGCGGTCTCGACGAGGAGCGGAAGCGCCGTCGTGTCGGGCCAGCGGCCGAGCTCGGCGACCGCGGCCGCGGCGAGGTCCGCGTCGGGGTCGAGCGCGAGGCGCCCGGCGGCGGCGAGCGCCGGGGCGCCACCTATCCGGGAGAGGACGGGCAGGAGCGTGCGCCGCGCGGCGGTGTCGCCCCGATCGATCGCCTGGACGACGGGAGCGGCGCGGGACGCGACGTCCGGATCGCGGAGCGCGATCGTGATGAGCGAGCGGACGGCGCGCACGGCCTCGGCCGGATCGGGCGCGGCGAGCGCCCACTGGAGCACGGCGTCCTGCCGGTTCGTCGGCGCGATCGCGCGGAGGGCGTCGAGGGCCTCGAGGCGGAGGTTGGCGTCGGGCTCGTTTCTCAGGGAAAAGAGGAACGGGACGGCCTCGGAGAGGTTGCGCGCGGCGATCTGGCGGATGAAGACGGCGCGGCGGGCCACGTCGCCTTGCGCCGCGGAGCGGATCACGAAGTCGTCGACGTCGGGGCCGTCGAGGCGGGCGAGGGCGGCCGCGGCCGCCCGGCTCTCGGCGCTCTCGCCGCGGATGAAGCCGGCGAGCCGTTCGGCGGTCGTGGCGTCTCCGG
>DAIPIQ010000064.1:16083-19522 GCA_036770745.1 Opitutaceae bacterium | reverse complement strand
CCGGTGACGACGAAGATGCCGTTGGGGCGGCGGATGATCTCCTGCACGGCCCCGAAGACGTCCTCGGGCATGCCGAGGTTCTCGAGGTCGAGCTGCACGACCGAGCGGTCGAGGACGCGCAGGACCACGCTCTCTCCGAACTGGGTGGGCAGGGTGGAGACGCGCAGGTCGACCGGGCGGCCGCCGACCGTGAGCTTGATCCGGCCGTCCTGCGGGACGCGGCGCTCGGCGATGTTGAGGTTGGAGACGACCTTGATCCGCGAGGTGATGGGGAGCGCGAGGTTCTTGGGCGGCGGGGCCATCTCGTAGAGGGCGCCGTCGATCCGGTAGCGGATCTTGAACTCGCCTTCGAAGGGCTCGAAGTGGATGTCGGAGGCCTTGTCGCGGATCGCCTGGCTGAGGACGAGGTTGACGAAGCGGACGATGGGGGCCTCGGAGGCCATCGCCTCGATGTCCTCGGTCGAGAGCTGGTCTTCGTTCGCGACCGCGACGAGCTGCCCGGCGCCGAGCTCGGCGAGGAGGTTCTCGATCGACTCGTCCTCCGCGCCGTAGATCTGGCTGATCAGGGTGTCGACGCTCTCGGGATCGGTGACGATGAGCCGCACGTCGCGCCGCAGGGCGAAGGTGAGGTCGTCGACGATCTGGCTGTTGAAGGGGTCGCGGGCGAGCACGTCGATCGAAGCCTCGCCGGCGCGCAGGGGGACGACGCCGTACATGCGGGCCATGCTCCCCTCGAGGATCGAGGCCACCTCGGGATCGATCGTCTGGGGGGCCTCGGGGAGGAACTCCCAGCCGAGGTAGTCGGCGACCGTCTCGAGGAGGGTCGCGCGGGTGAAGATCTGGTGGTCGACGAGGAGGCGCGAGAGCGGCTTGCCCGACTTCTGCGATTCGTCGTTGAGCGCGTGCAACCGGTCGTTGTCGACCAGGTTTCGCTCCTTCAGCAGCTCGTAAAGGGCAAGGTTCTCGCTTTCGAACATCGGGCGCGGACGGCGCCCGCCGTCCACTCCTACAGTGCCCGGAGGTGCGCGCCGGTGGCGAGCAGCTTCTCGCGCATCAGGTCCGCGTCCTGGGCCTTGTCGACCGCCTCGTCGGCGGAGATGAGGTCGCGGTTGTAGAGGCTCTGCAGGTGGGCATCGAGGGTGATCATGCCGAGGTTGGCCCCGGTCTGGATGTCGGAGGCGATGCGGTAGGTCTTGTTGTCGCGGATCAACTGGGCGATCGAGCTGGTGGTGAGCATGACCTCGAAGGCGGCGATGCGGCCGCCGCCGTTCTTCTTGCAGAGCGCCTGGGAGACGACGGCGACGAGCGAGGAGGCGAGCTGGGTGCGGATCATCTCCTTCATGTTCGCGGGGAAGGCGTCGACGATGCGGTCGACCGTCTTGGCCGCGCCGTTGGTGTGGAGCGTGCCGAAGACGAGGTGCCCGGTCTCGGCCGCGCTGATCGCGGCTTCGATCGTCTCGAGGTCGCGCATTTCGCCCACGAGGATGATGTCGGGATCCTGACGAAGCGCGCGCCGGATGGCTTCGGAGAAGCTCGGGACGTCGACGCCGATCTCGCGCTGGGTGACGACGCATCGCTTGTGGTCGTGGTAGTACTCGATCGGATCCTCGATCGTGATGACGTGGCCGTCGCGGTTCTCGTTCACGTAGTTGATCATCGAGGCGAGCGTGGTGCTCTTGCCCGAGCCGGTGGGGCCGGTGACGAGGATCAGGCCGCGGGGGCGGAAGAGCAGCTCCTTGACCTTGTCGGGCAGGCCGATCTCGCGCAGGCCGTACATCTTGTTGGGGATCTGCCGGAGGACGATCCCGCAGACGCCCTTGGCGCGGAAGACGCTCACGCGGAAACGGGCCTTGGTCTGGAAGGCGAAGCCGAAGTCGGCCCCGCCCTGGGTCTTGAGCTGCTGCTGGAAGGTGTCGGGGGTGATCGAGAGCATGAGCATCTCGGTGTCGGCCGCGGTCAGCGGGGGCCCGTCGACCGGGGTCATGTCGCCGCTGACGCGCAGGGTGGGCGGTTGGCCGACGTGGATGTGCAGGTCGGAGGCGTTCGACTCGACCACGAGGTCGAGGAGGTCGTTCATCTCGTAGCTCATGAGGGAAAACTCCTGTTTCCCCGGTTAATCGGCACAAAACCGGTCAACTGACGTCGCCGATCGTGATCGCCAGCACCTCGTCGACCGTCGTCTGGCCGGAGAGCACCTTGCGGATGCCGTCCTCGCGCATCGAACGCATCCCGAGCTCGGCCGCGCGGGCGCGGAGCACGTGGGAGGTCGTCGACTCGTAGATCATCCGCTGGATCTCGTCGCCGACCACGAAGATCTCGAAGATGCCCATCCGGCCGCGGTAGCCGGTGTTGGCGCAATACGGGCAGCCCTTGCCGCGGGCGAAGGAGGCCGTCGCGAGCTGGGCGGGCTCGAGCCGGAGGGCGCGCAGCTCGCGCGGATCGGGCGTGTAGGGCGTCTTGCACTGCGCGCAGATCCGGCGGACGAGCCGCTGCCCCATCGTCGCCCGCAGCGCGGTCGAGACGAGGAACGGCTTGATCCCGAGGTCGGAGAGGCGCGTGACCGCGCCGGCGGCGTCGTTGGTGTGCAGCGTGCTGAAGACCAGGTGGCCGGTGAGCGAGGCGTTGATCGCGATCTCGGCGGTCTCGAGGTCGCGGATTTCGCCGACCATGATGACGTTCGGGGCCTGACGGAGCATCGAGCGCAGGGCGGAGGAGAACGTCATCCCCACGTCCGCCCGCACGGGCACCTGGTTGATGCCGTTGAGCTGGTACTCGACCGGGTCCTCGACCGTGATGATCTTGCGGTCGGGACGGTTGATGAAGTTGAGACAGGCGTAGAGGGTGGTCGTCTTTCCCGACCCGGTCGGCCCGGTGACGAGGATGATCCCGTCGGGCAGGGTGATGAGCCGCTCGAACGTCGCCTGGTCGTCGCTGAGGAAACCCAGCTCGGGCAGGCCGAGCATGAGGCCCTCCTTGTCGAGGATGCGCATCACGATGCTTTCCCCGTGCGCGGTCGGCAGGCAGGAGACGCGCAGATCGATCTGCTTGCCGCCGACGAGCAACTGGATGCGCCCGTCCTGCGGGACGCGCTTCTCCGCGATGCTCATGTTGGACATGATCTTGAGCCGCGACATGACCGCGAGCTGGAGGCGCTTGGGCGGTCCCTCGACCTCGTGGAGCACGCCGTCCACCCGATAGCGCACGCGGAAGCGCTTCTCGAGCGGCTCGAGGTGGATGTCGGACGCCCGCCGGTTGAAGGCCTCGGTGATGATCATCTGGACGAGGCGGATGATCGGCGCATCGGACTCCGTCGCGGACGCGTCGCCGGCGTCGACGACCGTGACCGACTGCTCCGGCACGGCCTCGGCGGGTTGATCCTCGGGCGAGAGTTCCTTGAGGAAACTCTGCACCGACTCCCCCTCGCGGGCGTAGTGGCGGG
>DAIPIQ010000064.1:0-16073 GCA_036770745.1 Opitutaceae bacterium | reverse complement strand
GAGCACCGCCTCGAAGGGCCGGCCCAGCACGTGGGTGAGCACGTCGATGGTGTCGGTGTCGAGCGGATCGCTGAGCGCGACCGTCAACGCCTGACCCGAGATCTCCAGCGGAAACACCCGGTAACGCTCGGCGAGCTGGCGCGGCAGCGTGTCGAGGGCCGAGGGATGCGGTCTCTGCCGGGAGAGGTCGACCACCGGCATGTGGAACTCCTCCCCGAGCATGCGCAGCAGGTCCTCCTGCCGCACCGCACCGCGTTCGATCAGGACGTCGGCGAGCCGGCGCGGCCGGGAGCCCACGTCCATCTCCCGCATCGCCGCCTCGACCTCGGCGACCACTCCGGCCGGGACGAGCCCCTTCTCCAACATGAGCTGCACCACGAATTCATCCTGGGCGGACACGATGGGCGGGAGGTTGGCGCGAGGGACGAAGGACGGTGGTCAGCGGGCGAGGGAGAGGAGGAACTCGGCGTTGGACCGGGTCTTCTTCAAGCGCTGGATCAACATCTCCATCGCCTCGTAGGCCGGCACGCCGAGCATGATCCGGCGCAGGCCGTAGATCTTCTGCAACTCGTCGGGGTGGTAGAGCAGCTCCTCCTTGCGGGTGCCGCTGCGCTCGAAGTTGATCGAGGGGAAGATGCGCTTGTTGACGAGGTCGCGGTCGAGGTGGAGCTCCATGTTGCCGGTGCCCTTGAATTCCTCGAAGATCACCTCGTCCATCCGGCTGTTGGTGTCGACGAGCGCCGAGCCGATGATCGTGAGGCTGCCACCGTCTTCGATGTTGCGGGCCGCGCCGAAGAACCGCTTGGGTCGCTGCAGTGCCGTGGCTTCGACGCCGCCCGACATGATCTTGCCGCTGTTCGAGGCGAGGGCGTTGTAGGCCCGGGCCAGCCGCGTGATCGAGTCGAGCAGGATCACGACGTGTTCGCCGCGCTCGACGAGCCGGCGGGCCTTCTCGCCCACCATCTCGGCCGCGTGGACGTGGCTCTCGGGCGTCTCGTCGAAGGTCGAGCTCACGACCTCGCCCTTCACCCGGCGCCGGAAGTCGGTGACCTCCTCGGGCCGCTCGTCGACCAGCAGGACGATCAGCTTCACCTCGGGAAAGTTGACCGCGATGGAGTTGGCCAGCCCCTGGAGCAGGATCGTCTTGCCGGTCCGCGGCGGCGCGACGATCAGCCCGCGCTGGCCGAAGCCGATCGGCGTGAGGATGTCGACGCAGCGCATCGACACGTCGATCTTCGAAGGCGCCTCGGTGCTCGGGACTTCCAGGTGGATCCGCCGCGTCGGGTAGTAGGGCACGAGCTCCTCGAACGGCACCACCTTCGCCGCGTCCTCCGGCGCCCCGTCCATGACGGAACGAACGACGAGCGCCACCGGGCAGCGCTCGCCCTCCGCCGGGGCCTGGGCCTGCACCTCCAGCGCGACGCCGCGGCGCAGGCCGAGCCTGCGCACCCAGGCCGCGGGCACGAAGGTGCTCTCGGGCAGCAACCGGTGGTTGGCCGCCACGTGGACGACGAAACCGTGCCCCTCCTCGGCGAGGTCGAGGTGCCCGCGATCGATCAATGGACGCCGGTTCTCGGCGGCCCACTTGATCAGGCTGGCGATCATCTGCATGCGCCCGGGGTTGTCGACGATCGGGATCTCGCGCTGGCGCATCCCGGCCATCAGCTCGGCGTGCGTCGCCTTGGCGAGTTCGTCGAGGTGGAGCGGTTCGCCATCGCCCGCGACTTCGGCGGCGCGGGCGGCCAGCGCATCGGCATCGGCGTACTTCTCCACCGACGGCAACGCTCCGAGCGGCGAGGCCTCCTGCATCGGCCCCGGTTGTTTCCAACGAGGACCGCCCCCGCCCTGCCCTCCTCCGCCCAGCCCCGGCTGGAAGAACTTGCCCTTGCCCCGCTTGAACTTCTTGCGGAAGCCGAACTCGTGGCCACCGCCGCCGCCACCGTGCCCTTGGGAGCCGCCGAAATGATTGCCCCGCTCACCGCGCTCGGGCCTGTCCTCGCGCTCGCCGGATTCCTCCGGTCGGCGGAACTCGTCCCGTCCCCCCTGCTCGCGCTCATCCCGCGAAGGGCGCTCGTCCGCAGACTCCCGGACCGGCGACTCGGAGGCCGCACGCTCCGGCTCGCGCTCGGCGCGAGTCTCCCGAGGAGCGTCCGACGTCGGACGCTCGGCGCGGGCCGGAGGGGCTTCGGGCGCGCGGTCGTCGCCGCGTGCGGCGGGCGCATCCAGCGGCAGGTCGGCCTGAGCGGCCTCGGCCGATGCGGTGCGGCCCGGGCGGCGGCCCCGCGGTGTGCGGCGGGGGCGGGTCTTGGGAGTCTTCTCGTCGGAAGCGGCGTTGTCCGTGTCGTCGGCCATGAATCAGGCGGGTTGTGCTCTCTCCCGCTTCCACCGGAAGGGCGGGAGCGGCGGGGTCAGGACGCGGCTGCGGGAAAGAGGGACGCCAACCGGAGGACCTGGTTCTGGAGAAAGGCGAGGCTTCCGTTGTTTGTGATCACAAAATCGGCCCGCTCGATCTTTCGAGCCAAGGGGAGCTGCCGCGCGAGGCGCTGCGAGATCTCCTGCGGCGACAGCCCGCGACTTGCGAGCCGCTGCGCCTGAACGCGCGGATCTGAGGCCACGCAGACGGTGAAATCAACCTCTTTCTCGAGGCCCTTCTCGAAGAGCAGCGGGATCTCGACGGCCCATCCGGCGACGGACGGTTCCGCGACGCCGGCCTTCCACGCCGCCCGCACCCGCGGGTGGAGGATCGCCTCGAGGTCCGAGAGCGCGGCCCGGTCGGAGAAGACGATCGCCGCGAGCCGCGAACGATCCACTCCCCCCCCCGGCGCGAGCAGGGTCGCGCCGAAACGCTCCGCCACGGCCACGATCACCGCGGCGTCGCTCCGGAGGAAACCGCGGACGAGCTCATCCGAATCGATCCGCCCCCAGCCGAGGCCCTCCAGCGCCCGGCCGACGGTCGACTTGCCGCAGCCCATCCCACCTGTCAGGCCGAGGACCACGGGCGGAGCGAAGGCGGAAAAGCGAGGGCGACTCGGCGAGGCACGCCCTCCAGCTTCCCAAAAGGCGCGCCCGGGAGCGAGACCGAAGTCGTCCGGCCGGAGGCGTTGACAGCTTCCGGGCCGCCACCTTGGATCCCGCGCCTTTTCCCCGACGCCCCCGTATGCTCGCGACCGTCCTCTCCGCCGCCCTGCAAGGAATCGAAGCGGTCCCCGTCCAGGTCGAGGTCAACACCGGGGAGAGCGGCGACCCGAAGCTGATCCTCGTCGGCCTCCCCGACGCGGCGGTCAAGGAGAGCGACGACCGGGTGTTTTCGGCGCTCGCCAACAGTGGTTTCCGCCCGCCGACCACCCGCACGACGATCAACCTCGCCCCCGGCGACCTTCGCAAGGAGGGACCGATCTACGACCTGCCGATCGCGCTCGGCATCCTCGCCGCGACCAAGCGGCTCGAGCGGCCCGAGCGCCTGGAGGCGTTTCTCATCGCCGGCGAGCTCAGCCTCTCCGGCGCGACCCGGCCGGTGCGCGGCGCGCTCGCCATGGCGACGCTCGCCCGCTCCCTCGGCAAGGAAGGCATCCTCCTCCCGCCCCACTCCGCGCGCGAGGCGGCGCTCATCGAGGGCCTGCCCGTCTACGCGGTCGAATCGATCGACCACGCCGTTCGCTTCCTCGACGGGCGGCTGACCCTCGAACCGGTCGCCCGCGAAGTGCGGCCGACCGCCACCGCCGGCTCCGACGATTTCGCCGAGATCAAGGGGCAACAAGCGGTGCGCCGGGCCGTGGAGGTCGCGGTCGCCGGCGGACACAACCTGCTCATGATCGGCCCTCCGGGTTCCGGCAAATCGATGATCGCGAAGCGCATCCCATCGATCATGCCCCGACCCACCCTCGACGAGTTCCTGGAGATCCTGAACATCCACTCGGCGGCCGGTCGCACGATCCAGGGCGAGGTGCCGCCGTTCACCCGGCCCTTCCGCGCTCCGCACCACACGATCAGCGACGTCGGCCTGCTCGGCGGCGGCACGATCCCCGGCCCGGGCGAGATCAGCCTCGCCCACCACGGCGTGCTCTTCCTCGACGAACTGCCGGAGTTCAAACGGTCCGCGCTCGAGGTGATGCGCCAGCCGCTGGAGGACGGATCGGTCACGATCTCACGCAGCGCCGGCAAGGTCACCCTGCCCTGCTCGGTCATGCTCGTGGCCGCGATGAACCCCTGCCCCTGCGGTTACCTCGGTGATTCCAAACGCGAGTGCCGCTGCAGCCCGACCCAGATCCAGCGTTACCGGGCCCGGATCAGCGGACCGCTCCTCGACCGGATCGACATCCACATCGAGGCGCCCGCGCTCGCGATCGACGAGTTGCGCAATTCCCAACCGGGCGAGGCCTCGGCGGCGATCCGGGAGCGCGCCCGCGCCGCCCGCGAGGCCCAGCTCGCGCGCTTCACCGGCACGCCCGCGCGGTGCAACGCCCGGATGTCGCACGGGCAGATCCGCGCGTTCTGCGCGGTGGACAAGGCCCTCGGCGACATGCTCCAGCACGCGATGGAACAGCTCGCCCTCTCCGCCCGCGCCTACGACCGCATCCTGAAGGTCGCCCGGACGATCGCCGATCTCTCCGGCGCGGCCTCCATCGCCGGACCGCACCTCATGGAGGCGATCCAATACCGCAGCCTCGACCGCAACGTGTTCTACTGAGCCCGCCTCCTCACGTCGGCGGCGGCGGGTCGAGGGCCGGAGCCGGGCGGATCGCGGCGACTCAGCCGAAGATCTCGTCCGCCCGGAAGAAGCGGGCGATCTCGATCCGGCCGTTGTCCACGCTGTCGGAGGCGTGGACGACGTTGACCATCATGTCGGCCCCGAAGTCGCCGCGGATCGTGCCCTTGGCCGCCTTGCGCGAATCGGTCGGGCCGAGGAGCGCGCGGACCTTGTCGACCACGCCCTCGCCCTGCAAGGCGACCACGATCACCGGCCGCGAGGCCATGAACTTCTCGATCTCGGGATAAAACGGCTTGTCCGCGACGTGCGCGTAGTGCCGGCGCAGCACCGAGGGATCGAGCCGCGTCATCTTGCAGCCGATGATGTCGAATCCGGCCGCCTCGAAACGGGCGAGGACCGCGCCGACGTGGCGCTTCTCCATGCAGTCGGGCTTGCAGATGATGAACGTGCGTTCGGAAGGCATGTGGGAAAAATCGGTTGGCGCGTGATCGCGCAAAGGAGGGATTGCGAAACCCCACCCGGGGTTTCGCGTCAAGAAAGCGCCGGAAGGACGCCGCCGCGCTCGTCGAGGGTCCGAATCGTCGGACCGGAGTTCAGGCCGCGTCGGCGCGGTCCTGGATGTACTTCACCACGTCGCCCACCGTCTGGAGCTTCTCGGCCTCGGACTCGGGGATCTCGCCCTTGATCTCGTCCTTGAACTCCTCCTCGAACGCCATGATAAGCTCCACCGTGTCGAGGGAGTCGGCCCCGAGGTCATCCAGAAAGGAAGCCTCCGGCGTGATCTGTTCCTCGTTAACGTTGAGCTGGTTAACAATGATCTTTTTGACGCGCTGTTCGATGGTCTCGTTTTCGGCCATAGACTAAGTGGGGATGAACGGGTTGCGGGTTTGGAATTACATTACCATGCCGCCGTCAACGGTAAACACCTGCCCCGTGATGTAGCCCGCCTCTTCGGCGCACAGGTAGGTGACGAGGGAGGCCACATCGGCCGCCTCGCCGAAGCGTTTCAGCGGGATGCGGGAAAGGATTTCCTTGGCGACGTCGCCCTCGGCGAGGCCGCTCGTCATGTCGGTCTTGATGAAGCCCGGGGCGACGGCGTTGACGGTGATCGTGCGGGAGGCGAACTCCTTGGCGGCGGCCTTGGTCATGCCGATCATCCCGGCCTTGGCGGCGGAGTAGTTGACCTGCCCGGGAAGCCCGGTGATGCCGGAGACGGAGGCGATGTTGACCACCCGGCCCCACCGCTGGCGCACCATCGGGTGGATGAGGCCCTTGATCCAGTGGAAGCAACTGGTGAGGTTGGTGGTCAACACCGCCTCCCAGTCGTCGTCGCTCATCCGCAGGAGAAGCCCGTCGCGGGTGATCCCGGCGTTGTTCACGAGGATGTCGATGGTCTTGAACTCCTCCAGGAGCGAGGCGCAGGCGGCCTTGACCTCCGCCGCGACCGCGACGTCCACCGCCAGCGCCCGGGCCTTGCCGCCCGACGCGACGATCGCCTCGGCGGCGGCGGAACAGCTCGCAAGGTTCCTGCTCACGCACACGACGGTGACGCCGCGCGCCGCGAGCGCCTCTGCGATGGCCCGGCCGATGCCGCGACCGGCGCCGGTCACGACGGCCGTGCGTTGGGAGAAAGTCATGCGGCCAGCAGTAGCGGGCGGCGCCCCGCGGCGGGCGAGGATAAAATCACCGCGGACCCGCGATGTTCAGTAAACGTCACGCTGGTAGCGCCGGTCCTTCTTGAGTTGCTTGATGAAGGCGTCGGTCGCCGGGGCGTCCATGCCCCCCTGGGTCGCGAGGATCTCGCGCAAGGCCTGATCGACGTCCCGCGCCATCCGCTTGGCGTCGCCGCAGACGAAGAACGAGGCCCCGGAGTCGAGCCACCGCCACAGCTCCGCCGCGTTCTCCCGCATCCGGTCCTGCACGTAGACCTTCGCGGCCTGGTCGCGCGAGAACGCCGTGTCGAGCCGGTGGAGCACCCCGGCCTCGCGAAACGCCTCGAACTCCCGCTCGTAGAGGAAATCGGAGGCGCGGCGCTGCTCGCCGAAGAAAAGCCAGTTGCGCCCCGTCGCCCGCCGCGCCGCCCGCTCCTGCAGGAACGCCCGGAACGGCGCGATTCCCGTGCCCGGCCCCACCATGATCATGTCCGAGGCGTCGTCCTCCGGCGGTCCGAAATGCGATTTCGCCACGAAGACCGGCACGGCCGTTTCGCCCGGCGCCACCCGATCCGCGAGGAAGCTGGTGCAGACCCCCGCCCGCGCCCTGCCGTTGGTCCGATAGCGGACGATCGCGACGGTGAGGTGGACGTGTGCGGGGTGGACCTTCGGCGACGACGCGATCGAATAGAGCCGGGGCATGAGCTTCCTGAGGTGCTCGACGAACCCTTGCGGAGACGGCCGCGCGCCGGGGAACTCCTCCAGCAGGTCGACGCACTCGCGCTCCGCGAGAAACGCCTCGAGGGTCTCCTTCGCCTCCGGCGCGAGCAGCGACTCCAACCGCGACCGCTCCGCCGGGTCGGAGGTGAGCGCGAGCAGCGACTCCAACAGCTTGCGGCCCGGACCCGCCACCGTCACCCGTGTGCGCAAAGCCTCGCGCAGGGTCGCGGTCTCGGTCGAGCGGGGGAGCGTGACAAGCTCGCTCCCGTCGGCCCCAAGCAGCGCGATCAGGCGCTCGACGATCGCCGGATCGTTCTCCGGAAAGATGCCGAGCGAGTCGCCCGCCGCGTACTCGAGCCCGCTCCCGCCGATGTCCACCACGAGATGCCGCGTCTCCTTCTCCGAACCCGGCCCGGTGAGCAGCCGGTTCTCCACGAGCCGCGCGGGGAACGGATTGTCCTTGGTGAAGGCGGAAGGTTCGGCCGGAGCCAGCATGGTGGAAACGTGTCTACGTGCCGCCTCCGGAGTGACAAGTCCGCTTTGACGCACCACGCGCCGCGGAAATTTGCGTCGCCACCGGCCGCGCCCTCCCGCGTAGACTCCGCCGATGGAGACCGAAGGGCCCGGCGCGGTGCGCCTGCAGAAGTTCCTCGCCGACGCGGGCGTGTGCTCGCGTCGCGCGGCCGAGGCGTTGATCGCCGCCGGCGAGGTCGTCGTCAACGGCCTCCCCGCCGGGGTCGGCGCGCGGATCGTGCCCGGGAAGGACCGCGTCGTCGTCTCCGGCGAAGCCGTCCGCACCCGCCGCACGCCCCGCGTGACGCTCGCGGTCAACAAGCCGCGCGGCTACCTCTGCTCCAACAGCGACCCGCACCACGCGCAGACGATCTTCGATCTCCTGCCCCCGCCCTTCGCCCGGCTCCGACTCTTCTGCGCCGGCCGGCTCGACAAGGACAGCGAAGGCCTCGTGATCCTCACCTCCGACGGCGACCTCGCCAACCGCCTGATGCACCCGTCGGGCCTCGTCGTGAAGTTCTACCGCGTCTCGCTCAAGGCGCCGGTGACCACGGCGGAGCTGCCGCGCCTCGTCCGCGGCGTGAGGTTCGAGGGCGAGACGCTGAAGGTCGAACGCGCGCGCCTGATCGGGCGCGGCACGCCGACCACCTCGACCGAGGTCGACGTCGAGATGCACCACGGCAAGAAGCGCGAGATCCGGCAACTGTTCACCGCGCTCGGGCACTCGGTGAAAAGGCTGCGCCGCTACCAGATCGGGCGCTTCTCGCTGCGAGGTTTTCCTTTGCGCGCGGTGAAGGCGCTGACAGATTCCGAGATCGCCGCGCTGCTGGCCGCTCCGCAGCGCCCTCGTTGAGCCCATGCGCACTCCCCTTCGTCTCGTCATCCCGGTCCTCGGCCTCTTCGCCGGCGTCCTCTGCCGGGCCGCCACCCTGCCCTTCGAGGCCCCGCTCCACCTCCGGCCCGAGGCCGCTGCGCCCGTGGTCGGCGCCATCGCCGCGGGAGGCTCGATCACCGCGCTCCTCCGCTCGGAGCTCGAGGCCGAGGGCATCGCACGACTCCCCACCGGCTGGGTCGCCATCCGCCACGAAGGCCCGCTTTTCGGCTACGCGCCCAATTCCGATGTCGGCAAGGACCTCGCGCTGAAACCCGGCGCGATCGTCCGCGCCGCGCCCACGGGCGACGGCGCGATGCTCGCGATGATCACCGCGGGCGACCGCGCCGAGGTCGTCTCCCTGGAGGGCGACTGGTCGAAGGTCGTCTTCTCCAAGCCGCGTATCCTCTTTCTGAACACGCTTGCGCCGCCCCCGCCCGCCGTCGCCTCCGCTCCCGGGGCGACCACCGCCGACGCCCCTTCGATCACCCCCGGCCCGGCCGCCCCGACCGCGGCCGAGCCCGCGATCACCGCCGCCACGCCGCGGGTGTTCCAGGGTTACCTGATGCGCACCCGCCGGATCCTCGGCGCCGGGCCGAGGCTCGACCACCAGCTCGTCGACGCCGGCGGCGGACGCATCGCCCTCCTCGACCTCGGCAAGCTCCTCGTCACCGATCCGCTCGACACGTTCGAGGGTCGGCGGGTCGGCGTCTTCGGCCCCGCGTCACGCTCGGCCGACGGCCGGGATCTCGTGATCCGCGTGGAAACCCTCCGCCTCGCCGAGTGAGGCGCGGCTCCGACGGATGGAATTGATCGACGGCAACGCCATCGCGGCGTCCATCATCGGGGAGCTCGCGAGCGAAGTCGCGGCCCGCCCCTCCGGCGCTGCCCGCCCCTGCATCGCGTTCATCCGGGTGGGCGAGGATCCCGCCTCGGTGTCCTACGTGAACAAGAAGAACCGCACCGCCGCCGAGATCGGCATGGCCACGCGACTGGTCGTGCTCCCCGCGTCGATCCCGCAGACGGACCTCTTCGCCGCGATCGACGAGCTCAACGCCGACGACTCCGTCCACGGCATCCTCATCCAGGCCCCCCTTCCCGCCCACCTCGACGAGACCGAGACCTTCCGCCGCGTGGCGCCCGGCAAGGACGTCGACGGCCTCGGCACGATCAACCTCGGCAAGATCGCCCAGGACGACCCCACCGGCTTCGTCTGTTGCACCCCGGCGGGCATCATGGAGCTGCTGCGGCGCTCGGGGGTGTCGCTTTCCGGGAAACACGTGGTCGTGCTCGGGCGCAGCCTGCTCGTGGGCAAGCCCGTCGCCCTGCTCGCCCTCCAGAAGGGCGCCGGGGGCGATGCGACGGTCACGGTCTGCCACTCGCGCACCCGCGACCTCGCCACGATCACCCGCCAGGCCGACGTGCTCATCGCCGCGATCGGCCGGCCGGAATTCGTCACCGCCGCGATGGTGAAACCCGGGGCCGTCGTGATCGACGTCGGGATCAACCGCGTCGCGGATCCCTCCCGCAAGTCCGGCCACCGCCTCGTCGGCGACGTGGCGTTCGCGGAGGTCGCGCCGCTCGCCTCGAAGATCACCCCCGTGCCCGGCGGCGTCGGGCCGATGACGGTCGCGATGCTGATGCGAAACACGCTTAAAGCGGCCGGTTAGGCCCGTCGTTACTTGTCGGAGCGGCCGTGTCTCCCCCGCCGCGCTCCCACAACCGTGACCCGCCCTCCCAGGATCCTCGTCGTCGACGATCAGCCGGTGAACCTCACCGTGATGCGCAAGAAGCTCGAGCGCGACGGCATGCAGGTCATCCTCGCCACCCGCGGCGCGGAGTGCCTCGACCTCGCCGGGTCGGAGCAGCCCGACCTGATCCTCCTCGATGTGATGATGCCGGAGATGGACGGCGTCGAGGTGTGCCGGCGGCTCAAGGCGGCCGACGCCACCCGCTCGATCCCCGTGATCTTCCTCACCGCCCGCGACAGCCGGGCGGGCAAGCTCGAGGGCCTCACCGTCGGCGCGGTCGACTACATCGCCAAACCGATCGACCTCGACGAGACGCTCGCCCGCGTCCGCGCCCAACTGCGCTACCACACGACCTTCAAGGAGAACCTCGAGCTCACCGAACGCCTCGGCGAGGCCCGCCGCGCCGCCGCGATGGGCGCCCTCTCCCACGGAATCTCCCACAACCTCAACAACCTCCTCGGCGTCATCTACGGCTACGTCGAGCTTTCGAAGCTCAACGTCGGCAAGCCCGAGGCCCTCCGCAAGAATCTCGAGAAGATCGACGAGGCCGTCACCCGCATGACCCGCATCATCCGGCAGGTCACCGCGGTCTCGACCCAGTCGCGGCTGCAGCTCTCGCCCACCCCCGTCGCGAAACTCCTCGCCGGCGCGGTCGCACGCTTCCGCCACGACCACCCGGCCCCAATCGCGATCGAGGTGCGGGACGCGACCGACGACGCGACCCTCCTCACGAACATCGAGGTGTTCGAAGACGGCGTCTCCAAGCTCCTGATCAACGCGGCCGAGAGCCACGGGAGCCCCCCGCCCGAAGGCGCGGCGATCCTCCTCGAGGCCGTCGCCTCGAGCGAACGCGACCGCCCGGGCGTGCGTTTCTCGGTGCACGACCGCGGCAACGGCGTTGACCCCGGGATCAGGGATCACGTATTCGAACCCTTCGTGAGCACGAAGAGCACCGTGGGCGTCGGCATGGGCCTGACCATCGCGCGCCATGGCATCCGCAACCTCGGAGGCGAGATCTCGCTCGCGGATCGTCCGGGAGGCGGCACGACCGCCGCCTTCCACCTCCCCTCGGCCCCCGCGGCCTCGGCCGCCGCGGCATGACGCGGTGGGCCTTCCTCGGCGCGGGTTCCATGGCCTCGGCCATGGTCCACGGCCTGCTTTCCCGCCGCGTCTGCGGCCCGCAGTCCATCGCCTGCCTGAGCGGGAGCGGTCGCACCGCCGAAGCGCTCGCGATCTCGACCGGCGTCCGGCTCGCGACCTCGAGCGAGGAACTGCTGGAGGCCTCCGACGTCCTCATCCTCGCCTGCAAACCGCAGAACCTCGCGGCCCTCGACCCCGCCCTCGCCGGGCTCACGGCCGACAAGCTGGTCGTCTCCATCCTCGCGGGCAAACGCCTCGCCACGCTCGGCCTTCGCTTCCCCCGTGCCCGCAACCTCGTCCGGGTCATGCCCAACACGCCCGGCCAGATCGGCGCGGGCATCTCGGGATGGTGCGCCGCCCGTCCGCTCACCGAGGACGACCGCGCGACGCTCCTCGCGCTGCTCCAGGCCCTCGGCAAATCCGTCGAGGTCGACGAGTCGTCGATGAACGCCGTCACGGCCGTCGCCGGGAGCGGCCCGGCCTACGTGTTCGAATTCGTCGCGGCCCTGCGCGAGGCGGCCGTCGCCGCCGGGCTCGCCCACGATGTCGCGGCCCTCCTGGTCCAGGAGACCGTGCTCGGCTCCGCCCGCCTGCTCGCCGAAACCGGCGGCTCGCCCGACGCCCTGCGCGATCGCGTGACCTCGCCCAACGGCACGACCGCCGCCGCGCTTCACGTGATCGCCGAGGCGGGCCTGCGCGGGACGCTCCGTGAGGCCGTGGCCGCCGCCGCCCGCCGGGCCGCGGAGCTCTCGGCCGAAGGCTGAGCCCGCGACCGCGCTCTACAGGTCGAGCGGAGAAACGGGCCGCGCCATCGCCCTGGCCGGGGTCTGCGGTTGCACTCGATTCCAACACGTGCTGGCGTTTCCCCACCCTCGCCCGCGGCACCCCGCGGTCGCACCCATTTCCTCATGCACGCCTCAAACAACCCTCACGCCCTTCCGTCCCGCCGATGCCTCGTCGGCCTGTTCGCGAGCCTCGCGCTCACCGGCGCCGCCTGCGCCGGACCGTGGATCCCGCTCTTCAACGGCAAGGACCTCACCGGCTGGACGGTGATCAACGGGACCGCGCCCTACACCATCCAGGGCGACGCGATCGTCGGCACCACCGTCGCCGGTTCACCCAACAGCTTCCTCGCCCACGACGAGACGTTCGGCGACTTCATCCTCGAGTTCGAGATCAAGCAGGAGGTCGGTCCGACCAACTCGGGCGTGCAGTTTCGCAGCCTGAGCAAGCCCGACGTGATGAACGGGCGCGTCCACGGCTACCAGTGCGAGATCGATCCCTCCGACCGCGCGTGGAGCGCCGGCATCTACGACGAGGCCCGCCGCGGCTGGCTCTACCCCGTCTCCCTCAATCCCGCCGCCCGCTCCTACTACCAGTACGGTCGGTGGAATCACGTCCGCATCGAAGCCATCGGCCCCTCCATCCGCACCTGGATGAACGGCCTGCCCGTCGCCCACGTGATCGACGACATGGACGCCTCCGGCCTCCTCGCCCTCCAGGTGCACTCGGTCCGCACCGAGGCCGAGGCCGGCCGCCGGATCCTCTGGCGCAACATCCGTATCCAGACTTCGGATCTCACGCCCGCTCCCGTGGAGGACATCTTCATCCGCAACACGATCCCCAACCACCTGAGCGAGGCCGAGAAGGCCCAGGGTTGGCGGCTGCTCTGGGACGGGAAGACCACCGCCGGCTGGCGCGGCGCCCACCGCGACGACTTCCCCGCGAAGGGCTGGTCGATCGAGAACGGAGAACTCGTCGTCCTCGAATCCGGCGGCGGCGAGGCGAAGCACGGCGGCGACATCGTCACCCTCGAGAAGTTCTCGGCCTTCGAGTTCCAGGTGGACTTCAAGCTCACCCCGGGCGCGAACAGCGGCATCAAGTATTTCGTCACCGAAGAGACCAACCCCGGTGGCGGTTCCGCCTTCGGGCTCGAGTTCCAGATCCTCGACGACGCGCTCCACCCCGACGCCAAACTCGGGGCCGCCGGCAACCGCACCCTCGGCTCGCTCTACGACCTCATCCCCGCCCGCAAGATCACCGCCGGCCTCGGCCTCGTCCCGAAGATCGACACGTGGATGCACGCCCGCGTCACCGTGCCTGCCGACAACCGCGTGACGCACTGGCTCAACGGCATCAACGTGGTCGAGTACGAGCGCGGCTCACCCGCCTACCTCGCCATGGTCGCCCGCAGCAAGTACGACAAGCTCGCCGATTTCGGGGTCGCGAAGGAGGGTCGCATCCTCCTCCAGGACCACGGCAATCGCGTGCATTTCCGCTCCGTCAAGGTCCGCCCCGTCAACTGATCCCCTTCAACCGCAACCGTCATGAATCGTCGCACCTTCATCGAAACATCCTCCCTCGGCGCCCTCGCCCTCGCCGCCTCCGGCGCCATCCCCACCACGGCCCGCGCCGCCGGCCGCATCCCCGGGGCCAACGACCGCATCCGCATCGGCGTGGTCGGCTTCGCCGATCGTTTCCACCAGTCGATCGGCCGCGCCTGCCAGGGCCTCGCCGCGAAGCACAACGTCGAGTTCGTCGGCCTCTCGGACATCTGGAGCCGCCGCCGCGAGGAGGGCGCCGCCTGGTTCAAGAAACAGTACGACCTCACGATCCCGACCTACCGCAACAACGAGGAGCTCTACGAGAAGGCGAAGCCCGACGCCGTGCTCATCAGCACCGCCGACTTCCAGCTCCAAACCGAAAAAGAAGACTTCTACGTCACCGCCTCACGACTGGTCCCCTACAAACGCATCGACCTGATCGAGGCGGTCAACGCCGGCTGCGACGTCTACTGCGAGAAACCCTTCGCCGAGACGATGGCCGACGCCCGCCTCGCCCTGAAGACCGCCAACGCCTCCGACCGCATCATCCAGATCGGCTCCCAGCGCCGCAGCGGCGGCGCCTACCACGCCGCCCACGAGTACCTGCGCTCCGGCGCGTTCGGCGACATCGTCGCCGTCGAGATGTCGTGGAACGTGAACCAGCCCGGCCGCTGGCGCCGGCCCGACCTCACCGCCTCGATCAAGGAATCCGAGGTCGACTGGGGCCGCTACCTGATGAACCGCCCCAAGGCGAAATGGGATCCCCGGAAATACCTCGAGTACCGCCTCTTCTGGCCCTACTCCTCCGGCATCCCCGGCCAGTGGATGTGCCACCAGATCGACACGGTCCACTGGTTCACCGGCCTCCCCCACCCGCGCAGCGTCAGCGCCAACGGCGGCATCTACCTCTGGAAGGACGGTCGCACGAACTTCGACACCATGACCGCCGTCTTCGACTACGGCCCCCTCGACGACCCCACCAAGGGCTTCCAGGTCGTCTACTCTTCGCGCTTCACCAACTCCGCCGGCGAGATCAAGGAGATCTACTACTCCAACGGCGGCGAGCTCAACCTCGACACCCGCAAGGTCACCTCCGTTGGCGGACTCCAGGCCAACCACGCCCGCGCGATGGGCATGCAGCCCAACCTCCTCGCCGAGCACACGCTCGCCGGCGAAGCCGCCACGACCGCCGCCAACACCGGGGCCGACAACATGACCACGGCCCACATGGACAACTGGCTCTCCTGCCTGCGCACCCGCAAGAAGCCCAACGCCTCCGTCGAGGCCGGCTACCAGCACTCGATCGCCTGCATCATGGCAAACGCCGCCGCCCGCACCGGCCAGCGCGTGACGTTCGACGCCAAGACCCAGGAAGTGATGGCCGGCGGCAAGGTCTTCACCATCTGACCGGATTCGCCCCCGTGCCCTCGGACACCCCTCCACAAGCCCCGGGCCGACGCGGCTTCCTCCGCGCCGGCGCCTTGACCCTCGCCTCCGCCACGCTCGGTCCGCGGATCGCCGGCCTCGCCCATGCGCGGCCGGCGGCGGGGCCGCTCTTCCGCGCGATGGGCATCGCCGCACCGATCACCCAGGCCGCGGAACTGAAGGCCCAAGGCGCCGGCTTCCTCACCGAGAACGTCGGCCGTCTCCTCGTCCCGGATCAGCCGGAAGAGGTTTTCGCCCCGCTCCTCGCCGCCGCCCTCGCCTCCCCGCTCCCGATCCTCGCCTGCAACAGCTTCATCCGCCCCGCCCACCTGCGTTGCGTGGGCCCCGATGCCAACCACGACCTCGTCCTCGAATGGGCCGAGTCCGCGTTCGCCCGACTCCGGCGCGTCGGCGGAAAGTTCATCGTCTTCGGCAGCAACAACGCCCGCCGGTTGAACGACGGCTGGACGAAGGAACAGGCCGACCCGCAGTTCATCGCCCTCCTCCGGCGCATGGGCCCGCTCGCCGCGCGCCACGGCGTCACGGTCGTGGTCGAACAGCTCCGCAAGGAGGAGTGCAACTACCTCAACCACCTCGGCGAGGGCGCCGCGATCATCCGCGCCGTCGGCCATCCGCACATCCGCATGCTCGCGGACCTCTTCCACATGGCCTCGGTCGGCGACACGCCCGCCGATCTCGCCGCGGCGATGGACGTGGTCGACCACATCGAGATCGCCGAGTTGAGCGGCCGCACCGTCCCCGGGGTGAACGGCGACGATTTCCGCCCCTGGTTCCGCGTCCTCCGCGAGGCCCGCTACGCCGGCGCCGTCAGCATCGAGGGCCGCTGGGAGATGGCCCAGGTCGGTCGCGCCTTCGAGGAGATCACCCGCCAGGCCGCCGAGGCCTGAGGGCTCGGTGCGAGCCGGTGATAGGTGACAAACGATCCGGGGTGATGGGTTACACTTTGGT
>DAIPIQ010000234.1:0-4581 GCA_036770745.1 Opitutaceae bacterium | reverse complement strand
GCCCCGTCGCGCCGGTCGAGAGGGAGCACGCAGGCCCCGGCCGAGACCGAGGTGGTGAGCGAGGGTTCTTCGGCGTGGCGGAGGAACTCCTCCAGACCCAGGGCGCGCGCGAGCGCGGTCGCGAGGGCGCGGGCCGCGCCGAGATCGCCCGGGCGACCGGTGTCGTCGTCGACGCGGAGCAACGCCGGGTCGCCCCAGAGCGGCCGGCCGTCGTCGCGCCACTGCACGTGCAGGCACCAGCGCGGCACGGGTTCGCCGGGGTAGTGTTTGCCCGAGGCCTCGAGCAGCACCGCGCCGGCGGGGAGATCACGGATCAAGCCTGCGGCGAAGCGCCGGGCGAAGCCGAGTTTCTGCGGACCAAGGGCGTCGACCGACCATTCCGGACCGCGCGGCGCGAGCGGCACGAAGGTCGGTTCGCCGCCCATGGTGAGCTCCACCCCGCTGCGGGCGAGCAGCGCCTCGACGGCCGCGGCGCAGGCCTCGACGCCGCCGGGGGCGGACTTTTTCCGGGAGGCGCGGCGGGGTTTGGGGAGGGTGGCGTCGGGCATGGTTCGGGCCAAGCAGTGCGCGTGCCTCAGGGGTTGAGCGCGTCGAGCACCGCGCGGTGCAGCTCCGGGGTCGCGGAGGCCACGATCGAGTCGGCCCCGACCGGCGGGCCGCCGTGCCAGTCGGTGATCGCGCCGCCCGCGCCGCGGATGACGGGGATGAGCGCGCCCACATCCCACGGGCTGAGGATCGGATCGCACATCACGTCGGCCCAACCGGAGGCGACGAGGAGGTAGCCGAAGCAATCGCCCCACGTGCGCACGAGCCTGGCGCGGCGGGCGAGCGCGTCGAAGGCCGGGCCGTCGCGGCGGCGCGCGGGCTCGAGCCAGTCGCTGGTCAGGAGCGTCGCGTCTTCGATCCGGGTGGTGGGGCGGCAGCGCACCGGCGCGCCGTCGAGCGTGGTCGTCGTGCCGTCACCCATGAGCAACCGCCCGAGGATCGGCTGGTGGATCAGGCCGAGGACCGGCTCGCCGCGGTGTTGGAGCGCGACGAGCGTGCCGAAGAGCGGGCAGGCCGTCGCGAACGCCTTGGTGCCGTCCACCGGATCGAGCACCCAGACGAATTCGGCTTCGGGACGCTCCACCCCGAATTCCTCGCCGAGGATGCCGTGCTCCGGGAATCGCCGCGTGATCATTTCGCGCATGACGCGCTCGGCCTCGCGGTCGGCCTGGGTGACCGGGGTCGCGTCGGCCTTCTCCTCGACCACGAGGCCGCGGCTCCCGAAATACGGCCGGATGACGGCGGCGGCCGCTTCGACGAGTTCGCGCGCGAACGCCTGGTGGCCCGCCGGATCCATGCGGCGACTCTCGCGACCGGCCCCGCCGCGACCAAGCAAATTACACTTGGCCCGCCCCTGCCCGCGTGACGGAGTGCGCCCGTGGTCTGGACGGAGTTCTCGGTACACGTGATCGACTTCGAGGGCGGCCCGCGCACGGGCGTCGTCGAATACGGCGTGGTCACGCTCCGTCGCGGCGCGATCGAGCGCCTCGACACGCGGCTCTGCCGGCCGCGCGGTCGCGTCCCGGTGGAGGAGCGCGAGGTCCACGGTCTGGCCGAGGGCGACCTCGCCGGCGCCGCGCCGTTCGTCGACGAGTGGGAACGCTTCGCCGGTTGGCGGGCGCGCGGTCCCCTCGCCGCGCACTTCAGCGCGACCGAGCACGGCCTGCTCCGCGCCGTCTGGCCGGTGCCGCGGCTTTCGCCGGATTTCCTCGAACCCGGCCGCGAGGTGGCGGACTGGGGGCCGTGGATCGATTCGGGCCGCGTCGCGGCCGAGGTGCTCGGGCCGGGCGTACCGCTCGGGCTCGAGCAGGTCGTCGGCCGCCTCGGTCTGGTCGAGGCGTTGTCCGTCGCCGCCGAGGAATGGTGTCCGCCCGGGAGGCGGGGTTTTCATCGCGCGCCCTTCGACGCGCTCGCCAGTGCGCTGATCCTGTTGCACCTCGCCCGCGAGGGGGACGGCACGCCTTGGTCGCTCGCGCGGTTGCTCGTCGCGAGCACCGCGGACGTGCGTCGACGCGACGAGCGGATGCAGACGCGGCTTTTCTGAGCGCGGTGAAAATCCGGCGCCGGCGCGAAACGCGTTGTGCCCGGGAGGTTCCCGAGGTCAACGTGCCGCCTCCGGTGGTGTCGACGCCTCTCGCGGCCCGCCGGGTTCCCTTGTCCGCAGCCTCCGTCAACCTCCCCCCGCTCCATGGGTCCGCGCATCAGCCACCTGCTCGATCCCTCGCGCGTCGTCCTCGATCTCGAGGGGACGCGGCGCACCACCGCGATCCACGAGGTCGCGCTCGCGCTCGAGGGCGCGCCGGGCATGGTCGATTTTCCCGCCTTCTACGCCGAGCTGCTCGCGCGGGAGCGGCTTGATTCGACCTGCATCGGCCACGAGGTCGCGCTGCCCCACGCCCGCACCGAGCACGCGACGGAGATCCTCCTCGCCGCCGGGCGCCGGCGCGAGGGCGTGACCTTCGAGAACGGCAACCAGACCGTGCGCCTCATCTTCGTCCTCGCGACCCCGAAGGCCCGCGCCGCGGACTACCTTCTCGTCGTCGGTGCGCTCTGCAGGTTGCTCAAGGACCCCGCGGTGCGCGAGGGCCTGTTGGCGGCGGCGACGCCGGAGGCGTTCGTCGCCGTGTTCGCCGCGGCCGAAGCGGGCTGAGCGGCGGGTCGCGCGTCCCGTGGCGACGGGGACGCCACTTGCCTCGAGCCGCGCCGGGCGCACGATCGGTCGCCGATGATCCGTTCGTTCATCTTCAGCGAAGGTCGCGTCGCCGGTCGCGACCTGGAGGTCGAGGCCCTCCGGCTCGTCCGCGCCGACAAGGGCCTGACGCTCTGGGTCGATCTCGAGCGCCCGACCCCGGAGGAGATCCGACAGGTCCTGGAGGGCGTCTTCGCCTTCCACCCGCTCGCCATCGAGGACTGCACCGTGCCCAGCAGCCTGCCCAAGATCGAGGATTACGACGACCACCTCTTCCTCGTGACGCACGCGGTGGACTTCACCCGCACGGAAAAGTTCAACACCACCGAGCTCGACCTCTTCCTCGGCAAGGACTTCCTCGTCACCTTCCACAACGCCCCGCTCCGCTCGATCGACGCGCTCGTCGAGCGCATCCACCGCGCCACCGGCGTGGTCGCCCGCGGGCCCGACCGGCTCGCCCACACCATCCTCGACAACCTCGTCGACCTCTACAAGCCGGTCACCGACGAGCTCCGCGCCGAGATCGAGGAGCTCGAGGCGCGGATCCTCAGCCAGAGCAGCGAGACGCTCATCAACGACCTCCTCGCCGTCCGCGCCGAGGTCGCGCACCTTCGGCAGATCATCCGGCCGCAACGCGACCTGATCAACCGGCTCGCCCACGGCGAATCGAAGATCATCCGCGCGATCCTCCTCCCGTACTTCCGCGACCTGCGCGACAACCTCCTGCGCATCGAGCAGACCGCCGCCGGTTTCGCCGACCGCCTGCTCGTCTCCTTCGACCTCTACCTCAACAAATCCGCCAGCGAGGCCAACGAGGGCATCAAGGTCCTCACCGCCCTCACCGCGATCACGCTGCCGGCGATCGTGGTCGGCACGTGGTACGGGATGAACTTCCGCACCCCCGAGACCGAGTCGGAGTGGGGCTACCCGATCGCCCTCGGGGCCGTCCTCGTCGGCACGGCCGCGATGTTCGTCTGGTGCAAACGCCGCGGGTGGATCTGAGCCCGGCTCTTCCGATGATCCACACCCTCGTCTACCGCGACCATCGGCTCGTCCGGGAGGACCCGCCGCTCGAGGAGCTGCCCGCCCTCCGCGCCGACCCCGCCGTCATGCTCTGGGTCGACCTCTCCGAGCCGGCCGACGACGAGGCCCGGCGGATCCTCGGCGAAATCTTCGCCGTCCACCCCCTTACGATCGAGGACTGTCTCCTCGACACCCCGCTGCCGAAGGTCGAGGCCTACGACGACTACCTCTACCTCGTCTTTCACGCGGTCGACTATTCGCGCACGGAAAAGTTCACCACCACCGAGGTCGACTTCATCCTCGGGCGCGACTTCCTCGTCACCTTCCACCGCAAGCCGCTCAAGCCGATCGAGGTCGCGCGCTCCCGCTGCCAGCGCAACCACGCCGGCCTCGTGCGCGGGCCCGACCGGCTCGCCCACAACGTGCTCGATCTCCTCGTCGACTACTACCGGCCGGCCCTCGCCGAGCTTCGCGACGAGGTCGAGCGGGTCGAGGAGGCCGTGCTCGCGCGCGGTCGCGCCCGCCTCGACGCCGCGATCATCGAACTGCGCGAGGACGTCGCCGCCCTGCGCGCGATCCTCCGCCCGCAGCGCGAGCTCGCCTCCGATCTGACCCAGGGGCGCACCGCGTTCTTCCGGCCGAAACTGCTGCCCTACCTGCGCGACCTCAACGACGAGCTCCTCCGCATCGAGGAGACGGCCGTCGGCTGGTCCGACCAGACGCTCCTTCTCTTCCGCGTCCACCTCAACCGCTCCAGCCACGAGGCCAACCGTGGCATCCGCGTGCTCACCGCGCTGACCGCGATCATGCTCCCGATGCTCGTG
>DAIPIQ010000233.1:0-4581 GCA_036770745.1 Opitutaceae bacterium | reverse complement strand
CCCGTGGCTGCAAGCGTCCCGCTTGCGGGGTCGGAAAAGGCAGGCGGGACGCCCGCCTCCACGCGGTATCCGCTCCTCGACTACCTGCGCGCCGGAGTCCGGGTCACCGTCAACACCGACAACATCGGCATCTCCGCGGCCTCCCTCGCCGACAACCTCCTGCTCGCCGCCCGCCTCTGCCCGGGCCTCACCCGGCTCGACGTCCTGCGCCTGCAGCGCCACGCGCTCGACGCCGCCTTCCTCCCTCCGGCGGTGCGCGGCCGCCTCCTCGAGGCCTTCGCCACAGCGCTGGCGCGGGCCCGCGCATGAGCCCCGGGGAGATCGTGCTCTGCGCCGCCCGCGCCGCGCTCCCGGCCTCCTGGCTGCCGGAACGCGGGGCCGTGGCGCTCGACGAGCCGACCCTGTGCGGCGCGCTCGGCGGAATCGAGCCGCTGTGGATCCCGCGCCTCCGGGCCGAGGGCGATCCCGCATTCAAACAGTGGATACCCTACCTGCTCCTCGAGAATGATTCAAAGGAGCTCGCCGCCTACCCCAGACGGGGGACGGAGGCCCGCCTCCACGGCCGGCACTCGCTCGGCCTCGGCGGCCACGTCAACCCGTGCGACGCAAGGGCGGAGCCCGGCCGGCCGGATCCGGCGCGCTGGTGGCTGGAGACGCTCGGCAACGGCCTGCATCGCGAACTGGCCGAGGAGTTTCCGGCGGCCTCCGCCGGCGCCACGCGGCTTCTCGGGATCGTCAACGAGGAGACCGGCCCGGTCGGCCGCGTCCACCTCGGCATCGTCTTCCACCACCGGCTCGACTTCACCCCGCGCCCGCCCGACGGTGAGCTGGAGGGATTGGTCTGGCTTCCGCGCGCATCGATCGGGAAACCGCCCTGGACGCTCGAGCGATTCGAGACCTGGTCGGCGCTCTCCCTCGGCCTGCTTCGACCGCGCCACGCCCTCCGCGACGATCCGCTCCCATCCTGATTCCGATCCCTTGATTTGATGAAGCCTCGCGACACCCGCCGCCCCCCGTCACGCCGGTCCACCTCCACCGCGAACGTCGAAGATCGCCGCACCGTCCTGATCGCCGTGCTTGGCTCGACTCCGGCCGTGCTCACCGAAACGGTCTGGTGTCTCGCGCGCGAGCCGAAGCCGATCGTTCCGGATTCCGTGATCGTGATCACGACGACACGCGGCGCCGCGACTCTGACCGACCAGTTGCTGACGGCACGCGCCGACTGGGAGGGGCGCAACGTCTGGCAGGCCTTGCGGGCCTCGGTGTTGGGCGCCCGGCACGCGGAGGACCCGCGCCTGATGATGCACCCGCCGGTCGTGATCGGCGTGCCGGACCCCGCCACGGGAACCACCCGACCGCTCGACGACATCCGGAGCGGCGCCGACAATCGGGCGGCAGGCGAATCCATCCTCTCCACCGTCCGCCTGCACACGCGGCCCGGCTGCACGGTCCTGGGCCTGCTCGCGGGCGGGCGCAAGACGATGGGCGCGCTCCTCCACGCCGCCCTCTCCCTGGCGGGGCGACCCGGAGACCGGCTCCTCCATGTCCTTGTCGACGAGCCTTACGAAAACCCCGGCCTCACGCCGCCCTTCTTCTTTCCCACCCAACCGGGGCCACCCAGGCACCGTCTTCCGGACGGCAGGACGGTCACCCGGACGAACGATCTCCTCACCCTGGCCGACGTCCCCCTCGTCGCGCTCGGCGAACTGATCTTCGCCCGCGCGGGCCACTCGCCGGCCTCCTTCGCCGAACTCACCCGCACCGCCGACGCCGCCGTCACCGACGCGCGCGCCCACACCGCCCCGCTCACCCTCGACTACACTCCGGCCGCCCGCAGGTTCGCCCTCGGCTCGTGGAGCATCGTCGTGCCGGTGGGCCGACCCGCCGCGTTGTGCGAACACCTCTTCGACGCGGCACGCGAGGACCTCGACAACCTCGATCGGGTCGCCCTCGTCGAGCGCATGAAGGAGGGCGGCTCGACCTATGTGCGGCCGGACGGGGCGCGGTCCGAGTTCAACAGCGACGACATCTCCAACGCCCTGAGCGTTCTGCGCGAGCGACTCGC
Organism: Opitutaceae bacterium; assembly: GCA_036770745.1. GTDB lineage: Bacteria > Verrucomicrobiota > Verrucomicrobiia > Opitutales > Opitutaceae > DAIPIQ01. Next base: position 2,516 of record DAIPIQ010000233.1, on the reverse strand, counting down.
CGAGGCGGGGGTCCCGGATGCCATCGTCGAGCGCATCCTTCCCCGGCGCGCACCGATCGGATTCAATCGCCCGGGAGTGACCGTGGTTTCCTGACCCGGTTCGCCGTTCGTCCCGAAGTCCGCGGAGCTCCGCCGGGGTGCGCTCCGCCGGGAAGTCGTCAAGCTCGCGGGCATGGTCACCCGCATTCACCCCCGCCCCTCCCGCCACCGCGACCCCGTCCGCTTCCGCCCGGCCCACGTGGCCGTCTCCCGCGGGGCCCGCAGCAGTCTCGACCTTGCCGACTGCAGCCCGCGCACCCTCCTTCTGCGCCACACCCGCGCCGACTGGGGCCTGCTGCGCGACGACGACGCTCGCGAAAACGACTGGGCCCTCGACCACGCCGCTCCGGTCCGCAGCCTCTTCGAGCTCCCCACCGGCGCCCGCATGCTCCTGGAAACCGACGGCGAGCGCCGCATCACCTACTTCCTGCTCGAGGGGGCCGACCCCGACTCGCGGCCCCCCGTGGCGGCAAGCGTCCCGCTTGCCGTTTCCGGAAGGGCACGCGAGACGCCCGCCCCCACCCCGCCCTCGCCCCCCGTCTTCCATGGCCCCGCGAGCCTCGCCGACATCCTGCCTTCCGGCGCCCACTTCCGCCGTGGCGGCAAGCGTCCCGCTTGACGTTGCTCCGAAAGAGCACGCGAGACGCCTGCTCCCACCCCCGCCGCCCGTGCCCGTCGTCTACCTCACCACCCCCGGATCCCGCGCCTCCCTCGTCTCCGAGCGTCTTCGCGTCGAGTTCCCCGCGGCCGAGCCCGGGGCCGATCCACCGCCGCCGCGCGACATCCACCTCCACGACGTCGAGCACCTCGTCCTCGACACCAGGGCCACGCTCACCGCCGCCGCCATGGGGGCCTGCCTGCGCCGCACGATCCCGATCGTCATCGTCGCGGGCTCGACCGAGGTCCTCGGGCTCTGCCAGGCCCCTTCCTTGCATGGCCGCCTGCGCTGCGCCCACTACCGTCGCTCGGCCGATCCCGCCTTCGCCGTCGCCATCGCCGCCGCCTGCGTCGAGGCGAAGATCGGAAACTGCCGTCGCGTCCTCCAGCGCCTCGCCTCCAACCGCCCCGACGACGCCCCGGCGGGCGCGCTGGCCGCGCTCGAACACATGCGCACGGCCACCCTCTCCGCCGCCTCCGTCGAGACCCTCCGCGGCTACGAAGGCACCGCCGCCGGCCGCTACTTCGAGGCGCTCGCCGCCTACTTCCCCGCCCACGCCCCGTTCGAACGCCGCTCCCGCCGCCCCCCGCACAACCTCGCCAACGCCATCCTCTCCTACGCCTACACCCTCCTCGTCGGCGAGGCCGTCGCCGCCCTCCACGCCTCCGGCCTCGACGCGGCCCTCGGCTTCCTCCACGAGCCCGAAGACGGCCGCCCCTCCCTCGCCCTCGACCTCATCGAACCCTTCCGCGCCCCCGTGGGCGACGCGCTCGCCCTCGACCTCCTCAACCACAACATCCTCAAACCCTCCGAACACGCCGAACGCATCGACGGCGGCATCCACCTCGGCACCGACGGCCGCCGCCGCTTCTTCACCGCCTACGAACGCCGCCTCGAACGCCCCTTCACCAGCGAGCAGACCGGGCAGCGCACCACCCTCCGCGGCGAGATCGCCCGCCAGGTCGCGAGTCTCAAAAAGGCCATCGTCGACGGCGAACCCTTCGAGCCCTTCCTCATGAACTAAGGGAGCTCCCAAGCCTCTCGGCCCGCCGGCCGGCGGGCGCGGAGCGAAAAGCCCGTGCCGGACGACGCCGCCCGCGGTTCCTATCACCATCGAGCGCTCCGTATCCTCCCGACGAGTTCCGCCCCTCCCGCCGCCCATGGATCCTCTTCCCGAGCTCGACTGGTGGACCGCCTGCTTCCAACTTCGCCCCACGGCCAGCGAGCTCACCGGCCACCGCTGCGGCCAGCACCAGATGCTCACCCTCATCGCCTACGACATCGCCGATCCGAAACGGCTCTCCCGGGTCGCCCGCACCTGCGAAGATTGGGGCGTGCGCGTGCAGTACTCGGTCTTCGAATGCCGACTCGAGGCCGTCGCCTTCGACGGTTTCTGGGCCGAACTCCAACACCACATCAATCCCGACGAGGATCGACTCGTCGCCTACCCCGTGTGCCTGCGCTGCGCCCGCGAGGTCCGCACCGCCGGCACGATGATCGTGACCGAAAAGGTGGTCGCCTATGTATGTTGATGCCGTTGCGCCCGCGGTGAGGTCGGCGGACGACTTCCCTGGAAAACCCGGGCCTGCCGACCTGCGACCGTCTGGCGCGTTTTCCGAGGAGGAACGGTCGAAAAGCCCGCCACCGGCACCCCGGTGCATTGTCCGACGGTCCGGGCGGAGGCCTCTGCCGACCTGGACGCGGAACCAGCACTTGACTCGGAACGATTTGGGAGGCGACTGTCCGGCCCAGCCCCCCCGCCGAAAGGCATTGGTGACCCAGCGGTCGCGGTCAACCTCGACGAGCACGCCGACGGTCC
>DAIPIQ010000232.1:0-4677 GCA_036770745.1 Opitutaceae bacterium | reverse complement strand
TACGCCGCGCGGTTTCGTGCGACGCGGCGAACCGGGGACTGGATGAAGGAGCTGCGCGCAGGTGAACGGCGCTGATGGCGTGGGTCGTCGACACCTGCGTCGTGATCGACGTCCTGGAGGCGGATCCGCACTTCGGTCGTCCCTCCGCGGTGTGCCTGCAGCAACTCCTGCCTTCGGGGCTGACGATCTGTCCCGTCACCGCGGTCGAGCTTTCCGCGGCCTTTGATGGGGATCTCGCCGCGCAATCGGAGTTCCTCGATGCGGCGGGCATCCGGCACACCGATGATTGGGGCCCGGCGGATACCGAGCGCGCCCATGGAGCGTGGGCGACCTACGTCCGGGCGCGAAGAAGGGGTGCGACCGCGCGGCGCCCCGTGGCCGATCTGTTGATCGGCGCCTTCGCCTGCCGTTTCGACGGACTCGTCACGAGGAACCCCGGGGACTTCATGCGCTGGTTCCCGGAGCTCGAGCTCCGCTCTCCCTGAGCGTTCGCGCCGTCTCCCTGTCGGGCGGGGCCCGGGTGGCCGTGTGCTTCGGCCCGGGCTAGCGGGCGTCGCGCCAGTCGATCCGCCAGCGGCCGGGCCCGAGGTCCAGCGGTCCGGATTCCGGCACGGGGATGGTTGCATCGGCCGGCAGGCGCTCGATCCGCTCCCACGCGCCGGCGGCCTCCGGGGCCGGGAGCGTGGCGCGGGTGCCGGCGGGCACGGCGATCTCGAAGGTGAGGCCCCCGGGGCGGCGGCGCGTCGAGGCGGCGATCGGGCCGCGGGCCGAGGGCACGATCGCGGCGACGTGGCTGAGCGGGCCGAGGCGCGGGCGGACTTCGAAGCGCGCGTAGCCGGGCTCGAGCGGAGCGACGCCGGCGACGTATTGGGAAAGCAACGTCGAGGGCCCTCCGCTCCAGGCGTGGTTGACGGTGCCGCCGCCGAAGCCCTCCGCGCCGACGCCCCAGCCTTCGTAGAGCGTGGTGAGGTCGTCCTCCAGCATGGCGCGGTAGCGGCGCTTCATCCGGGCGAGCGCGTCGTCGACGAAACCCATCTGGAGAAGCGCCTCGAGCACGTATTTCTCCATGTACGGGCTGGCATGCTCGGTTGTGCGCAACACCTCGCGGATGGCGGGAAACCGTTCCGTCGGCGCGAGGCCGGCGACCACGGCGAGCCCGTTGCCGCGATCGTCGGCCGGCCCCGCGTGACCCGGAGAGCGGTAGGCCGCGCCGTCCCAGCAAAGGCCGTTGAAGGCGTCGCGCAGCGCGGCTAGGCCGGCCTCGAGCGCGGCGGCCTTCGCCGGGTCGCCGGCGACCCGGTGCATCGCGGCCTGGCCGCGGAGGGCGAGGGCGTACCAGCCGTTGAAGAGCAGCCCCATGTCCTTGCGCTCGCCCCAGTCGCCCCAGGTCCAGCCTCCGGCGCGCGGTTCGACGAGGCCGTCGGGCCCGATCCGCCAGAGGGCGAGGTAGCGATCGACCGCGGGGAGGATCCGCGGCGCGAGCCCGAGGTCGCCGGAGTGGAAGAGGTGGGTCCAGAATCCGTAGTGGCCGACGCTGGCGAGCATCTGGGTCGGGAGTTCCTTGTCCCAGTTGCCGGCGGGGACGGGGGAGAAGAGCGAGCCGTCGGGCCGCTGCCAGTCGACGAGCTCGAGGATCGCCTTGCGGGTGAGCAGGTCGGCCCGCCGGTCGAGCATGTAGAACGTCTGCCCGAGCTCGAGCACGACGTCGCCCCACCACTGGGCGCGCTCGCGGTCGGGACAGTCCATGTAGGTGTCCCGGAGGGTGACGTGGAGCGTGCGGGCGGACTCGCGCCAGAGCTGGTCGAGCGCGGGATCGCTGGAGCCGAACGCGCCCGCGAAGTCGGCGTCGTAACCGGTCTCGCGGTAGGCGAGGTCGAGCACGGTGACGTCGTCGGGCAGGTGGTGGTGGACCTCGTGTCCGTTCATCCAGGCCGGTGTCTCGAAGGTCTGGATACCGTCGCGGGTCACGTAGACCGTGCGGACGTTGGGCGCGCCGCCGCCCGTGTAGTGGTCGGTGCGGATGTCGATCGTGCGTCCCGCCGGGGCGGCCACGGTGAGGTGCGGGGTGACCTGGGCGTTGTGGGGCAGCCGGGCCCGCAGGAGCACGCCGCCGTCGGGATGCGGCCCGGTGCGCAGCGCGACGTAGGGTCGCAGCCCGTCGTCGCGCCACTGCGGGATCGGGCGGGGGTGGAGGGCGTGCCACGGGGCCGTCGGCGGCGGGCCGAGCGGGACCGCGGGCGGCCAGGCCGAGTCGTCGAAGCCGGGCTGTTCCCAGCCGGCCGGGTCGAGCCGGGCGTCGAAGTGGACGTTGGCCTCGGGGAGGCGGAAATTCGGGTGCGGCGGCCCCGAGGCTCCGAACGCGGGATGTCGGATCGCCCGCCAGGCGGCGGCGTCCGACCAGGGGCGCCCGTCGACGACCGCATCGAAGAGCAGGCCGCAACGCCCGCTGTCGTTATGGCTGAAGCCGTGGCGGCCCCAGAACCAGACGAGGACCGCGATCGTGTTGGGCCCGGCGCGGAGGTGCGGGGCGAGGTCGACGGTGTCGTGGTAGGTGTCGCGGGGGTTCGGACCGCGCTTGAGACCGCCCTCGCGCACGACGAGGGCGCCGTTGACCCAGAGCCAGTACTTCGAGTCCACGGCGATGCGCACGACGGCTTCGGCGGGCTTCTCCGCGGCGAAGAACGTGCGGCGGAAGGCGTACCAGGAGTCGGGCGGGGTGCGCTCCTCCGCGGGGGCGGCGGCGATCCAGTCCGCATGCCACGGAGCGGCCTCGAGGCCGGCGGCGAGGAGGAGCGGGAGGAGTGGGAGCCGGCGGAGGATCCGCGTTGTATCCGGAAAGCGGAGACCGATGGGCATGGCTCAGTCGAGGTGGATGAGGCCGCGCTGGACGGCGATCGAAACGAGCTCGGTGCGGTCGGCGGCGCCGAGTTTGGCGAGGAGGCTGCGGACGTGGGCCTTGGCGGTGAACTCCGTGAACTTGAGGATGCCCGCGATCTCGCGGTTCGTCAGGCCCTTGACGACGAGGGGGAGCACCTCGCGCTCGCGGTCGGTGAGTTCGCCGTAGGCGGAGCGTTCGTCGAGGCGCTGCTGCACGGCGGGCGGGATGTAGCGCTCGCCGCGGGCGGCGGCGTCGATCGCGCGGAGGAGTTCGGGGCCGGGGACGCTCTTGAGGAGGTAGCCGACGGCCCCGGCCTGGAGGGCGCGGTGGATGTCCTCGTCGCCGTCGTAGGTCGTGAGCATGAGCACGCGCGCCCCGGGCGACTCGGCGCAGATGCGGCGGGTGGCCTCGATCCCGTCGTCGCCGGGCAGGCGCAGGTCCATCAGGGTGACGGCGGGTTGGTGGCGGCGGTGGAGTTCGACCGCGCTCGGCAGGTCCTCGGCCTCGGCCACGATCGCGAAGTCCTTGCGCAGGCTGATGACCGTGCGCAGGCCCGCCCGGAAGAGCGGATGGTCGTCGACGATCATGAGCCGGAGGGGCGGGGCGGGGTTGTTCATGTTTTCACGGGGCCTCGAGCTGGGCGGCGGGCACGTCGACGTGGAGACGGGTGCCGGCCCCGGGCTCGGAGGAGATGCGGAGGACGGCGCGGAGGGCGGAGGCGCGTTCCTGGAGGCCGCGCAGGCCGAAGCGGCCGTCGGTCGCGGTCGTCGCGCCATCGAAGCCGCGACCGTCGTCGGCGATGGTGAGGGAGACGCCGTTGGCGAAGCGCAGGGAAAGGAGGACGCGGCGTGCCGCGGCGTGCTTGAGGGCGTTGGTCAATCCCTCCTGGGCGATGCGGAAGAGGTGGCTGGCGACGAGCGGCGGAAGCGGGCGCGGGGCGCCTTCGCAACGGACCTCGACGGTCGGGCCGACCGAGTCGGTGAGGGCCTTGCCGAGTTGTTCGAGCGCCTCGGGGAGCGTCGCCTCCTCCAGTTTGATCGCGCGGAGGTTCCAGACCGAGCGGCGGACCTCGGCCTGGCCTTCGCGGAGGTGGGCGGTGGCGATGCCGAGCAGGCGCATCGACTCCTCGGGCTGGTCGGCGTGGAAGCCCATCGCGGCGTCGAGCTGGAGCGCGACGCTGGCGAGCGTCTGCTCGAGGGTGTCGTGGATCTCGCGGGCGAGCCGGGTGCGCTCGGCCGTGAGCAGGGCGAAATCCGCCTCCGCGGCGTGGCGGGCCGCGACCTCTTCGCGCCACTCGCCGGTGCGGGCGCTGAAGCGGTGGGTCAGTTCCTCGCGCGCCTCCTGCAGCCGTTGGCGGGTCTCGCGGAGGGCGGCGTTCTTGCGCACGAGCAGCAGCGCGACCCCGAGGACCACCAGCATGAGCACGACCACGCCACCGAGCACGGCGAGGACCGCCCGGGTGAACCCCGGTGAGGTGCGCCACGGGGCCGGGGCGACGATCGCCACGTCGGCCGCGGTCCGGGTGTGGATCCGCAGGTCGGTGGGAAATGGATACAGGTCGAGGCGGTGTCCGGGGCGGGTGTGGGCCTCGGTGATGCCGGTCACGGCGAGACGCGCCCCTTCACGCCAGCCGGCGGGATGCATGCCGGTGGACGGGCCCACCCAGGCCTCGAAGACCGTGCCGTCCGCTTCGAGATCGATCACCCACGAGCCGTCGCCGGGCCGCGGCGGCCCGCGTTGCACGCCCTCGAGCCGGTGGAGTTCGCAGGGATGGTTGAGCGCGTCCGCCACGGCGCCGG
>DAIPIQ010000231.1:0-4687 GCA_036770745.1 Opitutaceae bacterium | reverse complement strand
CTCGGCCTCGCCGACGACACCCTCGTCTACTTCTCGAGCGACAACGGTCCCGACGTGCTGCGCGAGATCGACTTCTCGCTCTTCTGTCACGGCACCGCGTATCCACTGCGTGGAGCCAAGTTCCAACTCTACGAGGGCGGCATCCGCGTGCCGACGCTGGTGCGCTGGCCCGGGCGGATCCGCCCGCGGATCTCCGACACCCCCGGAGGATTCGTCGACGTGTTGCCCACGCTCGCCGCGCTCACGGGTTTCGACGTTCCCGCGGATCGCGCGATCGACGGGGTCGGCCTCCTCGAAAACTGGTTGTCTGACGCGCCGGTGCGGCGCCACCAGCCGCTCTACTGGCAGCACCACCACGTCATGGAGTTCGCCGAGGTCGTCGGCGAGGGCTACCTGACGCGCGTGCAGGGCCGGGCGCCCCGGCCGCCGCTGACGCCCGTCGCCGCCCTGCGCGAGGGGCCGTTCATGCTCCTCGCCTCCGGAGAACGTCCGGCGCGCAAGCCCGTCGCGTTCGCCCTCTTCAACGTGGTCGACGATCCCGGCCAGACCACGGACCTTTCGGATCGTGAGCCGCGACGGGCCGCCGCCATGCGGGCCGCACTCCTCGCGATCGAGGAGGACGTCGCCCGGGAGCGCGCCGCGACCGAGGCGGCGATCTCGGCCCGGAGCCGGGAGGTTCGCTTCCGGTGAAGGACGCGCGCGCCGGGGGCCGCCGCACGTTCCTGCGGAGCGCACTCGGCGCCGCCGCCCTCGCGTGCGCGCCCCGCGGCCTCGCGGCGGCAAGGCCGGGATCCGGACGCGACCGGTTCGGCGGCCTGCGGTCGCTGCGCTTCGAGGCCACGGGCTTCTTCCGCCTCGAGCGGGGCGACCGGTGGTGGCTCGTCACGCCCGAGGGTCACGCCTGGCTCGGCTTCGGGCTCAATCACGTGGAGTCGGCCTTTCTCGCCCAGCCGTACAACGTCGACGTCTGGATGAGGCGGTTCGCGGCGCGCGCGGTCGGCGACGACGCCTGGAGCGCCGGCCTCAGGGCCCGGGTGATCGCCGACATGGCGGCCTGCGGCTTCAATCACTTCGGCATCCACAACAACCGGCCGCTGGTCGAGGGGCTCGGCTTCGCCGGGATCGTCCCGCTCACTTTCGTGCGCATCCCGCACTACCGGGCCGTGACCGCGGCGGATTTCCACGACGTGTTCGCTCCGGAGTTCGCCGCGCACTGCGCCGCGCTCGCGGCCGAACGCGTCGCTCCGCGCGCCGCCGATCCGTGGGTGCTCGGTTGGGCCTTCACCGATTGCCCCGTCTTCACCGACGCCGAGGCCGCCGCCCGGCCGGTCGTCTCCCACGGGCCGGCCCGCCCCGCCCCCCCCACCTGGCCGCGCTGGATGCGCAACCTCTCCGCCCATGCCCCCGGCAAACAGGCCTGGGTCGCTTGCATCCGCGAGCGCTACGCGGACGATCTGGCCGCCTTCAACGACGGCTACGGCGTCGCCTTCCGCTCATGGGACGAGCTGCTTGCCGCGACCGGCTGGCGCGAGCTCACCGACTTCACCAACCCGCGCGAGCTGGAGGACAACCGGGCGTTCCTCGAACGCGTGGTCGATCAGTACTACCGGACCGCCGTCGCGGCCGTGCGGCGCCACGCCCCGCACCACCTGATCTTTGGAGACAAACTCAACGCCAACACCGACGGGGCCGACGCGGTCCTGCCCGTGACCGCGCGCCACACCGACGTCGTCCACTACCAGATGTACGGCCGCTGGGACGCCCAGCGCGCGACCCTCGATCGCTGGCGGGCGGTCACCGATCGGCCCTTCTTCAACGGCGACAGCTCGTTCGCCGCGCCCTCCCCGCACATGCCCAATCCCCACGGGCCCCATGCCCGCGACGAGGCGGAGCGGGGGGAACTCGCCTTCGACTTCGGTCGCAACGCCTTCGCCCGGCCCGACTTCGTCGGATGGACGGTCTGCGGTTGGATCGAGACCCGGGCCGACATGCCCGGCAAGGAACAGAAACAACACAGCGGATTCGCGGACCCGCTCGGCGTCGCCCACGAACCCTATACCGGTCGCCTGCGGGAGTTTTCCGAGCGCATCTACGAGTTCGCCGGCGCCGCTTCGAACGCTCCCCGACCTTCGCGATGAAACACGACACCACGATCCTGCTCGCCCGGCTCGCCCTCTGCCTTCTCGCAGGCATCGGCACGACATCGGCCGCGAATCCCGCCCCGTCGGCGATCGCGGATCCGGTCGCGCCCGCGCGTCGACCTCCGCCGGAGGGCACGGTCGTCACCCGCGACCTCGCCTATGTCGAAGGCGGCCACGAACGGCAGAAGCTCGACCTCTACGTGCCCCCGGGCGTACCGCCCTTTCCGGTCATCATCAGCATCCACGGCGGCGGTTTCCGCCAGGGGAGCAAGGAGAGCACCCGCGCGCTCGCCGAGCTCCTCGAGGCGGGCTTCGCGGTCGCGAGCATCAACTACCGCTACAGCACCCAGGCGATCTTTCCCGCCCAGATCGAGGACTGCAAGGCGGCCGTCCGCTGGTTGCGCGCCCATGCCGGACGGTACGGGCTCGATCCCGCGCGCATCGGTGCCTGGGGCGGCTCGGCCGGCGGCCACCTCGCGGCCCTGCTCGGCGCGACCGGCCACACCCGGGAGTTCGACGTCGGGCAGAACCTTCATGTCTCCAGCGCGATCCAGGCGGTGTGCGACTGGTACGGGCCGACCGACTTCCTCCAGATGGACGCCCAGGCCCCGGCCGGACCCAACGTGATGCGCCACAACCCGGCGACCTCTCCCGAGTCGGTCCTGATCGGCGGTCCGATCCAGGAACATCCCGACCGCGTCCGCCGGGCCAACCCCATCACCTACGTCACCCGGGACGCACCGCCCTTCCTGATCTACCACGGGATCGACGACACGAGCGTGCCCGTCGGGCAGAGTCGGTTGCTCGCGGACGCGCTGCGCGAGGCCGGAGCACCGGTCACCTTCCACGAGATCCCGGACGACGGCCACGGACTGAAGCGCACCGGGCCGACCCTCATCGGCCCGTCGATCGAGTTTTTCATCATGCACCTTCGCGACAACCACCTGAACCCGCCCACGCCATGAAACACCGCCTGATCCAATTCCTCGTTGTCCTGACCCTCTGCCTCGCCACCGCGTCCGCGTCGGGGGCCGCGCCGGCCTGGGAGCGGCACGGCGCGTTGCGCGTCTCGAAGGACGGTCGCACCCTGGAGCACGCCGACGGCACGCCGTTCTTCCTCCTCGCCGACACCGCCTGGCAGTTGCGCACGCTCTCGGAGGCCGACCTCGACGTCTATCTCCGCGACCGGGCCGCGAAGAACTTCAACGTCGTCATGGCCGACTTCCACGCCGGCACGCGCCCGGACAACGAGGCCCCGCTGTCGGCGGAGCATTGGGCGAAGAACGACAGGATCGTCGATCAGGCCGCGAAGCACGGCCTCTACGTGGTCGTGATCGCCGGTTGGGGCACGACGCTGCGCGCCTACACCCCGGAACGCATGGCGGCCTATGGCGAGGAGCTCGGCCGGCGCTACCGCGACCGACCCAACGTGATCTATTTCGTCGCCGCCGAGTTCTACAAGATCAAGCGGCCGCTCGACGACCAGCCGCTCACGCCGGAGCAGGTCGACCACTTCGACCGACTCGGCAAAGCCCTGCGCGCGGCCGACCCGACCAAGCTGATCTCGATCCACGGGTTTCCCGACAAGGGCGTCGTCGGCCAGCCCTCGACCTACTACCAGCGGGCGGAGTGGTGCGACTTCTACGCGATCCAGACCCACAACTTCACCGACCAGATCCGCACGACGCTCACGCGCGACTGGAACCTCACCGACCCCGTCAAACCCACCTTCAACGCCGAGAGCGGCTACGAGGATTGCGACAAGGAGATCCATCAGTGGTTGAAGAAGCACGCGGCGGTGCGCCTCTTCGACGGCGGCTGGGGACAGCGTTTCCAGGCCTACTGGTCGGTCTTCTTCGGCGGCTTCGGTTACGCCTACGGCCACGACTATCTCTGGTGCATGCAGGATCCTTCCGGGGCGAAGGGCGTCCTCTACGGACCGGCGCTCGAGGCCCCGGGCGCGAAGAGCATGCGGCACCTCCGCGCCCTCATGGAGCCGCGCATCGCCACGGCCACGCCGGACCAGTCGATCCTGCTCTCCGAGGTCGGCAACGACCTCGGCACCGACACCGAGCGCCTGCCCGACCTCCGCTGCGCAACGGTCGATCGCGAAGGGCGCTGGGCGCTCGTCTACACGACCGTGGGCAAGGACTTCACGGTCGACATGAGCCGCGTGCGCGGGCCGCAGGTGCACGCCCGCTGGTTCGATCCGCGCGACGGCTCCTACCTCGAGATCGGCCGTTTCCCCGCCGAAGGCGCCCGGGTCTTCGATCCTCCGGGGGCGAAAGGCCGCGATTCCGATTGGGTGCTCGAACTTCGAACCTCCGCTCCAGGACCCCGATGATACGCGCCCGCTGGCTCGCCCTGCTCTGCCTCGCAGCCGTCGCCCGGGCGGAGGTCGCCCCGGTCGAGCCGTTGCGCGTGGCCGACAACGGACGCTTCTTCGTCGGCTCGGACGGGCGGCCCGTCTTCCTCCTCGCCGACACGGCATGGGCGCTGATCCTTCGTCTGCGCCGGGAGGAGGTCGCCCCCTACCTCGAGCACCG